>JAFLRN010000067.1 GCA_022511385.1 Acetatifactor sp.
CAAACTGCATACCTTCCACCAGATCCAGCTCGGTCTGCATGGTCTTGGACTCCTCAATGGTGATCACACCGTCGCCGCTGACCTTTTCCATGGCATCAGCCACCAGCTGGCCAACCTCCTCGTCACCTGCGGAAATGGCTGCCACTCTTGCGATGTGGTTCTTGCCGTTCACCTTCTGGCTCATCTCTGCAATGGCTTCTACTGCACAGTCGGTAGCTTTCTTCATGCCTTTTCTCAGGATGATGGGATTAGCGCCTGCTGCCAGGTTCTTCATACCGCCATTGATCATTGCCTGAGCCAGGACTGTTGCTGTGGTGGTTCCGTCACCGGCTACGTCGTTGGTCTTGGTCGCAACTTCCTTCACCAGCTGTGCACCCATATTCTCGAATGCATCTTCAAGTTCGATCTCTTTTGCGATGGTTACGCCATCGTTGGTGATCAGGGGTGCGCCGAAGGACTTATCCAGTACTACGTTTCTGCCTTTGGGGCCAAGGGTTACTCTCACGGTGTCGGCCAGCTGGTTGACGCCGGATTCTAATGCTGCACGGGCTTCTGCGCCGTATTTGATTTCTTTTGCCATAATGATTTTGCCTCCATAATTATACATTTTAATTTTTTGTTTTCATGCGAGTGACGTCCGGCCCTGGCAATATGCCTCAGGCAGACACGCTCCCGCTTGAAAAACACGTAGTGGTACTAGGCTCGAAAGTACCTCGCCAAGCGCCAACATGTTTTTAACAGTCTGCCTGAGGCATATTGCCAGGGCTGGACTGATTACTGCAAAAGTATAATATTTTAAATATATGATCTTGCACCATTGCGCTGTTGTACTCTTGCACTATTAAAGTACTGTATTTACTGTATTACTGCCAGGATGTCGTTCTGTTTTACGATGATATATTCCTCGTCGTCGAGTTTGATCTCGCTGCCCGCGTATTTGGAGTAGACGACCTGGTCACCGACTTTGACTTCCATCTTGATCTCTTTGCCGTCGACAACGCCGCCGGGGCCTACTGCAACCACTTCTGCCTGCTGGGGCTTTTCCTTGCTCTGGCCGGGAAGAACGATGCCGGACTTTGTGGTCTCTTCTGCTACTAACTGTTTTAATACTACTCTGTCACCTAAGGGTACTAATTTCATATCATTGCCTCCTGTAATTCTTTTTGTTAGCACTCTTTTCATTCGAGTGCTAATCGCTAAGACATATATTAGTTTTATATGTAGGTCTTTGCAAACATATTCACATGGATAGAAATCTCTATAATTTTAATTTTCTCTTTATATCTCTTGTTTTCTTCCATTTTCTTACAAGAACATTAAAAGAGAGATTTTATAAATCGTTTATAATTCCTTTATGATTCCCTTTCTTCCAGCGTTTGTACGGCCTTTGCCTTTTCAGCGATACCGCCGGAATTCTTCTGGATGGTCTTGGGACGGTGTGTCTTTATCTTATCCTCTATAAAAGTCGAAAGGCTGATGACAAAGCCCACAAGAACCAGGATGGCGCCGCCGATCACTTCAAACCTGATCAGCTTCCAGTCACTGTCCGTCACGTAGGAGGTCAGTTCCCGCAGAACTCTCTCCAGGGGAATATAGCCAAAGACACCGCCGTTTGCATCACTGTAGTATATCCAGGTCCATTGTATATATGTAGCTGCAGCTATGGACATGAGGCTGCACACAAGAGCCGCAATATATCTGATCAGCTCCTCTCTCTGACGCCAGAAACCGTATATGGAATAAGAGAGAAAATATATGATGATACCCACCCAGAAATTCAGGAATTTATAGGAACTGAGTGTTCCCACTACAGTCCAGAGAAGACCGCCCATTACAGCCCCCAGCAGCGCTCCCAGCATTCCCACCAGACAGGGGGATTGTCTTCTCCCTGCCAGCACTTCTGGATTTCCCTGACTCTCCAGCTCTTTCAGGAAATCAGTCCATGCGCGGTAATGGATCATGCCAAGGAAAATAGCTCCCAGGCCTACTGCCAGACAGAGGGCGGCTATCTGAAAGAATCGGAAGGCACTTCTGTTAGTGCCGATCTGTAAGTAATATCCGTCAAAATAGTCCTGAAACAAATCCGTCAGGTCCTCACCGTTGCTCTCCAACCCATAGACCTCATAAAGCGCCTCCATGGCATACTGCTCCAGTTCCCGGTCAAAGGGCTTTGCGTAGCCCAGCGCCATGTATTCTTCCATCTGTCCCCCAGCGCTCAAACCGAAAAAGTTGTCAATATAAGGCTGAAAGCTCTCTCTGTCGTCATTGTGGAGACAGATAACGGCGGGCTGCAAAATACTGTCAAAGGCCAGATAGAACTGCATCCCTTCCATTTGGTCATAATAAGCGAAGGACTCCGACATGTACAGGACCCTGGCGTATGCATAATCATCCTCGGCGGCCTGGTACAAAGCGGTGGGCTTGGAGGTTTCCCTCAGACCGTAAATAACGCCAGCTGCCAGGATCAAAAGACCTGCCACGAACAGCACTGCTCCCACACAGAGCTGCTTTAAGCCCTTTTCTCTCTCGTTTATCTTGATCATCAGCTGCCAGTCAACCTGTTCTTCCCTGTTATCACTCATTCTTACACATCTCCTGTTTTTGTGCTGCAACGAATATCCATGGATATATAATAAGAGGGCTTATCCGCCCCGTCCAGACAGACAAGCCCTTGTTTGTTTCCAGTCAACAGAGACACACTGCAGGATCAGCACTTAATTTCCAGATAACCCAACAGCTTGCTCATATCATACTCTTCCAGGACTCCCAGGTTGGAGTCGTAAAACTTACCGTTATAGTACACCAGGTAGTGACAAAAACGCCCCATCTTCTCCATCATAATGCAGCATTTTGGCAGCTCTGTATCCCGGCCCTGGGTAAACACAATAACATCCGAATGGTCCAGGCCGTAATAATTCAGGGCGGAGATCACATGACCCATGGTGGCCTGCCATTCCCGGCACTCCATGACTTTGTTGACATCCTCAATGGTGACCCCTGCCAGCATTGCCACGCAGGATTGTCCGCATAATCCGTCCTCGGGCTGGATGATCACATTCACGCTGTCAATCTTGCGGATGGGGTGTTCAAGACTATAGGGGCTGTTCTGGTCCATTTTGATCAAAGTTGCCGAAACATGGAGCAATATCTCATAGCTTGTGCCCAGCTCCAGGCCTTCAGCATCCGCATCCCCAAGATGTATCTCATAGCTGCCTTTTTCTTTTGGAAGCAGTTCACACTCCAGACTCCTGCCGTCAATTTTCACATCGGCCTGAATCACATCCCTCAGCCTGCTGACCTCCCAGATGTTGAAGG
This sequence comes from Acetatifactor sp., assembly GCA_022511385.1. Lineage (GTDB taxonomy): Bacteria > Bacillota > Clostridia > Lachnospirales > Lachnospiraceae > Acetatifactor. The sequence goes on from JAFLRN010000067.1 coordinate 3,316, forward strand.
GGAGGGGTATCATATAGCCCGTGTCCCTCTTTTCAATGCTGGATTCAAATAAATATTTCACGATAACCTCCATATTTTACGCCGTCCGCAAACCATAACGCAAATTTTGTTACTGCAAATTACGGGCAGAGCCTCGGCGCTTCGCTTTCAAGTTGCCCTTCTTCGGACATCTTACCACATTTCTACCTATTTGAAAACTGTTTCGGAATAAGTTAAAAAAGTAACAAGCCCTCTCAGGCCTTCTTTCTGGCCTGGGACGGAGAAATGCCGTAACGCTTTTTAAACAGCTTGCTGAAATGGTAAGCGTCATCGTAGCCTACCCTGGCCGCCACCTCCTGGATACTGCCCTGCCAGCCGCCCTCTAAAAGCTCCATGGCGTTCTCCAGCCTGATATCGATCAAATGACGTATGGGCGTCTCTCCCGTTTCACTCTTAAAGATCTTGGAGATATAAAAGGGGCTCAGATACATATTCTCCGCAATCTGGTCCAGCGATATCTTTTCGCTGTAGTGATCCTCAAAATAGTTGATGATCTGCTCCACAAGATATTTCTTGTTCACGGACTCAAAGGAGCAGCCCTTGGATTTCTCCACCGGCTCGCACTGCTCCCGGATCACAAGAAGGATAAGCTGCATCAGATAGGCCTTCATCATAAAGTACCTGCCCTGCCTGGATACCGCCTTCTCTTCCTGCATGGCAGTGCAGATCCGATATAGCTTCCGTCGCAGCTCTCCCGTGGTGTGAAGCAGAATGGCTCCGTTCGGCAGCGGCATGGTATTGGCGGGAATTCCCTGAAACTGGATATCCGAAAAACCCACAAAAAATTCCGTTGCGGGTATCTCCACTTCCGGACAGTACAGAGCCTGGTGCCTGACGCCGGGATTAAAGATCAAAAGATCCCCCTCCTGAATGGAAAAGGTTTTTCCATCCACACGGTAACGGCCCGTTCCCGACAGGACAAAGGCCATCTCAAGGATATCATGGCTGTGGTAGTCCTCATCCTTTCCGCTCTTGCGCGTACCCGTCCAGGTAAACAGGAAAGTTGGGTTCAAATCTTCCATTACTGGTCCTGCAGCACATCTGCAATCTTCCATCTTGAGCATCCTCCGTCACATTTATCCAGCCTTAGCTCTCTTTGCATCATTTTAACCCCTTTTGAAAAAAAAGTCATCCCCTTTTCTGGCGAAATTCTCCTGGAAAAATTCTCTTGGAAAGAGATAGCAAATAATTACATCAAGGGAACAAGATACTCCATTCCTTTTTATAGCTTGGAAAGTAATAATGAAGGAAGGAAAAAGGAGGTTTACCAATGACACCCTTAAAATGGTTCTTGTCGTTTCTGAAAAAATACCGTGGCCTGATATTTGTCGGATTCCTGCTGACCACGGTCATCGCGGTTCTCTCCATCGTCAATCCCTACATATCCGGCATTATTGTGGACGATGTGATCACGAAAAAAAACTATGACCTGCTGCCCAAGCTTCTTGTCTGCCTGCTGACGGTCACTTTTCTCAACAGCTGCCTCCGATTCACTTACCAGCTGGTGTTTGAGACTGCGTCACAGGGAACTCTTTATGACATGCGCTCCAAGGTGTACCGGAAGCTTTTGGAGGAGGATTTTGCCTTTTACAACAAAAAGCGAACCGGTGACCTGATGAGCCGTCAGACCGGAGACATGGATGCCATCCGGCATTTCATAGCATACGTTATTTATGCAGTATACCAGAATGTGCTGCTGTTTATCTTTGCGCTTCTGATGGTGTTCACCGTTAATGTAAAGCTGGCTCTGTGCATGCTGGTGGTTCTGCCCTTTACCGCCATGGCAACCTACCGTCAGTCCAGGGAAGTAAGACCCGCTTTCCAGCGGAACCGGGAATGCTTCTCCTCACTGAACGCTTTTGTCCAGGAGAACGTCAGCGGCAACCGGGTGGTAAAGGCCTTTGCCAAGGAAGAATTTGAAAAAGAAAAATTTCAGGTCGAGAATGACAAATTCAAAAATGCCCAGATCAACGCATCAAGGGTCTGGATGAAGTATGTGCCCATCTTTGAGATCCTGGCCTATGCCCTGACTATTGTACTCATGCTCTATGGCGGCTATATGGTGGTGCAGGAGGAAATTACCTTGGGCGACCTTGTTAAGGTGAACGGCTATCTGTGGATGCTGAACATGCCCCTGCGTATGGCGGGCTGGTGGGTGAACGACATCCAGAACTTCTTTACCTCCGTGGAGAAGATCTACGCCACCTACAGCGAGGAGCCAAAGGTTCATACGCCCCGCACCGGCGGTATTCACGAGAAGATCCGGGGCGATGTGGAGTTCAGGAATGTTGCTTACCGCGCCGACGACGAGGATATTGTGACGAATATAAACTTCAAGGTGCATGCTGGCCAGACAGTGGGCATCATCGGTTCAACAGGCTCGGGCAAATCCACTCTGATGAATCTGCTTTGCCGCTTCTATGACACAACCTCCGGCCAGGTTCTGGTAGACGGCCAGGACGTGCGGGATATGGATCTTTATAACCTGCGCGATAATATTGGCATGGCGATGCAGGATGTGTTCCTGTTCTCGGATACCATCGAGGGCAATATTGCCTACGGCAGACCAAACTGCAGCTTCGAAGAGGTAAAGCACGCTGCGATCATGGCGGACGCCAACCATTTCATCAACGCTCTGCCCGACGGCTACGATACCATTGTGGGTGAGCGGGGTGTCGGTCTCTCCGGAGGTCAGAAGCAGAGGATCTCATTGGCCAGGGCACTCTTAAAGGATCCCTCCATCCTGATCCTGGACGATACCACCTCCGCAGTTGACATGGAGACAGAAAGTTACATACAGACCCAGCTGAAAAAAATAAATAACACGTGCACTGTTTTTATTATAGCCTATCGCATATCATCCATCAAGGATGCCGATTTAATCCTCGTAATGGATAACGGGTGTATTATTGAGCATGGCACACACGACTCTCTGGTGGCTCAGGGCGGATATTATGCAAAGGCCTTTTACAATCAGTACGGTGAAATTCCATACGACCTGTTATCAAATGACAAACAGTCGAAAAATGTGAGAGGAGGTGAGTGATATGGCCAGAAACCGATATGACGTGGATGAGGTGCTGGAAGACAGTTTTGACATAAGTCAGTTAAAGCGTCTGGGAGGTTATATTGCTCCCCATAAAAATAAAATGTTGGGCGTTATTATATTAATGCTCTCTTCCTCCGCACTGACCATGATGGTTCCCATTTTTTTCCAGCGGATCATGGACTATTACATTCCTGCAAAGGACATGAAAATGATTGGCCTGATGGCTCTGCTGACTCTGTTGGTGGCAATGTACTCCGCCGTTTCAATGCGGTTTAAGATAAAGACCATGAGCGTCATCGGCCAGAGCATCATCCATTCCATCCGCACGGACATTTTTAACCACCTCCAGGAGCTGCCTTTTTCCTATTATGATGACAGACCTCACGGCAAGATCCAGGTCAGAGTGGTAAACTATGTGAACAGCCTGAGTGATCTTTTGAGCAACGGTATCGTAAACACCATCACCGATCTGTGCAACCTGTTCTTCATTATCATATTTATGCTGATCTGTGATCCAAGGCTGACACTGGTCTGCCTCTGCGGCCTGCCCCTGCTGGCAGGAGTGATCGTCTTCATCAAGCGGAGACAGCGCCGGGCATGGCAGATCCAGTCCAACAAGCAGAGTAACCTGAATGCTTACATTGCGGAGAGCATCAACGGTATCAGGGTAACACAGTCCTTTGTGCGGGAAAACGTGAACAATAATATCTTCAATAACCTGAGCGGCAGCTATCGAAAGGCCTGGATGCGGGCGGTAAGGTTCAACTTTACCATGGGTCCCAGCGTGGATATAATCTCCGCCATCACCACATCCTTTATCTATGTGCTTGGCATCCGCTGGATCCTGGCGCCGGATGCGACCCTTACCGTGGGTGTACTGATCGCTTTTACCTCCTATATTGGACGGTTCTGGGCTCCCATCAACACATTGGCCGGCTTTTATAACTCCCTGCTGACCGCCATCTCCTACCTGGAGCGTATCTTCGAGACCATCGATGAACCGGTGCTTGTGAAGGATGTTGACGACGCAGGAATCATGCCCCCCATCCAGGGTCAGGTGGAGTTTCGGGATGTGTGCTTCAGCTATGAGGAGGGCCATCGGATCCTGGACAACATCAACTTTACCGCAAAACAGGGCGAGACCTACGCCTTTGTTGGTCCCACCGGCGCAGGAAAAACAACCATCGTGAACCTGATCAGCCGGTTCTACAATGTGGACTCGGGACAGATCTTTATCGACGGCACCGATATCTCCACCGTGACCATCCACTCCCTGCGCAGCCAGATGGGCGTTATGATGCAGGACAGCTTTATCTTCTCGGGAACGATCATGGATAACATACGTTACGGAAATAGGGATGCCACCGATGAGCAGGTAGTGGCTGCAGCGAAGACGGTCTGTGCCCATGATTTCATCTCCCAGATGGAGAAGGGCTACTACACCGAGGTGAACGAGCGTGGAAGCAGACTCTCCGCAGGCCAGCGGCAGCTGATCTCTTTTGCCCGGGCGCTGCTGGCAGATCCCAAGATCCTGATTCTGGACGAAGCTACCTCCAGCATTGACACGGAGACGGAAATTCTGCTGCAGAAGGGCTTGAGCGAGCTGTTAAAGGGCCGCACTTCCTTCATCATTGCACACAGGCTTTCTACGATAAAGAACGCCGACTGCATCATGTACATTGATAAGGGCGGCATCGTGGAGCGGGGTACCCATGATGAGCTGCTGCAGCAGAAAGGTGCCTATTATGACCTGTACATTTCCCAGTTCGACTTTCTGAATCAACCCGAAAGCAAATAACGGAGGTATTCGACCACTCCTTTCCATAAAACGGAAGGCGCTTTGCGGTTTTCGCCGCAAAGCGTCTTCTGTCTTTTTTACTCTTATTTACACTTTTACACTACTTATCTTCCAGCAGCAACACAAGCATTCCGTGAGAAGGACGCCTGCTCTTATCCTTATTCTTCCAGTATCAGCTGCACCCGGTTCTGAATGATCCCAGCAGTCTCTGTAACGCTGCGATCCCCGGAAAAATAGGCTTCGGCCTCCTCCAGCACCAGCTCAGTAACGTCATAGGGTACCAGATTAGCTGTAAGCTTCCCCTGCAACAGCATCTTCGCAAACCTCTCCACGTCCTCCTCTGTAGGCGGGTCTACGGTTCTGCCGTTAAATCCCAGACCGTCCACAGACAGGTAGGAGTCCCACATCCTATACCAGCAGGACTCCCGGATTCCCCAGGAGACATTAATACCGCCGCTCATCTCCACCTGATAGTCCTCCTCATACAGCGTCCGAAGAAATTCCCATGCACCCTCCTTGTTTCCGCTGCTGGAGGAAATTCCGCAGGCATCCTGATTATTTTCCACCAGGAACACCTGGCCGTCCCCGATGGGATAGCCGTATGGCAGTGCGTTCTCTCCATAATAGGCATACAGTTCCATACAGCTCATGGGGACGTTCAGGTACTGGCTGGAAAACAAGACCTTATCCACGATTTCCTCCGGACCATAGCTCATTCCATCAGCCATAAAACCTGTTTTTCCGTTCTCTTTGCAAAGCTCCAGCAGTCTGATAAATTCCGGCGTGTCAAAATGTGATTCTTTTCCTTCCATATCCACAAGCTCTCCCTGCAGCCCCTCAAGGAGCATGTACAGAATGGCTCTGGCGGTACTGCCTGCCACAATATACTTCTCCCCACGGTTCCGCTCCACGAGCTGCAGGAAGCTGGCCAAATTCCACCCTTCCCCATCCCCGGCGTATTCCGGATGGATTGCCAACCCCCGCATGCTGAAATGGGGCACCTGCATATAAAGTTTTCCGTCTACCCGGTACAGATCCTGCACCTGCCACAGGATATCGTCACTGAAATCCTCCTTGAGCAGATAGGGCTCCAGGTCCTCCAGATACCCCTTCTCAGCGTAAGAAATGTAGTTTTCCGCCCCATACAGGTCCAGGATATCGGGGCCATTGCCCGAGGTGACTGCTGCCTGAAGCCGGATCTTTCCCGCCCATGGATCCTCACTGCCATACTCCTCCACAGCAATGTAATAATCCGGGTTCGTCCTGTTGAAGGACACGATCCTTTCCTTCATAGCCGCACTTAAATCCACCGTACCGTAGACCAGAAGGGTTCTGTCCCCCTGCACATCCCCCTGCTGCGTCAGCTTCAGCCACCGTCCGCCCTGATCTGCAGTCTTCTCCTCCAGATAAAGGATCCCCCTGGACACCTGGCACAGGCCTCCCAACAGATCGGTGGAGACTCCGGCAGATATGCAGTCAAAATATGCTGTTATCTTCCCGCTGTTATTGTCCAAAAATAAAATGCGATTGTCTACCGCAAGTACCAATGTGTCAGCATCATCCGTCTGTATCGGTGCAAGATTGCCGGTGGACAGCTTCAACGTCCACTTTTTCTTCGCTTTCCCGTCATCTCCCAGGGTATACAGGGTAATTTCCCCGCCAGATTTTGCCACTGCTTCCACCACGCCGGGCTTTTTCTCCTGTAGAAAAGCCGCCGGCTCCTTCAGCTGATAGACCGTCTTTCCTCCTTCACCGGGCGCGTACCGCCAGACCTCACCTTCAGCTGCCATATAGGCATTTTCTTTCCCATCCACAAAAAATACCGTCGGCTGAAGCTGTTCCGGAGCCTCCTCCCAGGGAATGGAAAGATCTGTCTCCCACTGCCCATCCCCGGAAAGTTTCCGCACCTGCACGGTCTCGCCGCAGGACACACAGGCATAGAGCTGATCTCCCACAGCGGAGATCCCCATAACAAACTCCTTGTCTTCCTGTTGACTTCCCAAGCTCCGCAGGGCTTCTGCCTCAAACTCTCTCTCATACACAATGCCCCCGCTGCCAGCGGTCAGAGTCCACACATGGCTCTCCCCCACGGCGATTTGAACGGGTTGTTCCCTTTCATCTGCATAGCCTAATTCCTCCTCCGCCTTCACACCGTAATATCGCTCCTCCCCAAAGGAAAGCTCCTGGCTGCCGCAGGCGGTACAGCATAATGCAGCAATTATAAAACTCATAACAATCACTGCCCTGGCACATGGTCTCTTTTTCATCTGAAATCCCCTTATCCTTACATCTCGCAGTCCCACACCAGGTCAACCTCCTCCGCCCGCTGCAGATCCTTACCCTGGAGCCTGTATATACTCCTGCAAAGCGTCAGGATGTCCTGACTGTTGTGGGAGGTCAAAAGAATCGTTACGGCCTGCTCCTCATTCATGCTCTTCAGCATGTTTCGCAGGTGCTCTACTCCCTTGTCATCCACGGACTCAAAAGGCTCATCCAGGATCAAAAGGCTGGGATCCTCCATCAGCGCCTGGGCCATGGCCAGCCGCTGCTTCATTCCCAGGGAATATTTTGCCACCTTCACCTTCAACTCCGGATCCAGTCCCACCTGCCAAAGCAGGTCCGCAAGCTTCTCCCTCTTGACCTTCCCCCGTATCCCTGCCAATATCTCCAGATTCTTCAGTCCCGTCTCGTCCGGCAGAAATCCCGATGAATCAAGGATCACCCCCGCATTCCGTGGAAACATGCCTTTTTTCAGCGCCTCCCCGTCTATCAGAATCTCCCCCCTGTCCGGCTGTGCCAGGCCACAGATCATCTTGAACAGCACGCTCTTTCCGGTACCGTTGGGCCCCACGATCCCGCAGATATCCCCCTTTGGAATGGCAAGGTTTAAGTCCGTAAAGAGTACATTCTTCTTATAGGCCTTGACCACATGCCGAAGCTCCACCATGTTCTCTGTACTGCCCATGCCTCCTGCTCTCCTTGCGTTCTGCATTTTCCCCATATTTTCTTCTATTTGACCCTTATCCGTCCTTTCGTCCATTTCTCCTCTTTTCTTCAATTCCTCTCGTTTCTCCATGTCCACCCTTTTCCCCATATCCATTCTTTTCCATCCTTCCAGGTCCACCCTGTCAGCCTCCCCGCCTGTGCTGCTCAAATACATAATCCCTATTTCTCTCCAGCCACACCGCAATACAGAGAAGCACCGCCAGCACTACCAGCCAGTACTGCCAATAGAACCGATAATCCGGCCGCTCTACCTCCACTATGATATTAAACTCATTTACAGTTTGAAAGCCCGGCAGGTTATAGGCCAGCATATAGGCGATGTTTCCCCAGGGACTTATCAGAACCAGCCTGGTCTGATCCTTCAGCACCGCACCACGGGTGACTATGGGAATGAGCAGGGTAAAAAACAGCTCCAGCGCCGTATTCCGAAACAAGTTCTGTAATATTTCCCGAAACAGAAGTATGAAGCAAAAATAACACAAGATATTTAAACACTGGCAGGCAATCACATAGGTATATCCCATACTTTCCGCCTGTGGATAAAGGTTTCCCCTGACTTGGAAACCGCTCCCTGCAATGCCCAGCATCCCTGACAGGCTCAGGACCATAAACAACGCAAAAAGCACTCTCGCCCCCAGTCTGGCTGCCAGGGCTTCTGACCTGGTTCTGTAGCGCAGCAGGATCGGATACCGGCGTGCCTCCCCCGCTCTGGCGCTGGTAAATGCCAGGAGAAGGACGGTCAGGAACAACAGGACAAGATCATGATTTGTCAGCACATAGATGACAAACTCCCATCTTGCACCACCCGGGCATCTCTCCGCAAAGATACGGTAGTATCCTCCAATGATCACCGAGCACAGCGCAAGCCACAGGATTGTACGCCGCGCGAAATCGTATGTCCCTGCCTCCACTCTAAGCTTTTTCAGCATGACGGTCCCCTCCGATAAACAGTCCGACCCCAAGGAACAGCAACAGAGAAAGATACCATATATGTACATGATCGGACTGTCTCATCCCCAGGATCGCCAGCAAAAAAGCGTTCAGTCCACGATCATATGAGACCAGCACAGCAGCGGAAAAAACACAGAATCCAAAGGGAAATAACACCGCCAGATATCTGCTCCGTATTATGGCGCTCACCCCAAGCCCCAGCAGTGCAAACACGGCTCCCACAAGCGACGCGTTCACAAGATACAAAATTACCAATAAAGTTTGTCTGCTCTCTAACAAAGGCAGCCAGCTGTCACTTATCTGGTTCAACACATTGTTGCCGAAAGGATCCGTCCTGCCCGTTCCCAAAAAGAAGCATACCGCTATCCAACAGAGGAAGGGGAGGTACACGGCTGCTGCGCCGGAGACAGCCACCGCCAAAAGCTTTGCCCTTCTGTAAGCACTTCCTGAAGCTCTTAACACCATCAGCTGACGGTATCCACTGTCCCGTTCCTTTCGGTAGGACAGCATATAGGGAATTACCACCACCAGGGGACAGAAAAAGACCACAAGATCCCCGCCGCCATATCCTGCCGCCTCCAGAAATTTCTCCTGCCAGGTCCCTTCACTGAGATACCCTCTGTTAAGAAGAAATCTGAACTCGAAGCTGGTGGCACGTTCTAATAACACCAGCATAAGAATAAATGTGACCCAAAAGGCCTTTGAACAAAACGCCCTTCTCATCTCCGTTCTGAGCATCTTCTGCTCCCCTCCGTTCCTTCGAACCTGTCCTTCTACATTTCTCCTACATTTTTCCGCCCTGTTTATTTACCGTCCTCAGCACAGACTCAGTACAGTGTCTCCCTGCCCTTTATCATCTCCGCCAGCGCCTCCCTGCTGTCACATTTGGTTTTCTCCAGGATATGCGTCATGTGCTTTTTCACCGTGGTGTCGGAGATATACAGCATCTGCCCGATCTCCTTGTTCGCCAGACCACAGCAGACCAGCCTTGCCACCTCGGCCTCCCGGTCTGTCAGCCCCATAGCCCGAAGCTGAAAATAAACTCTCTGGGCATCCTGACCAATCTCCGAGCTGTCACCCTGCTCCTGCTCCTCACCGGTCTCCTCCATAAAGGAGATTGCCATATTCTCCAGCCTGACACGTATGGGAATCGTGATCAGGGAGAAAAGACTGGAATATGCAATACTCAAAAGAGCCATCGCCAGAAACGGCCCTGCCTGTTGCAACGGCTCTGCCAGGTTATAAAGCAGATTCACCATATATAAGGCCACCGCGATCACGCTCTCCAGAACTACGATCCTTCTGGCTGTTTCCAGCGCCTTCGCCGCCTTCTGCAGCTCCATGCGGGTAATATTTTTCCTTTTGGAAAACACCAGCCGGAAACCGTTTATGAAATCCTTCCAAATCCCAGTGACCCACATCACAAACAAAAACAGTAACGACAGCCACAGCAGCAGGTGCACGTCAAAATACTCTTCAAATACCATATCTATGCCATGCGGCAAAGCGCCAATATAGACTAAAATCATATATCCCATAAACACCAGCAGTCCCACCAGGAATAAAACCAGCTTGTTCGTATTCATAAAGCTTTTTCTGATCCCTCCCCAAAATCTCCTCATACCCTTACCTCCTCACTTTTCTTTCCCCGGAATACCTCAACACTTTTTTCAGGCACCCTTGCACTCTTCAGAAAATGATCTGCAAACAGCCTGCCACATCATCCTGCAGGTATCTCCATGTTAGCACAATACAGCCGGATTTTTCCATACTACCATCAAAAAGAGAGGTAGCATTTTCATACTACCTCTCCTCGTATCATCCCTAAAATGCAGTGGCAGAAACATACTACCTGCCTTCCACTTCCTCAGATTCCCAGCACCAAAGTCGCCACCCGAAAGTACACGATCAACGACAGTGCATCTACAATAGTCGTGATAAAGGGGCTAGCCATCACCGCCGGATCAAACCCAAGCCTCTTTGCTCCCACGGGAAGCAAACATCCCACCAGCATGGCCATGAGCACCGCTGCCACCAGAGTCAGGCAAACCGTCAGGGAAACATATACCCCCACCCGATCAAACAGCATCAGTTTGCCAAAATTTGCCGCTGCCAGCGTCAGACCGCACAGCACCGCCACCCGGATCTCCTTCCAGACCACCTTTGGCACATCTCTATATTCAATCTCCCCCAGGGATAATCCACGGATCACGGTAACGCTGGCCTGTCCTCCGGCATTCCCCCCCGTGTCCATCAGCATGGGGATAAAGGCGATCAACGCCGCATACACACTCAAAGCCTCCTCAAAGGAGCTGATGATCGCTCCGGTGAAGGTAGCGGACACCATCAGAAGCAGCAGCCATGGAATCCTCTTCTTATAAGTCTCTCCCACCGTCATCCTCATATAAGGCTTGTCGCTGGGCACGATAGCCGCCATCTTTTCCATATCCTC
>JAFLRN010000068.1 GCA_022511385.1 Acetatifactor sp.
GCAGTCCCACATCGGTTCCGATATACAAGTCCTCCTGATAAATGCAGGTGGTGTTTACTACCACATGGTCTAAACCGGAAATACCTGTGATATCTATAAAAGGCGATCTCACCACCTTCATAACACCCTGTCTGGAAGATGTACACCACAGATTACCTTCGCGGTCTTCCGTGATTGAAGTTATCGAGCTGTTCATTGGGGAATTTTTCAGCTCAACATATCTCATGTTTTCATCAAAGTAACCCAGCCCGTTATTTGCACATATCCACATTTTATGATCGGAAGCAATATAGATATCGTTGATGTTTTCGTGCGGAGCAGCAGAAAGTGTTTTTCTGTCACTCAAACCGTTCATCATATTAACGCTTATGATATCGGAGCTTCCCGTGCCGATATAAACCCTGCCCTTTTCGTTCGGATCGGGGACAATGCATAGGATATCTTCAATACATATATCTTCTGCTTCATGAAATGAAGTCAGCTCCAAATTTTCCATCGAAAAGAAGCCGCCGTCCATTGTGCAGCCGTAGATGACTCCGTCCGCGTCTGCCGTCAGGCGACGAACATATTTCTCGTCAATCTGGGAATTTTCTATCATATGTAATTCACTGTCATTGTCAATATATGCCATACCCTCTGTTGTGGCAACAATGATATTCCCTGCCGTGTCTTCGCAAATTGCACGTATAGATAGGGCTTCCAATCCTTCATTTCTTCCCCAGAATTTAAATTGCGCGTTTTGACGCACCGCAAGACCGCTGTCATTTGTTCCGACCCACAAACGATCCTTAGAATCCACATACAGACAATTTACATTGGAAATACCTGTGGTCGGATCAAAGTGCTTAAATTCGTTTCCGTCATAGCGTGTCAGACCGCTGTATCCTCCGATCCAGATAAATCCAATGCTCGTCTGTACAACAGCATTTGCTTCGGATGTGGAAAGCCCGTTGCTGTTATCATAGAGATACGTAAAATATCCCCACGCCGTATCACTGGCATCAGGCACCTCTGCAGATACTGTGCTGACGGGAATAAACAGATTAATGATTACGAGCATCGCCAAAACCAGGGAAGTGATTTGAGGAAAAATTTTTTTGGTATGCATGGTTTCTCCTTAATGTTGGTAAGTTCTATCTCTTGCTGGTACGTCTCTATCTCCTAAAGATACCGTATATTCATATCATGTTTCAGCAAGTTACTGCCTTTTGCGGACAGTATACCATATTTCCCCTCTAATCTCAATCAAAAATAGATAAATGAAAAAACATATGATGTAGGATTACAATCAGACCAGCTCCAACGAAAAGCTAATTGCGATGTTTTCGGTAAAGTGATATACTCATTTTAATCGATCAAGCAGCCACTACTATGAATACTAAAAGGAACACTGCCCCTTTTGCGGCAACAATGTGCGAATTCACATTTGGGGCAAATACAGGCAGCATTCTTGCATTCATGGTGAAACGTCAAACTGCTTACATATGGTTTCCAGAGGTTTATGAGACAAAAAACGTTATGCAATTGTATGAGACCTACTGCATAACGTTTTTATGTTATATTATTAATTATATGAAATCCATTAGTATACTATTCATTATTTCCTACTGCACCACCAGATTGGAATATCCCATCAGGCTCTCGTCCACGGCTCTTGCGGCCTCCCTGCCCTCCCGGATAGCCCATACCACCAAGGACTGGCCTCTGTGCATATCACCCGTAACAAACACATTGTCCCTGCTGGACTGGTAAGCGCCAGTGACGGTCTTTACGTTAGTGCGCTCATTCAACTCCACGCCGAAGGCCTCCGCCACGTAGGCTTCCGCTCCCAGGAATCCGGCTGCGATCAGAACGATATCAGCATCCAGCACCTGCTCGCTGCCGGGCACTTCCTTCATGTTCATGCGCCCGGTGGCCTCGTCCTTCTCCCAGGACAGCTTCACGATCTTCACAGCTTTCAGGTTTCCGCTCTTGTCCTTGATGAACTCCTTCACCGTGGCCTCATAGATCCTGGGATCATGGCCGTACACCGCGATGGCCTCCTGCTGGCCGTAGTCCGTCTTGCAGACCTTGGGCCACTCGGGCCAGGGATTGTTCTCCGCCCGCCGGTCGGGAGCCTTTGGCATCATCTCAATCTGGGTCACGCTCTTTGCCCCGTGTCGGATGGAGGTTCCCACGCAGTCGTTTCCGGTGTCGCCGCCGCCGATGATCACCACATTCTTATCCTTAGTGTCCACATACTGCTTATCCTCAAATTTGGAATCCAGCAGGCTCTTGGTGTTGGCCTTCAGGAAATCCACCGCAAAGTAGATTCCCTTGGCGTCCCTGCCGGGGGCCTTGATGTCCCTAGGGTTGGAAGCACCGCAGGCCAGCACCACCCGGTCAAACTCACGGAGCAGCTTATCGGCCTTCATATCCTTTCCCACATCCACGCCGGTGACAAAGGTAATGCCTTCCTCCTCCATGATCTTCCGCTTTCTCTCCACAATCTGCTTCTCCAGCTTCATGTTGGGAATGCCGTACATCAACAGTCCGCCCACTCGGTCGGAGCGCTCATACACGGTCACGGAATGTCCTCTTTTGTTCAGCTGGTCCGCTGCCGCCAGCCCGGAGGGGCCGCTGCCGATCACGGCAATCTTTTTTCCCGTCCTGACCTTGGGTGGCTTTGCCGCTGCAAAACCCTGCTCATAGGCATTCTCAATGATGGCGTACTCATTTTCCTTGGTGGCCACCGGATCCCCGTTCAGGCCACAGGTGCAGGCTGCTTCACACAGTGCTGGACATACTCTGGAGGTAAACTCCGGGAAATTGTTGGTCTTTTTCAGTCTGTTATAGGCCTGTTCCCAGTTTCCCGTATAAACCAGGTCGTTCCACTCCGGAACCAGATTGTGCAGCGGGCATCCGCTGGCCATGCCGCAGATCATCATCCCTGCCTGGCAGAATGGCACGCCGCACTCCATGCATCTTGCTCCCTGCAGGCTCTGTTTCTCCTTGGGGAGATGTTCATGGAACTCGTTAAAGTGCTTGATGCGCTTCTTGGGATCCTGTTCCTTGCTGACCTCCCTCTTATATTCCATAAACCCAGTCGGTTTTCCCATTTCTTTCTCCTCTCCAGGGGGTGGTGGCCCCCTTTAGGTTTTGTCATAGTTACAGCCTTATTTTTTTAGGAATTATTATGCTAAGTTTTTTGTTTTCCGCGAGTGACGGCCCCGGGCGGCGGGCAGCTCCGTCACTCGCGCGGAGCCATCCTATTTCCTGGTATTCGCATAAAACGCCTCAATCTGCGCCTGCTCCGCACTCAGCCCCTTCTCCTCCATCTGCACAATGGTCTTCAGCACCCTCTCATAATCATGCGGGATAATCTTCTTGAACTTCGGCAGATACTCCCCAAAGTTATCCAGAATCTCCTTCCCCTTGGGCGAATTGGTCAGCGCCACATGTTCCTGGATCATCCCCTTCAGCTCAATCACATCATACTTGGACGTGATCTCACTGGAGGAAACCATCTCCTTATTCAGTCTCTTATACAGATCATTCCCTTCATCCAGCACATAAGCGATACCGCCGCTCATACCTGCCGCAAAGTTCTTCCCGGTGCGTCCCAGCACAACCACGCGCCCGCCGGTCATGTACTCGCAGCCATGGTCGCCAACGCCTTCCACCACCGCAACAGCACCGGAGTTGCGGACACAGAACCGCTCTCCTGCTACGCCGTTGATAAAGGCCTTGCCGCTGGTGGCTCCATACAATGCCACGTTGCCGATAATGACATTCTCTTCCGCCTTGAACTTGCTTCCCTTGGGCGGATACACGATCAGCTTGCCGCCGGAGAGACCCTTGCCAAAGTAATCGTTGCTGTCTCCCACAAGCTCCAGGGTCAGGCCCTTGGGGATAAACGCGCCGAAGGATTGGCCGCCCGCGCCGTTGCACTGCACCCGGTAAGTATCCTCCTCTACATCGTCTCCCAGCTTTTTTGTGATCTCGCTGCCTAGGATGGTGCCGAAGGTACGGTCGGTGTTGCCCACATCTACCTCGATACTGCGTTTCTGACCGCTCTCGATGGCTTTCTTCAGCTGCTTCAACAACACCTTTTCATCCAGGGTCTTCTCCAGTTCAAAGTCGTATACCTGCTTGGAATCAAAGGTACATTTCTGCTTTACGCCTTCATAGGGATTTGCCAGGATCAGGCTCAGGTCCACTTGCTTCTGAGATTCCGTCAAATTCTCCTTCACACGGAGAAGGTCCGTGCGTCCCACCAGCTCATCCACAGTCTTCACACCCAGCGCAGCCATATATTCCCGAAGCTCCTGGGCGATAAATCTCATAAAGTTTTCCACATACTCCGGTTTACCGCGGAAATTCTTCCTTAGCTCCGGATTCTGGGTAGCCACACCCACGGGACAGGTATCCAGGTTGCAGACGCGCATCATCACGCAGCCCATTGTCACCAGGGGGGCGGTTGCAAAGCCGAATTCCTCCGCGCCCAGGATAGCTGCAATGGCCACATCCCGGCCGCTCATGAGTTTACCGTCGGTCTCGATGCGCACCTTGTTGCGCAGGCCGTTCATGATCAGGGTCTGATGGGTCTCCGCCAGCCCCAGCTCCCAGGGAAGTCCGGCGTTATGGATGGAGCTTCTGGGTGCCGCGCCGGTACCGCCATCGTAGCCCGATACCAGGATGACCTGGGCACCTGCTTTTGCCACACCGGCTGCCACAGTACCCACACCGGTCTCGGACACCAGCTTCACGGAGATTCTGGCTTCGGTGTTGGCATTCTTCAGATCATATATTAACTGGGCCAGGTCTTCGATGGAATAAATATCATGATGTGGGGGCGGTGAGATCAGGGACACGCCGGGTGTGGAATGACGGGTCTTTGCAATCCAGGGATACACCTTTCCCCCGGGCAGATGGCCGCCCTCGCCGGGCTTTGCGCCCTGGGCCATCTTGATCTGTATTTCCTTTGCGCTTACCAGATAGCGGCTGGTGACGCCGAAGCGTCCGCTTGCCACCTGCTTGATGGCGGAGCACCGGTCCAGCCCGTCAGGCCCTACTGTCAGCCTCTCCAAATCCTCGCCGCCCTCGCCGGAATTACTCTTTCCGTGGAGCCTGTTCATGGCGATGGCCATGGTCTCATGGGCTTCCTTGGAGATGGATCCATAGGACATGGCGCCGGTCTTGAACCTGGTGACAATGGATTCCACCGGTTCAACCTCTTCTAACTTCACGCCCTTCTTGGGATAGTTGAACTCCATCAGTCCCCTGAGATTTCGAATGGAGTTTTCGTCGTTCACCATGGCAGTGTACTGTTTGAACATGCCGTAATCGCCGCGCTTTGTGGACTCCTGGAGCATATGGATGGTAGCGGGATTGTAGAGGTGCTCGTCGCCGCCGCTGCGCATCTTGTGATGCCCCGGGCTGTCCAGGGTCAGGTCGTTGCCCAATCCCAGAGGATCAAAGGCCTGGGAATGGAGCTCATCCACCTGTCTCTCGATATCCTTTAATGTAATGCCGCCCACACGGCACACGGTATTGCTGAAATACCTGCTGATCACATCCGGTGCAATGCCGATGGCCTCGAAGATCTGGGACCCCTGGTAGGACTGGATGGTGCTGATGCCCATCTTGGATGCAATCTTAACAATGCCGTGAAGCACTGCGTTATTGTAGTCGTTCACCGCCGCATAGTAGTCCTTATCCAGCATATGGTTGTCGATCAGCTCCCGGATGCTGTCCTGGGCAAGGTAAGGGTTGATGGCGCAGGCGCCGTAGCCTAAAAGGGTTGCAAAGTGATGCACCTCCCTGGGCTCACCGGATTCCAGGATCAGGGCCACGCGGGTGCGCTTTTTGGTGCGCACCAGATATTGGTTCAGAGCCGATACTGCCAGCAGGGAAGGAATGGGCACATGATTCTCGTCCACGCCCCTGTCGGACAAGATCAATATGTTCACACCGTCACGGTATGCTCTGTCCACCTCCACGAACAGTCTGTCGATGGCACGCTCCAGGCTGGTATTCTTATAATAGGTGATAGGAACCACCTCAACCTGGAACCCTTCCGCCTTCATGTTCTTGATCTTCATCAGGTCGGTGTTGGTCAGGATGGGGTTGTTCACCCGCAGCATGTTACAGTTCTTAGCCGTCTCATGGAGAATATTTCCCTCGGTGCCTATGTATATGGTAGTGGAGGTCACAATCTCCTCCCTGATGGCGTCGATGGGCGGGTTTGTCACCTGTGCGAACAGCTGCTTAAAGTAATGGAACAAGGGATGGTAGGTCCTGCTCAGTACGGGAATGGGCGTATCCACCCCCATCGCAGCAATGGCCTCTCCGCCGTTCTTTGCCATGGGCAGGATGCTGGTCTTTAGTTCATCGTAGGTATAGCCGAAGGCTTTCTGCATCCGCTGGCGCTCTTCGTTGGTATACTCAGGCACTCGCTGATTGGGGATCGTCAGGTCCTTCAGGAATACTAAATTGCTGTCCAGCCACTCACCGTAGGGCTGTCTGGAGGCATACTTCTCCTTCAGCTCCTCGTCGGAGATCACCTTGCCCTGGACGGTGTCCACCAGCAGCATCCTGCCTGGACGCAGCCGTTCCTTTACCTTAATCTTCGTGGGATCGATATCCAACACTCCCACCTCGGAGGAAAGAATCAGGGTATCGTCATCAGTGATCATATACCTGGAGGGACGCAGCCCGTTTCTGTCCAACACCGCACCCATAATGTCTCCGTCAGAGAACAGGATGGAGGCGGGGCCGTCCCAGGGCTCCATCATGGTTGCATAATATTGGTAAAAATCCCGCTTAGTCTGGGACATAGCCTTGTCGTTTGCCCAGGGTTCGGGGATGGCGATCATCACAGCCAATGGCAGGTCCATGCCGCTCATCACCAGGAACTCCAGAGTATTGTCCAGCATAGCAGAGTCAGAGCCCGTCTTGTTGATGGCGGGCAGCACCTTGTGCATCTGGCCCTTCAGGTGGTCGGATTCCATATTTTCCTCCCTGGCCAGCATCTTATCGGCGTTGCCCCGGATGGTGTTGATCTCGCCGTTGTGGACCATGAGCCGGTTGGGATGCGCTCTCTCCCAGCTGGGGTTTGTGTTGGTGGAGAAACGGGAATGCACCATGGCGATGGCGGACTCATAGTCGTCGCTCTGCAGATCCGCAAAGAAGGTGCGCAGCTGTCCCACCAGGAACATGCCCTTGTACACAATGGTCCGGCTGGAGAAGGATACCACATAGGTGTCCTCGGTGGACTGCTCAAACAGCCTTCTCGCTATATAAAGTTTTCTGTCAAAGGGCAGACCCTTTTCCACATCGGCCGGTTTCTTTACAAAGCCCTGCATGATATGGGGCATGCACTCCACTGCCTTATGACCAAGGACATTGGGAAAGGTGGGCACCTCCCTCCATCCCAAGAACTCCAGGCCCTCCTTCTCCACGATGATCTCAAACATCTTCTTGGCCTGGTTGCGGCGCAGCTCCTCCTGGGGGAAGAAAAACATGCCAACACCGTACTCCCTCTCTTTTCCCAGTTCAATTCCCAGGGGCCTTGTGACCCTGGCAAAAAATTTATGGGGAATCTGGGTCAGGATACCAACGCCGTCTCCTGTCTTTCCCTCTGCATCCTTTCCGGCTCTGTGCTCCAGGTTTTCCACGATTTTCAGGGCGTTTTCCACCGTAGTGCGGCTCTTTTCGCCATGGATGTTCACACAGGCGCCGATACCGCAGTTGTCGTGTTCGAATTCCTCCCGATAAAGCGGTGCAGCTGCCCGCTCCCTTTTTACATCAAACATGCTTCATGCTCCTCTCATACTATTTATTCTGCCGCATGGGTGCACCTCGCTTTGTGCTCGTAGCTCACGCAAAAAGGGCGCAATGAAGCTTTATACGCTCCATTGCGCCCTCGTTTCCACCACTATACACCATTTTTCTTCGTATGTAAATAACAAATTTTATTTAAATTGTCAGATAATTTGTCAATTCAAATATTTTCGTATTATTGTGTGACAACTATTGCCTGCTGTTAATTTACATCAACAAACAACCTTACCACTTTCCTGCAGCCAGGGAGACAGGACGGTAAGACTGACCGCGGCTAAAGCGCACATCCAACTAAAAACCAGGAATAAAAAATTAGATTTCTCCAGCGGGCGACACCAGTAGACGATTCCTGTCAGCATCTGTCCTGGCATCGCGCTGTCTCCTACACGTAGTTCTCCATACTCCGCCAGAGGCATAGAGCCGGTGGTTACCCACACATTGGTGTCATTCGGATTATCGTGCACTGCTATCGTCAACCGATATGTTTTTTTATGATTCAGTTTCCAATCCACATCAAACCCTTTGTAATGTCCTTCTTCACTGTTCCACACCGGAATACTCAACCTATATTTTAACCGGTCACCATCCCAAAGAGAAATCTCATATTCACCTGTTCCACCCACGGATTCCAGACCCAGGCCCAGATTCTTTATCTGATTAAATGTAGGAGTAAAGGGCACTTCCAGAGTTTCTCCCTGTTCAAGCAATATTTTCCGATACTCTTCCTCACCATTCATAACCGATAAATCTTCCCTGTGGCTCATCGCCAGCGGAAATGCCAGCAAAAAGCATGCTGCCCATATAGCCAGTACTTTTAATCTCGTACCGATCGTTGGTGATACCCTCTCATGAACCACTCCATCGTTGATCAAAGCAAGAATAGCCAGCAGTGTCACTCCAAAAATACGATATGTGAAGTGATGATGCACAGCCGTATGATTGACTAGCACAAAGTACCATACAAACGAGGAGAGGCCAATCAATAAATAGGCATGTCCCTTGGGGCTGCAGCGCCAACCATGTCTAAGTGATTTCCATGCCCAATATAATGCCCATATCACAAGAAGAATAACAAAAACCACATGTTCATAATGCATCCAGTTTGTATAAAATACTCGCAGTCGATCTGCAAGCTGATAATTCTCCATTTCTCCTGTCGTGCCCGAGCGGAAAAGTACTTCATCAATTGCACTCTGATAAATATTCCTTTTCAATACGATAGATGCCATTGACCATTTAAGCATCCACATACCCGCATAACCCGCAATCCAGCTCAGACCTGATATTACCACTTTTCGGCACCAGCCGGTTCGCTTATCATATGTATCTTCCATCACCAGCCACCAGACTAACGGCATCCCCCATGTAAATAATGGGTAAGTCAAAAGATCAAAATAGCTGGTAAACATACCTACAATTATAAAAAAATAGATAATTCGCTTTCCCGAAAATAAAAAGTCTTTCTTCTTCAATAACACTAATGTACTGATAGCTGCCACATAAAACACCCATGAATATTGCAAGGCCATGAATAGCGCCATCGGCATCAACAAAAAATAAGATGTCAAAAGCATGGCTGCATATGGAAAACCTTTTTCCCGACCTATTAAAAGCAATAGTACCGTCAATAAAGCCAACTGACACATGCAGTTAAACATTCGCAAACTTGAAATATCAAAGATGAGCAGCAACGGTCTTAACAAAGTTACATAGCCATGCCAGTAATAGGAATACTCACCCTTGTTTTCACTGTAAGAAGACATTGCCTGTAGCAATGGACTTCGGTCTTCCAGATTCATTGCTGTTTGCAACATAGTCTCATCAGTAAATCCGTCCAGTCGGTCCGTAGCGTAGAAAACAAAATTATCATAGACTGTGGGAAGGCTCATTGATGCCCTGGGATACTCTCCTTCCTGATGTATCACATCGAAAGAAGCATCCCTATTTTCTGTGTTTACGGGCAGCATATATGCCAATATCAACAATACGGCTCCTGCAAATCCACCTACAATAAGAATACATATACTCTTTCCAAGTATCCTTATCATTTCTCGCATACTCTACTCTCCCTCATGCGTGTATAAACTTCATCTACGATACATCCGTCCTTTCAACCAATGATACACCCCGGAAAACACTCTGCTCTCCGCCATAGCGCTTCTCAGAGGTGCAAGGGTGCAGGCCATGACCGCGCGATAGCGGAACAGCTCACCCTTTCCCATGTAAGTCTCTGTGATCAACCGATGCTCCTGCTTATTCCGTTTTTTGTTCTCTTTACTCTCCGAGTAACCACCGCCTTCGTAGGATGCCACCGGAAACCCCATATTTACAAACCTTACCCCCGCCCGGTAAAAGCACCAAAGGAAATGATCGTAGTCCGCCCGGATTCTGTATTGCTGATCGAAGGGCTTCTCCCGGCATAGGGCTGTACTGTAAATGCAGGACTGATGACAGGGGATGTTGCGGTAACAGGTAAAACCTGTGATAGCGGGAGCTGAAGCGACCCTTGCCCCGACCTTTCTATTATAGATATCCCCATACAGTACCAGTCTGTCGGGATTTACTCCCGCCGCCTCCTGTACTTCGATAAATACTTTAGTCCGTTCCAGCACCTCCCTGCTATAAAAAGCATCCCCACAGTTCATGAACAGCACAAACTCGCCTTCTGCCCGGGAAACAGCTTGATTCATGGCATCATAAATGCCTGTGTCCTTCTCCTGAAAAAAACGTACTTTGGCACCGCCTGACTCCATGCTACGGCCTTCCGGTTCCACAGAGCCGTCTGTCCCCGTACTTTTCCTCCAGGGCTCCACCGAGCCGTCCTTACTGCCTCCATCCTTTATGATCACTTCAAAATCCCTGCAGGTCTGTCCCAATATGCTGTCCATGGTGCTCTTTAACTTCTGCCCAGGGTTCAGGCACACCACAATGATTGAAAATCTCACGTACAAGTCCTGCCTTTCCGCCGCCTACCATTCTCTCGCCGACTCCTTTGTACTGCATCCTTTCACATCACTCTACAAGACCTTCCGCTGGCGATGCAGCATCCAGAGTTCTCCTGCCGCAACAGCGAGAAAAGCCAGACACACAGGCCAGCTCACCATACCAACCATTGCCTCACCCGCGTATCCCACACAATATGCCAGCACATTTGCCGTGATATGAATAGCCAAAGCGGTGATGAAGCTTCCAAAATATTCGTAGGCATACACCATCAGGCAGCCCATGAGCACACCGTAAATCCCCTGCACCATATTCATATGGTACAGCCCAAACAACAATGCAGAAAGTACCATGGCCACCTTCCGGTCCAGTATCCTTCTCATCCAGCCATAAATTACACCCCGAAAGAGCATCTCCTCCGCCACGGGTGCGATCAGTCCATAACAGACCAGACCTAACAGAAAATAAGCCGAAAACTGATTCTCCTGTACCGCCTGATAACTCCCGGATCTTTGGGTAAGCTGCAGCAATTCGAACAGAATGTTCAGCCCAAACACTACACTGACCGCAAGCACGCCCAGAATGACATAGTTTATCTTTGGCTCCCGTTTCAGGTGCAAAAGCCGCATATCCTCCGCCGTCGTCTGCAGCGCCATCCGCACAGCGCTCCAAACAGCTGCAGCAGCTGCAGCATAGCTGACTGCCGCAATAATAGCCCAGGTATTTCCCGTAAAATCAATCAAGGTTCCCATTCCGTCCCTGAGGAAAAAGAAATCACCGCCGGATAGACTTTGCCCCACACCAACAAGCACAAGCTGTAACAGGTAGGATGCCAGACTCCGCACCAACAGAAACATGAGAACGGGATACAACAGCTGCCATAGTTTCTGAAAGGCCGTGGGCTTTTGCAGCTCATCGGTCCCCCGGAGCAGGAATTTGTGAAGCTCCGCCACGGAACGGACAATGTAATCTGCTTTCGCCTCCCTCAGCTCCTCCATGCTGCCGTAGCCATAGGTGACGCCCACGCTCTCTACTCCCTGGGCCCTTGCACCCTCCACGTCAAATCGCCGGTCACCGATCATGTAAACCTTGTCCCTCTCCACCGGCTTTCCACCAAAGAGCTGCCGCAGTGCCTCTTCCACCACCTGGTCCTTTTCCACCCTGGTACCGTCCAGCTCGCTGCCCACAACTACCTGGAAATATTTCTCAATGCCAAAATGCTCCAGAATACGCTCCACAAAAACCGTTGGCTTGCTGGATGCCACAGCCAGATGCATACCTTTCTTCTGCAGGGAACGAAGCATTTGGGGAACACCCACATAAATCTGGTTTTCAAAAATACCCGTGTCCCGGAATCTCTCCCGGTACTTTTCCACCGCCGCCTGTGCATCCGCCTCATCCATATGATAGAATTCCATGAAGCTGTCCTTCAAAGGCGGCCCGATAAAGGGCTCCAGCTTGTCCAGATCCGGTTCCTCAATGCCAAAGGAGGCAAGGGCATACTGGACGCAGGTGGTGATGCCCACCTTAGGATCCGTCAATGTTCCATCCAAGTCAAACAGCAGATATTGTTTCATCTTGCGTCTCCCCTAATAGCTTCTGATCCTATCGCCGTCTTCATCCACTGTCTTCTCCAGCTTTAAAAGCTTTACATCATAGCCCAGCGTCTCGTTTACCTGTACATGGGCGGTCTCGCCCTCCTTTTTCCCAAGCAGTGCCTTCCCCAAAGGGCTTTCGTTGCTGATCAGATTCTCCAGGGAATTGCCCCTCACAGTGGTGACGATCCGATAGGTCTCCACGGAGCCGTCGTCCACAAACTCCACTGTCACCGTGTTGTTGATCCCCACCTCGTCCTCTGCGGATTTGTCCGTGATCACCCTTGCCGTCTTTATCATCCGCTCCAGATAACGGATCCGGCTCTCGTTCTGGTTCTTTGCCTTCTTTGCCGCATGATACTCGAAATTCTCGCTGAGATCTCCATGAGCCCGGGTGTCCTTGACCTCCTGGAGCAGCTGTGGTCTCACTACTAACTTGCGATGTTCTATCTCTTCTTCCATCTTTTTGATATCACCGGCTGTCAACTCATCGTACATGTCATTTACCCTGCCTTCCTGTCCTTCCTGTCCTTCCTGTCCTTCCTGTACTTCCTGTCCTTCCTGCCATGCCTGTCCTATCTGGCATTTCTGTCCTATCTGCCTTTCCTGGCCTATCTGCCTTTCCTGCCTGTTCCGTCTTACCTGATCCGCTGCCCATGGCATGCCTCATTTTCAAAGTCATATTTCAGGAGCTGTTCGCCACAAGCATTCAAGCCTCCGCTCACAGCTGAAGCCCGTACACTACAGCCACCGCCAGAATGATCTGGATGATGGCAAAACGGAACACCGTCTGGGTGTTGGACCAGTTCCACACCTTCCTCACATGGTCGTGGAGGGGCGTCCTCGTATTTTTCAAAATCCGTATCTTTAAAAACCTTAGCAGGAATACTTTCAAAAGTCCCAATCCCCCGTCCAGGATCAGCACAAGTGCGATGGGAATGTAGAGCAGGGGACTTCCCGTCTTCAGGATGGCTATGCTGATAAAAAGACCCATGGAGCGGGAGCCCGCATCCCCCATCATCAGCCTGCTGGGAGTTGCGTTATACCAGAGATACCCGAGGATACACACCGTAAACAGCAGGATCAGATAAGTGACATCGTCTCCCACGCCGAGAAGCCTGTCCACAATATAAATGGTCATAATGGAAATGATGGTAAGCGTACCGGACAGCCCGTCCACACCGTCCGCGCAGTTTGTCACGTTCACGGAGCCCCATACCAAAATTACCGCCAGAATAGCAAAAAGCACTGGCGGGACAGTCAGTTCCATATCAAACAGGGCCAGCCTGATCACATTGGAATTGTATTTTAAAAATGTCATGGACACCAAAGCCGCCACGCACAAATCCAGAAATCCCTTCTTGTACTCTCCCCAAGGTATTTTTGAGGCGTCATCCAGAAAGCCCGTCATCATGCAGATGACCATCAAAACCAGATAGATCAGAATCTCCGCCTTAATAGTGGAAAACAGCAGCGCCGCAGCCACAAAGGCCAGCACAAAGATAATTCCTGCTCCCCTTGGTTTTCCGGCGGAAAGTTTTCCGTCATGGGCATACTCACGGCCCGCATCTTTGGGAAGAAAACCCTGCAGCTTTGCCGTTGCCGCCACCGTGACCGTAAAGGCAAACAGGATGCCGACAAATGCCAGCAGGGGATCATAGCTGTCTGATAATAGCTCATGCAACATTGATACTTGCTCCAATCTTAGTCATTTCCTATTTCACTGCCCGCTAACCTGTTCTTTCGCTTCCTGGCCGCTCTCGCAGTGAATTGGTACGATATATCATATCATAAAACATACTGTGATGCAAACAAACTTGTCCGCCATTTTCCATGGGAATTCATCTATTCTCGCGTATTGCTGTACGATGATTTTCCGTGCATATCCTTATTGTAGACAATCCTTGTTTCGTTACTGTGTACATATCCTTACGAGTAACAGCCAGAACTGCCAATGTCCTTACGAGTGACAGCCAGAACTGCCAATGTCCTTACGAGTGACGGCCAGTACTGCCAATGTCCTTACGAGTGACGTCCAGCACTGCCAATATCCTGACCGCAGACGCGCTCCCGCTCGGCTCCGCACGTTCGCGGAC
>JAFLRN010000069.1 GCA_022511385.1 Acetatifactor sp.
GACAGAGCTGGCTCGAAAGTACCTCGCCAAGTGCCGACGTGCTTAGGCGGTCTGCTGGAAGGACATTGGCAGTGCTGGCTTGAATTAGGCATGACGTGACCGATAACCCTGTTTTTAGTCATGTTAAATTTAGCAAATCATAATTGACTAAATCATGTTGAAAGCTTTTAAGTGGATTGCGTCCTTTCTGTCGGCTAACATGGGAAAGGTCTTTGAGGATATCTGTAAAAAAAGCGCCATGCTGCGAGATATTCTTTCGCATGGCGCTTTCTTTCTTGACAATCTACGTATAGGTTTTATGATCTGCCAAACTTCATATACTCCAGATCAAAGCTGCTGCCCGGAAGGAAGATCAGTTCTATCTTGCCCTTGCCCTTTAAGCCCTCCAACGCAAAGGTCTGCTCCCTGCAGGTGCCTTCGGTACCGGCAAACTCCAGAATATGATTTGTTGTCACCCCTGCTTCGTCGGTAAAATGAAGATGAATGGTGTTGCCGGAAAGCGCCGTTCCGCCACAGATTGTCAGCTCGGATGCCCCCTTCTCACCAAAGTCCATATCTTCATAGGCCAGCACTACATTGTTTCCGATACCGCGGACGGCGCGTCCGTCCCGCCGGAAGCTGTCGCCGTACACCGCTGAGGCATCCTCCGCCCAAAGCTGCTCAAAGGCCTTCTCCAGCTTTTTGAACACAAACCCCTTGATGTGTACCTTATCCCGCAATGTGAAGGCAATGGTTGTCATCCCTTTAATTCGTTCAGGCAGCTTAAAGGTCTCCTCCTGGTAGGTATTCCAGATAGAAGGCTTCTGATAGACCACAGAAGCAACGATCCTGCTGCCCTCCTCGTTGGGCATGCCCTGCCAGATATCAATGTCATAGGGACTTCCATCCAGGGCAAAGATGGGCATGGTCAACTCATCGGAGCCAAACTCTCCGAAGTCCACATTATCGTACACAGGACCGCTGACGTTTCCCCTGTCAGAGGCTACGCCTTTCTCATTGCCATTGCCAAGCTGGCCATAAGCCCTGGTATACAGTCCGCCGGTGACAAACTCGTAAGGATTCAGGAATGCCTGGCCGATACCCTCCGCCTTGTACTCCAGCTGGGAGATCAGCACCGTACGGCCGCCGCCCTTCACCATGCACCGCACCAGGAAATCACCGTCACCCAGTGCCGTCACACGGGCCAGCTGTCTGCCGTCTGCGCTCTCTATGGGCTCCACCTTTGCGAAGCTCACCGGGATACCGGCCTGGTTCACTGCTCTCCACACAACCTCCCTGTCCGTAGTATCTGCAGGCTGCAGAACCGCTTCCACAGTCAGCTCGCGAACCTGCCCGGTGATACTGCGTCCGTTCACTGCCCGCAGCTCCGCCTTTCTCACAGGAATCCTCTCCGGTAAGCCCTGCTTTGACGTTGCAAGCTTTCTGCAGTCCTCCAGGTATGTCTGGACTGCGCCTCCCGCCTCCACCGCCTGCAGGGTCAGCTCTGCGCTCTCCAGCCCTTTGCCGCTTATGCGCACCTTGATCTCACCGGGCTCCCCGGTAGTTCCCACTACCACCAGAAGCTTTCCGGAGAAGAGTTTTCTCACATTGGTCTTGTAATCGTCATAGTCCGTGCTGTCACCGTTGTCCATACCCAGAACGCGGCCAGGTCCCTCCAGTGTTACCTCCACATAGTCGGAGGCATTCTCCACTTTATTTCCCTGGGCATCCAGAGTCTCCACAGTCACAAAGCACATATCCGTGCCGTCCGCCCGCAGCTTGGTCTTGTCAACAGCCAATGCAATACGGCTGCTGTCACCAAAGGAGGTACGGCTGTCCCTTGCCACCTCGCGGCCCTCCTTGTCATAGGCCACAGCAGTGATGGTGCCGGGTGTATACTCCAGCTGCCAGTCCGCCACCAGCTTCCGGCCATGGACACGATCGATCTGCCGCCTGCCCTGGGAAACACCGTTCACAAACAGCTCCACCTCCGGCGCGTTGGTGCAGGCCCGCACATCCACCTTCTGGCCCGGGTTAAAGTCCCAGTAGGGGAAAAGGTGCACCATAGGAGCTTTCTCCACATCCGTCCACTGAGCCTGGAAGAAGTAATAGGGATCCTTCGGGAATCCCGCCGTGTCAATCTGGCCAAAGTAGCTGTTCTTTGTGTGATAGGGCGTGGGCTCGCCAATATAGTCAAATCCGGTCCACAAAAACTGGCCCAGGATAAATTCGCAGTCCCTGTCGTCCAGAATACAGTATTCCCAACTCTTTGCCCCCCAGCTGGTGCAGCAGTTGCCGAGGGAAGAACACTGCTCGTCATCGTCGGACAAGACAGACTGGCTTAAGGGGAAGCGGTAGATACCGCGGCTATGTACCAAGGATGCCGTCTCGCTGCCGTACATGATCCAGTCGGGATGTTCTTTATGCTGTGCTTCGTAAAGCTGTTCCCCATAGTTATAACCCGCCACCTTCAGGATCTCCGCACACTTTTGTGCGCCCTCCCAGGCCATGTAGTTGGAACCGATGGTCACCAGACCGTTCTCCCTGGGGTCATGGAACTTCACCATACTCTGCAGCCGCCTTGTGATCTCCTGGCCATGCTCATCTGCATGGGTGTCGTAAATCTCGTTTCCGATGGACCACATGAGCAGGCAGGGATGATTCCTGTCGCGGCGCACCCAGCTGCGCACATCCATTGGGCACCACTCCTTAAAGAACCGGCCGTAGTCGTAATCCGTCTTGGGCCGCTCCCACATGTCAAAGGCCTCATCCACGATGAGAAAGCCCATTTTGTCCGCCAGATCCATCAGCTCGGGAGCGGGCATATTATGGCTGGTCCGGATGGCGTTACAGCCCATCTCCTTCAGGACCCGCAGTTTCCGCTCAAAGGCGGGCGCGTGGAAAGCAGCTCCCAGACATCCCAGGTCGTGATGCTCGCAGACACCGTGAATCTTCACATGACGGCCGTTCAGGAAAAACCCCTTCTCCCGGTCAAACTCATAATGGCGGAATCCCACGGTAATATCCTGAATATCCAGTTCTTCGCCGCTGTTCTTATCTCTCAACTGCACCTTCAGCCGATAGCACTGGGGGTCTTCAATATCCCAGAGCTTCGGAGATGTCACGTTTGTCTTAATACCTGCCATGCCAGGCGCAAAATCCTCTGTTCCGTACTCGCCCTTCGGTCTCTCCCCTGCTGGGCGCTGCCACTGCTGGATGCCGAAGTCCTTTACCAGCCCTTCTCCCTGCCAGAGGGTATAATGGCATTCTGTATTCTCCCAGTCAGGTCCTCCCAGCTCCGTCTCTGCCTCCAGGATGAAATCTCCCTCAACACCTTCAGCAGGCCTTATCACCACGTAGGTTCCGTCCAGGGGCAGATATGCCCTGCCGCAGCGCTTCATCCACACCTTCCGGTAGATGCCGGCGCCGGAATACCATCTGCTGTTTGGCGACTGGTGGCGCACCTGAACGATCACTTCATTCCTGCCCTCTGTCACCGCGTCGGTGATATCCATATCAAAGGTGGAATAGCCGTATTTCCAGTCTCCGATCTCCCTGCCGTTCACATACAGGGTGGAATTCATGTATACGCCCTCAAAGCGCAGGATCAGCCGCTCCCCGTCTGCAGGTGCCTTTTCCAGGTCAAACTCCTTCCGATACCAGCCGTAGCCGTTCTGATACAGATCCTTTGCATTGTAGATCAGCCAGTCGTGGGGCAGCTCCACCGGTGCAAAATCCTCCTTACGTCCCTGAATGTCCGCCAGAGTCGTATCCAGCTCTGTTCTAAGAAAAGACCAAGTGTCATAAAAGGGACTCAAATATTGATTCATATTTACCTCTTTTCCGCTGTCTTACAGCTTGATATTTTATATCTCTATTTGTGCATTACTCGATTCGTACAAGAGCTTTGCTGTTGCTTTGATTACATCAATTTCCAAGTTTCCAGGTTCAGCGCCGTCCTTGCCCAGTATTTTAGAAAATCCTTCTATGATCTTGCCGGATGCCACTGAATGGCCGTTGTCCTTATGGCAACCGTCGGCTTCTTTGCCAAACTGCTCCAACAGATTCCTTTTACTGGAATAGATTAGTTCTACCAGTTTGGCCCGATATTCCAAATCCTCAGAGGACATTTCCTTATGAGCTGCTAAATCTCTTGCGTGTTGTGCTTCATGTTTCAGTAGAGATACCTTGAAATCCAAGCTGCGGATAGAAATGGTATAACGATTCCGACCAAAACGCCGATTCCCCCTTGCTCTGGAATTCCATAATACGCTGAATCATATAATCCACTCCGGGATTCATAAATGTTACTTCCATACAATCAATACCTCAGTGATCATATTCATGTACATCTGCTTTTATTGCTGGTCCCATACATCTACTTTACCATTGCAGTCTATTTTTTTCCAGCTATTCCTTTGTTTTCGGAGACAAAAATTCATCGGCAATTTTTAATCTAAAAATTTGTCAGCAGAAATTTTGCTGTACACCCTACTCTGGGAGCTGTAAGACTCCTGAAACCGTTCCCGGACTGCCTTCACCGCCTCCTGAAAACCCACTGCCGAAAGCCTCGTGGCGCCCTCGCCCCAGATGATCATCTGCTCCAGGGCATCGGAGGTTGCCACCGTCACCCTGTTTTTGTGACCGATTTTATGGACAGTCTTCTCAATGTACTGGTCGGCTGTCTCCGCCTCCCTGGTGTAGACCACATGAATGTTGTGATACTGCAGAACGGAGCCGGGATTTCCCTTGACCTTGTATGCGTCATAGACCAGGATCAGTGTACAACCCGTATAGCCCTGATAATCGCAGCAAATATCCATGAGCTTGTCCCTGGCGCTGTCAATATTGACAGCGGCAAGGCTGCGAAGCTCCTCCCAGGCAAAGATGATATTGTACCCGTCCACCAGCAGATACTCCTCCTGGTTTTCCTGAGCACGGGCTTTGCCAGCAGTTCGGCCGCCGGTTCTGCTGCCCGTTTCTGCAGCAGCCTCGCCTGAGCGTTTTGAAGCATTTTCCTCCGCTACCACCGTAACGCCCAGATTTCTGTTGTTGTAACGGTAGGGTTCATAGTCCCGCGTTCCCTTTTTATAGGTGCGCTGAAAAATGTCCTCTATCTCCTCCTGGGTAATATAGTCGGATCGGCTGCTTCGGGATTGACTGGATGCTGCTGTCCGTGGGGCAGCAGCGGCTGAACCTGCGCTGGCTGAGCCGTAACCCCCACTGTAGGATTCATCATGTGCCCCTTTGTCATGAACCCCATGTTCAGCTTCGCCCTCCGGCTTCAAACTGTCACTGCCCTGCTCCAACCTCCATTTATTCTCCACATGAGCATAATACGGCACCTGGTCCCAGCCCACCAGAAAACCCGCCCCATGGGCACAGAATACGGAGGATGCAGGATTCTCCAAATCCCCCTCAGGATCGTAGCTCACGGCTTCGATCACCTCCTGGGCGTTATGGCAGGGCTCGTAACCCTTCAGGGTACAGGACAGTCTACCCATACCCCGGGTGTAGGCATTTACCTCACGCTGGTAAGAACCAAACTCCGAAGCCGGAGCGGAACCGGTAAGAATACTGCGTTCTCCTTCCGTCACCGGAGTATCAAAGCTGCCATGCATCCGCTGGATATCCGACATGGCCCGGCCCAGCTGCTCCGTGGGAAGTTCCAGGGTAAAGGCGAACACAGGCTCCAAAAGCACGCTCTCGCTCCGCATCAGCCCCTGGCGCAGAGCCCGGTAGGTAGCCTGCCGGAAATCCCCTCCCTCGGTGTGCTTTAAATGGGCACGGCCAGCAAGCAGCGTAATTTTCATATCCGTGATGGCGGAGCCCGTCAGCACTCCAACATGGGTTTTCTCCTCCAGGTGGGTGATCACCAGCCGCTGCCAGTTCCGGTCCAGCACATCCTCGCTGCAGGCGGTGGCAAACTGCAGGCCGCTGCCTGGCTCCCCCGGCTCCAACAGAAGATGTACCTCCGCATAATGGCGCAGGGGCTCAAAGTGGCCGATACCCACCACCGGTGCTGCGATGGTCTCCCGATAGACGATCTGTCCGCTGCCAAATTCCACCTCCAGCCCGAACCGTTCCATGATCAGGCTCTTCAGGATCTCGATCTGGACCTCCCCCATAACCTGCACATGAATCTCCCTGACCGCCTCCTTCCAGACCAGGTGAAGCTGGGGTTCTTCCTCCTCCAGCTGGCGCAGCAGCCCCAGCACCTTTACGGCATCGCTTCCCTCCGGCAGGATAAGCCGGTAGGTCAGCACCGGAGAAAGAATGGGCATCAGGCTGTCAGGCTCCGCACCAAGACCCTGGCCCACAAAGGTCTTTCCCAGTCCCGTCACAGCACAGATCCCGCCCGCTTCCACCTGCTCCACCACAGAAAACTGGGCGCCATCGTACACCCGCAGCTGGTCAGCCTTCTCCTCCCAGACCTGCTCCGGACTTGCGGCGCTGCATGAGTTGTTCACAGGCATTTTCACCCTGAGCACACCCCCTGTGACCTTCAGATGGGTCAGCCTGTTTCCGCCTGCATCCCGGGAGATTTTGTACACTCTGGCCCCAAACTGGTCCGGGTAATTCGGCATCAGTGTAAACCTGCGCAGCCCATCAAGCAACTCCTCCACGCCCTCCAACCGCAGAGCGGAGCCGAAATAGCAGGGAAAAATATGCCGCTCCCGGATCGCCCCGGCAATGGAGGTTTCTTTCAGATCGCCTGTCTCCAGATATTCCTCCAGCAGACTCTCACTGCAAAGGGAGAGGTTTTCCGCAAACACGGCATCCGACTCTGCCTCCGGGCCGAATGCCATACAGCTTCCATCCAGCCTGGCCTGAAGCTGTGCCAAAAGCTTCCCCCGGTCCGTGTCCGGCTGGTCCATCTTGTTGACGAAAAGGATGGTTGGAATCCTATACTGCTCCAGAAGCCGCCAGAGTGTTGCTGTGTGACTCTGGACCCCGTCGGAGCCGCTGATCACCAGAATGCAGTAATCCAGTACCTGGAGCGTCCGCTCCATCTCCGCACTGAAATCCACATGCCCCGGGGTGTCCAAAAGGGTCATGCTAAGCCCCTCCCAGGTCACCTTGGCCTGCTTGGAGAAGATGGTGATCCCCCGGGCCCGCTCCAGAGAAAAATTGTCCAGAAAGGCATCGCCATGGTCCACCCTGCCTAACTTACGCAGGGAGCCGCTGGTATAGAGAAGCGCCTCCGAGAGGGTGGTCTTTCCCGCATCCACATGAGCCAGGATACCGAGACAAATATGCTTTTCAGGTTTATTTTCAGCTGATTTATCCATCGAAAATGCCGCCTTCTATAATCTACTATTCTATATCAAATATTTCGCTATCCTATATCTTATCTGTTCTGTTACTGTGTCATTATCACCAAATAACATGCTCCGTCATAAAAAAGCCTTATGTGAACAAGCATATCAGAAAACGAAAAATTTGTGAAGTCAAAGGCCCGTATTCAATACCTATATTTCGCCAACAAACGGCATCAAATTTTAAACGCTGACAAAAGCGCGTCCTTTGTTCCAAGAGGAATTATCAAAGACTTGCGGCAGATGCCATATTCCTCGTCACATAGTACACATCATACCCTACATTGAATACTGCATAGCCAAGGATATCCGCACCGATAAATGTTTTTACTTCTTTGTCAAGCGGATATTCCCGCTGGAGTGTAATAACTGTTTCTTTGGTTGAATCGACAGAAAACACACACCATGAGAGGCTAACGTCCCGGAAGTAGTCTTCCTCTCCGAGAAGAACCTTTAATGTTCCGAAAGTGTGTCCATCGTAGACATACCAGACATAATCGAAAGCATTCCCGCCGCTCAGGGAATTTTCGGAGCGATAAAGGAGCTGAGGCGCGGCGCTGTCCGAAAAGTCGAACACATCAAATCCTCCGGGCCCTTCGGCAGGATTTGAATATCTTACATAAATGCCTTGTCCCATGGATATCAGTGTCCCGAATTCCCCAAGCGGATTACCATAGTACACACCTACCCGGCCACCCAAGTAGGCTGCGGTCAGTTGATTTTCAAGAAGTTTTACTTGCAGACCGTCAAACTGGGCAAAGATAACTCTTGTCTCCATTTCAATGTCGTCACCTGCGGAAAGTGTGCCGCGCATAACGCCGACACAGATAATCGCACGGTCTGACTCCCATAGAACTTCTGTAAATGAGCCATAGGGATAGTTCTCTGCCGAAAGAAGCGCTGCATCGGCTTCTCCTGTTTCCGTGCTGGCTGCGATCGCCATAAAATACGAAGCTGTTACTTCTCCGTCCCTCACCATATCGGTTCCAAGCAGACGATATAGTCCGCCTGCCTTGGAAACAGAAACAATATTGAGATAACTGCCGTCTTGTGCAGTATAGTCTTTCAGTTCATTTTGTTCCGGTACATCCAGAATCTTTGCAGCGTTGATTTTTCCTGTAAAACACAATTCGCTGTCAAAGGTATAGAGCACAGGATTTTCTCTGGTTTTATCTGTTTCACTTGCAGCAGTTACCGCAATCCAGCCCTCGCCATAGAACAGCTTCTTGATATTTCCGTACAGAGCTTCTTTTACTACAACTTCACAGGTATTTCCGTTGATAGCCGTGATTGCAGAATACTGCACCCGTGTCGGCTCGCCGAGGATCGAGATATCTTCGTCGCCCCATTCCACCGCTTCGCCATTATGGGAAAGTGCCGGATAATAGCCAGAGGCATCATCCAACCGTGACCATCCGCAAGCACAGACACCGTCACCGGTGACCAAATAGAGGTTCGCTCCGACCATCCAGCATGCGGTCAAACGGCCAAGCTGCGTATATTCATCCTGAAGTACAGGATTTTGAGGAACCGTGATATCGTAGATGCTTACACGCACACTCAATTCCTCATTAAGAATGTCGCCGCCGGATCGAAATTGAGAAATGATCAGGAGATGATCGTTGCAAGTGAATATGCCATCAGCCGGTACATCAATACTTCCGACATTTTTTGTATTGCTCCCGTCCAACAAAGAAATCTGAACGGAGGTTTCTCCGATGTGGTAAGAGTATTTTCCGGTTGTGTCCACCGCGACCCCGGTACTTTCGACCAGTTCCGCTTTTTCCAGCTGGCCGGATTCTCCCTGGGCAGGTGAAACGCTGCCTCCTCCTGAGGCATCCATCCTTCCTTCATTGTGTACGTCATGATCGCTCAGGTAAGACAACAATGCCGGCAAGTCAGTATAGGTATCGGATGTATTGCCATAAGCGCCAACATCCCCTTCATTGAGATCGCCCGGAGTTTTATCCGGGCCTGCCTGCATCACTTTGGGATCATCACCGGATCCAGGCGGCATATCATCGCCCGGTTCCTTTAAAATGCCCGGTAATGTCACAATAGCTGCTGTGAGAATCAGGGCAAAACAAGCCACACCGAAAACGATTTTTGCCCATAAGGGTGAATGCCACAGTTTTCTTTTGCGGGCAGCATCCTCAACATATTCAGCATCAATGCCGCCAACGGCATCCAATAGTTCATAATTTTTCATGTTGTGTAACCTTCCTTTTCTAAATAATAGCGAAGTTCTTCTCTTATTCGGAACAACATGGTTTTGACCTTGCTTTGCGAGAATCCGTATCTCCTGCTTATTTCGGGAATTGTGTCAAAAAACCAGTATCTGCGCACAAACACATTTCGCTGCTCTTCAGAACGATTACTTAAGAATGCGCTGATAACCTGACTCAGGGCATTAGCTTCAATATCCCCTTCGACATTGCTTTGCCCAGGGATGCATTCCTCCATTTCCTGTGTCAGTTCACAGAAAAGAGCCTGCCTTTTTCGGCTCGCGCGTTTCCTGCATTCATCAATGGCAAGATGTCGTGTTATTTTACCAAGAAATGCGAATAAGTATGATCTCGGCTCATTCGGCGGGATAAGCTTCCACGCTTCAAAGTATGTATCGTTCTCACATTCCTCCGCTGAGGCCTTATTCTTGAGAATGCTGTCCGCTATCTGCCTGAGCTTTGAACCGTATTTTTGCGCCGTATGAGATATGGCAGATTCATCTCTGGATAAGTAGAGCTCTACAATTTTTGAATCATCCAAATTGATTACCTCCTCCCGGGATTTTTAAGGCCTCCACCATATATAGCGGGTTTACATTCTTGATGGTTACATGAAAATTAAATTTTTTATTATTTCTCTCTATGAGCAGTTACCGTTCCATCACTCGGTTCAATGAAGAAGTTATTATGAAATGAAATTTTGCTGTTGATATGAATATAGGGGCAATTGCTTCACAGCATACCTATATTGTAGAGTAATACCGAAAATCGGGCAAGCACGTGATTAGCATATGATACATCGGCGTTACTATTCAAGGCCGTCTTCAATCGTCGTATGGAAACGGAATGTGAACAGTTCAAAGTCCGTCCTCTAACACTTTAACAATTCCTGCTTAGTTACCTGCACCGATAACAAAACCGACGCTGTTCATATAAATATCTTTTCAAACTACTGGAATAGTGTTGACAAGACTGCACGGTCGTGGTAGTATATGCAGTACAAACTATTGCAATAGTGTGAAAGAGAGGATTTGATTGTATGGCAATTAAGCTTTTTGATTCCGAGCTGAAGGTCATGGATGTTTTGTGGAAAGAGGGTGATATGACCGCAAAGCAGATTTCCGATATTCTTAAAGCAGAGATAGGTTGGAATATGAATACTACCTATACTGTCATTAAGAAATGTATCGCAAAGGGTGCAATCCTGCGCAGGGAGCCAAACTTCCTGTGTCATGCGCTTATTCCAAAGGAGGCGGTACAGGAGGATGAAACTAATGAACTGATCGGCAAGTTCTATGACGGCTCCATTGACAAACTCTTTGCGGCTCTTCTTGGCAGAAAAAAGCTGTCGGTCGAACAGATTGCAAAGCTAAAACAAATCGTTGGCGATTTGGATGAGGTGGACAAATGACTCTACTGCAAATGAGCCTCTCTGGGACTGTGATGATCTTGGCCATTGCTGTCGTTCGAGCCCTGACTTCCAATAGACTTCCGAAAAAAACTTTTTTGGCGCTGTGGGGCGTTGTGACAATGCGGCTGCTAATACCCTATTCTATACATTCCGCATTCAGTGTCTATTCACTGCTGGGGAAGTTCGCTTCCATGGGTGAGGCAGTAAACGACAGCCCTGCTGTTCCATTCACACCTATGGCCGCAGTACACAATGTGACATCCACTCCAGCCGCCACTGATATGGCAGCTACCACGGTTGATCCTTGGAGTGTTGTCTGGATGGCTGGCGCATTGGTGTGTGCGGCATTCTTTGCCATGATGTATTTAAAATGCCACAGGAAGTTTAAGGCATCTCTCCCTGTTGACAATGAATATGCAAAGCTATGGCTTAATGAACATCGTATTTATCGTACCATTGAAATTCGGCAGTCCGGCAGGATTTCCGCCCCTCTGACCTATGGTGTATTCCGCCCGGTCATATTAATGCCGAAAACTACGGACTGGGACGATCCGGATACGCTGAAATATGTACTGACTCACGAATATGTGCATATCCGCCGCTTCGATGCCGTGACAAAGCTGATACTGACTGTTACCCTCTGCATCCACTGGTTTAATCCTGCGGTGTGGATCATGTATGCTCTTGCCAATCGGGATATTGAGCTGTCCTGCGATGAGACGGTGATCCACAGGTTCGGAGAGCGCTCAAAATCGGCGTATGCCATGGCCCTTATTCGAATGGAGGAGACCAGAAGCGGACCCGCCCCTCTCTGCAATAACTTTAGTAAAAACGCTATCGAAGAAAGGATCATTGCAATTATGAAAATAAAAAAGACTTCACTGGCCGCGCTGATTGCCGCAACGGTTTTAGTTGTCGGGACGACGGCTGCCTTTGCGACATCCGCAAAAGCTGATGAGAACTTGTCAATTGAAGATTTGGACCGCAGGCTGAACGCGGCCGGTACCGTTACGGAGAATTCAATGATGTCGTCTTATATTGATCCGCGGGACGGAAAGACATATTACAGCTTTGACGGAGGAAAAACCTTTGAATCACTGACGGATGAGGAGTACAATGCCCGATTTCCCGCTCTTGATATAGAGTGGTGGACTTATGACGAATACAAAGCGTGGCTTGAAAACGAAAAAGTCGTGCTGCAGGACATGATCGGCGAAAGGGGCTGGACCAGCGGCCGGGGCGAATTTGTCTGGACCCAGGAGATGGTTGATGAAGCAATAGCGATGTACGAGGATATCCTTGAGGGCATTAAAAGGGGTATGCTCTACTCCAAAACCATAGAGGGAGAGGCGGATACTTCGATTACGATGTCTATGAACCCGGCGGATATATGGATGAACACTCATGAGGCAATTGCGACCTCGGCGGACTTCACACAATACGCGCCATTTGGTCTTACATGGGATAACAGCGAGAAGGTTCTGTACCTGAATGGGCCGCGCGTACGCTATTTTCTCGACGGAGTAGAGGCGGACGGCTCCGGCGGAATGTCGATATATCTCGAGTACGCCGATGCAGAGCTTAAAGGGGATATCGATGTCCATACGGTGAGGGAGCGTGTGCAGAACGCTGACGGCAGCGTCAACCTCATGGGGCCGCTGACGGGGCTGGAAAAATATTCCCAGGCCGAATTTGACGCGCGCACCTTCAATGACCCGTCGCTGGATTCGGTCACCTATGCTTACCAGGAGTATGCCCGGGAAGCGACAGAGACGGGGGCGCTGCTGGACGCTTATGTCCCATTTGGTCTGAGCTACGAGTACGATCTCACCGTCGGCGAGCTCCGTATGAGCTGGCAGGGGAAACCGGTACACAGCGTCTTTGATGCCACGATGGGCGTATGGATCGCCAACAGCATGCGCGGGCTGTACCTTGGCCCCGACGCGGTGGATCTGGAGGCAGTCTATGAGCAGGGCAAACTGATCGGACTGAAGGAAACGCAGTCCCATGCCACAACGGAAGACTTACAGGAGCAGAGGCAGTTGTGACGTGAAACGATCTAACAGATATGAAGCGGCGGTAAAGCATTATCTTACCGCCGCTCAGACTGAAGGTACCTAGATTTTCCTAAGTGCTTTGTACATCTCCTAAACAAATGATAATATTCCTATTCAAAAAACTGCTTTAAATCTTCATCATAACGTAAAAATACTACTACCATTCGAGATCCGTATCATCAATATGTACATGCCATTGTGCACCAGGAAGAATATCTGTTATTTCCTGTAAACATTTTAACCACCAATCTACGATATCTCCGAAAAGCTGCTCATCTACATCCGGCGGTAATTTTGTGGAGCCATCGAGAATGACATTTTCATCCAAAAACTCTCTCGACTTCTCCAGATCATAGATGCAAAAGCCCTCATATAATTCTCCAAACGGATATTGCGTGTCATAGTGCTCTGCAATTTTCTCGCAGGCAATCTGTTCCTGTGAGCTCAATGGCTGTGATCTTCTCGCTGTGTAATAAAGTGATACACTCATAACATAGTTCCCTACTTTTTCCTTATAAATCTTTTATCACATTTTTGAATATTATTCAAATAAGGTTCAAAATTCGTCTCTAAATCCTTGTATACTGTTTCTGTATCTCCAAATTCAATCTCTCGATAGAAAAGTGTATCTTCTATATCTGCTACATAATATTCCCACTGATTATTACTCTGTTTTTTTATCATACATAGATTGGGATCTGAAAAGTTACGGTTACGAAAATGAAGCTCCATATATATATTCATATTCTTGTAATTATTATATACTATCTTGTCTATAAAATATTGTTCTCCATCAATTTTTTCATACCAAACTTGTTTCGTAGTATCTAAACTAATCGCCACCACTTGAAAAGTAAAATAAATAACTTTTCTATACATCTCTTTTTCCCTGTATTCTACTATGGAACAAATAGGCTTATAAACCATTTTCTCATTTTGAGCATCTAAAAGCATTTTCTGAGCCTCTTCATATGTTATCTGTCTAGTATTCTTATCCTCTGTGTTTCCACCTGTCAAATATAAAATCTCTTGCATAAATAAACCTCTTCTGCTTTACTTAGTCTCTTCATTTCATCCTTGACTTAAATATTTCATACATTGGCTGCGACACTTTATCTTCGCATCAAAGTACATAGGCACCTATTCAAGTGTAAAGTCTGAGCTCCATAATTCATTTATTGAATTTTCTACATAACATTATTCTACCATACGCATATGAACAATTCCATTATATTTTGCTTAATCTTCCTTATCACTGTGTGAATTATACGGACAAAGGACTTGACAAAACAGATAGTGTTATATATAATTATTGTTATATAACTGTAATTATATAAAGGAGAAAGATATCGTGCCGCCAAAAGCAAAGATCACAAAAGATATGGTTGTTGACGCTGCCTTTGAGGTTGCCCGAAAAACAGGTGCGGAAAATA
>JAFLRN010000007.1 GCA_022511385.1 Acetatifactor sp.
GGCACTTAGCGAGGTCCTGTCGAGCTTAGTGTCCGCTACGTGTTTTTCCAAGCGGAAGCGTGTCTGCCGGGGGAACATTGCCGGGGCTGGGCGTCCCTCGCCAAGTGCCGACGTGCTCCAACGGTCTGCCGGAAGGATATTGATAGGGCTGGCCTGAATTTGACAACCATTTGGACAGTAACTTTGCTCTTCCTATTTCTAGTAGACAACTCTAGTAAACAACTTCACGTTTTCATTTTACAAACCTCCGTAATTTCTGTATAATAAATCCATAGACATTTTTGACAAGGAGTCCACCCCATGGCATTCGCGCATCTCCACGTCCACACAGAATACTCCCTGCTGGACGGCTCCAACAAAATAAAAGAATATGTGGCCCGTGTAAAGGAGCTTGGCATGGACAGCGCCGCCATCACCGACCATGGAGTCATGTACGGCGTCATCGACTTTTACAGGGCAGCCAAAGCGGTGGGAATCAAGCCCATCCTGGGTTGCGAGGTCTATGTGGCCCCCCACTCCCGATTTGACAGGGAACTGACCGGCGGCGAGGATCGTTATTACCACCTGGTGCTGCTGGCGGAGAATAACCAGGGTTATGCCAACCTGATGAAGATTGTGAGCAAGGGCTTTACCGAGGGCTATTACTATCGGCCCAGGGTGGATATGGAGGTACTGAACCAATACCATGAGGGCATTATTGCCCTGTCTGCCTGTCTGGCTGGCGAAGTTCAGCGCTGTATTTCCAAAGGGCTGTACGACGAGGCCAGAAAGACGGCCAGAAAATATGAGGACTGTTTTGGGAAAGGCAACTTCTACCTGGAGATGCAGGACCATGGTATGCCGGAGCAGCGCCTTGTCAACACGGAGCTTTTGAAAATGAGCAGGGAGCTCGACATTCCTCTGGTGGTGACCAACGATGTCCACTACACCTACGCTGCGGATGCCGATTCCCATGACATCTTACTGTGCCTTCAGACCGGAAAGAAGCTTGCAGATGAGGACAGGATGCGCTACGAGGGCGGCCAATATTATGTCAAGAGCGAGGAGGAGATGAAGGGACTGTTTCCCTATGCCTGGGAGGCAGTGGAGAACACCCAGCGCATTGCCGACCGCTGTAATGTGGAGATCGAATTTGGCATCACCAAGCTGCCTCATTACGAGGTGCCGGAGGGTTATGACTCCTGGAGTTATCTGAACAAGCTCTGCGATGATGGACTGAAAGAGCGCTACGGTGACGGAAGTCAGCCTGCGGGGGATACTGGGCAGACCTTGAGAGAGCGGCTGGACTATGAGTTATCCGTAATCAAAACCATGGGGTATGTGGATTACTTCCTAATTGTATGGGATTTTATTAACTATGCGAGAAGCAACGGCATTCCCGTGGGACCGGGGCGGGGTTCTGCTGCGGGAAGCATTGTGTCCTACTGTCTGAAGATCACCAACATTGATCCCATCCGCTACAGCTTGCTGTTTGAACGTTTTCTTAATCCGGAAAGGGTATCCATGCCCGATATAGATATTGACTTCTGCTTTGAGCGCAGGCAGGAGGTCATCGACTATGTGGGTGAAAAATACGGCTCCGATAAGGTGGTACAGATCGTCACCTTCGGTACCCTGGCGGCAAAGGCGGTGATCAGGGATGTGGGGCGCGTTATGGACCTTCCCTATAATTTTGTGGATTCTATCGCAAAGCTGATTCCAAGGGAACTGAATATCACTCTGGATCTTGCATTGGAGAAAAATCCGGAACTGCGCAAGATGTATCAGGAGGATGAGCAGGTCCATTATCTGATTGACATGAGCAAACGCCTTGAAGGTCTTCCAAGGAATACCTCCATGCACGCTGCAGGCGTTGTGATCTGCCCGAAGTCTGCAGATGAGTTTGTGCCTCTTTCCAGGGGCAGCGACGGTTCCATCACCACACAGTTCACCATGACCACTCTGGAGGAGCTGGGACTTTTGAAGATGGACTTCCTGGGGCTAAGGACGCTGACGGTGATCCATGATGCCGTAAAGTTTATTGAAAAGAGCAAAGGCATCCATATTGATATCGACAATATTGACTACAATGATCCAAAGGTGCTGGCATCCATCGGTACCGGCAGGACGGAAGGGATA
This sequence comes from Acetatifactor sp., assembly GCA_022511385.1. Taxonomy (GTDB): domain Bacteria; phylum Bacillota; class Clostridia; order Lachnospirales; family Lachnospiraceae; genus Acetatifactor. The sequence goes on from JAFLRN010000007.1 coordinate 2,119, forward strand.
TTCCAGCTGGAGAGCGGTGGGATGAAGAGCTTCATGAAGGAGCTGCGGCCACAGAATCTGGAGGATATCATCGCCGGCATCTCCCTGTACCGGCCGGGCCCAATGGATTTTATCCCCAAATATATCAAAGGAAAAAACAATCACAATGCTGTGGTTTATTCCTGCCCTCAGCTGGAACCGATCCTGGCTCCCACCTATGGCTGCATTGTCTACCAGGAGCAGGTGATGCAGATTGTGCGCGACCTGGGTGGATATACCCTGGGGCGCAGCGATCTGGTACGCCGTGCCATGAGTAAGAAGAAGCAGTCCGTCATGGAGAAGGAGAGGGCCAACTTTATCTACGGCAATGCCGAGGAGGGCGTGCCGGGCTGTGTGGCAAAGGGCATTGATGAGAAAATCGCAGGCGGCATCTATGAAGACATGATGGATTTTGCAAAGTATGCCTTTAACAAGTCCCATGCGGCCTGCTATGCGGTGGTGGCATACCAGACGGCTTTCCTGAAATATTACTATCCGGTGGAGTTTATGGCGGCTCTCATGACCTCTGTAATTGACAATGCCGGAAAGGTCTCGGAGTATATTCTGCTCTGCCGCAGCCTGGGAATTGAACTTTTACCCCCGGACGTCAACGAGGGCGAGAGCGGATTTTCTGTGTCAGGAAAGAGCATACGCTATGCTCTGACAGCCATCCGCGGTGTGGGAAAGCCTGTGATCGAGAGCCTTGTGGAGGAGCGAAACGTCAGGGGACCTTTCGCCAATCTGAAGGATCTCATTACCCGCACGGCGGACAAGGAATTGAATAAACGTGTGATAGAGAATTTTATCAAGGCGGGAGCTCTGGACAGCCTTGGCGGCACAAGGAAGCAGTTCATGAGCGTCTATGTGCAGATTATGGATCATATCACAAAGGATAAGAAGAGTAATCTGGCAGGGCAGCTCTCCCTTTTTGATATTGCGGACGAATCCCAGAAGGAGGAGTTTGATATCCGCATGCCGGAGGTGGGTGAGTACACAAAAGAGATGCTTCTGGCTTTCGAGAAGGAGGTGCTGGGCATCTACCTGAGCGGACATCCCCTGGAGGAATATCAGGAGCTCTGGCAGAAATATACCACTAACACCACCGGCGATTTCCTGTTGGATGAGGAAATCGGCAGCATCAAAATGGAGGATCAGGCAATTGTGACCGTCGGGGGTATGGTGGCGGACAAGACGATCAAATACACCAAAAATGACAAGGTCATGGCCTTCTTGAATCTGGAGGATCTGGTGGGGAACGTGGAAGTGGTGGTCTTTCCGAGAGATTACGAGAAATACAGCACTTTGATCCAGGAGGATGCGAAGCTGTTCATCCGTGGGCGGGTCTCTGCGGAGGAGGACAAGGACGGTAAGCTGATCTGTGAACAGATCGTCACCTTTGAGGAGGCAGCCGGGCTGGAGGAAGGGCAGCCGCTGTTTCAGGAGCGTTTCCGTGGAGGCTATAATGGCGGAAGGCGCAGCTATGGTGGTTACGGCATGGGTTCTGCCAGGAATGCTGGCCCCGGTGGTGTAAGCGACGGGAATGGATTTGGCGGTTTTGCTGCAGGCCAGGAAGGAAAAGGCGCCCAATCCGGACAGGGAGCTATCCATGGAAACGGTAGCATGAATAAAATGCCTAACGGTATCTGGATCCAGTTTCCAACCCCTGAGAGCTACCAGGCACGGGAACAGGAATTGCTTGCGGCTCTTGCGGATTCCGACGGCAACGACGACGTGGTGATCTATGTAAAAGCTCTAAAGAGCATTAAAGTGCTGCCGCCCAACCGTCGTGTCCGGGCCGATGAGGCGCTGGCTGAGAAGCTTCGGGAAACTTTTGGGCAGGATAACGTAAAAATTCGTTGAAGTTATTGTACAGCCTATTGAAAACCGTTTAAAAATGCATTAAAATAGGTAACTAGGGTATATGAGATATGATTCATCGTCATCGGGAGGAAAGTAAGTCATGGCAAGTGAGATAAAGACCATTGCAGTTTTGACAAGTGGAGGCGACGCTCCGGGCATGAATGCTGCTATCCGTGCAGTAGCCCGCACAGCCATTTCCAGAGGCCTGAAAATAAAGGGCATTAAGCGCGGCTATATGGGCTTGTTGAACGAGGAAATTTCAGATATGGAGCCTCGCCACGTTTCTGATATCATACAGAGGGGCGGTACCATCCTGGGAACTGCAAGATGTCTGGAATTCCAGAGGCTGGAGGTACAGCAGAAGGCGGCGGAAATCTGCAGGAAGCATGGAATTGACGGCATTGTAGTCATTGGCGGCGACGGTTCCTACAGAGGAGCCCAGGCCCTTTCCAGACAGGGCATCAATACTGTTGGACTGCCCGGTACCATTGATCTTGATATTGCCTGTACCGATTATACTATCGGTTTTGACACCGCGGTGAACACTGCCATGCAGGCCATCGACAAGGTGAAAGATACCTCATCCTCCCATGAGAGGTGCAGCATCATTGAGGTTATGGGCCGAAACGCTGGATATATTGCACTCTGGTGCGGTATTTCCAACGGCGCAGAGGACATTCTGCTTCCTGAGAAGTATGACTATGACGAGCAGGAGATCATTAACCATATTATTGCAAGCCGTAAGAAGGGCAAGACCCATCACCTGATCATTAATGCGGAGGGCATCGGCCATTCCGTTTCCATGGCAAGACGGATTGAGGCAGCCACCGGTATGGAGGCCCGGGCTACCATTCTGGGCTACATGCAGCGGGGCGGAAATCCTACGGCCAGGGATCGCTATTACGCTTCCATCATGGGGGCCAAGGCGGTGGATGCGATGCTCCAGGGAAAGACCAACCGTGTGATCTGTCATGGGAACGGTCAGTTCTTTGATATGGACATTGAGGAAGCGTTGCAGATGCAAAAGCATATCGATGAGTATCAGTATGAGGTCGCCCAGATGCTGACAATCTGAGAAACAACGGAAATCCAAGGTGTTACAGTATTGAAGGCAGGCATGGAAGCGCCTAAGAAAATGAGCGGCTCTCCCGGATGGGAGGGCCGTCTTTGTAAAGGAGAACGCTGATGATCACCAGTTCATCAAACACGAAAGTCAAACAGGTGGTGCGATGGCAGAACAAAGCCAGAGAACGGCGTGAGGCAGGTATTTTCCTGACAGAAGGCTTCAAACTGTTTCGGGAGGCGCCGGAAGAGAGCATTCGGGAAGCCTACCTGTCAGAGGGGGCGCTGGAAAGGCTGGAGACGGAAAGAAACTTAAAGGAAAAGCTGAATCGCGTCGGTTACGAGACAGTATCCGGGGAGGTCTTTCAGAAAATGTCTGACACCAACGCTCCCCAGGGAATCCTGTGCGTGGTCCGGCGGCCGGAATACGAGCTGGATCAGCTTTTGAATACCCCGACGCCGCTTTTGGTGGTGCTGGAAAACCTGCAGGACCCTGGAAACCTGGGAACTATCCTGCGGACTGGTGAAGGAGCAGGGATAACGGGTGTAATATTAGGAAGAGAAACGGTTGATATTTTTAGCCCTAAAACTATCCGGGCTACGATGGGCTCTATCTTCCGGGTCCCTTTTGTGTGTGTGGAGGACCTGGTCCAGACAATTGAAACCATTCGGAAACGGGGCGTGCAGACCTACGCTGCTCATTTGTCGGGACGAAGCTATTATGACGGTTTTTCTTTTCAGGGAGGTACAGCGTTCCTGATCGGAAATGAGGGAAAGGGCTTAAGCGCCGAAATCACGGCACTGGCAGACGGTTTGCTGCGCATTCCCATGGAGGGCAGGGTGGAATCCCTGAATGCAGCCGTGGCAGCGGCTCTTCTTATATATGAAGCACACAGGCAACGGCAGGCAGAATAATGTCCGCAAAGGGCAGAGTCAGATGTCCGAATACACAGTTGCCGAGCTTGCTCGGGCAGATGTGTATTTGGGCATCTGACGAGCGAATGCGAACCCGGAAAACCGCAGGTTTTTCGGGTCTCTGCCCGTAACTTACAACATGGCATCATGCCTGAGAACGGAGGAGATCATGAAGATAGGTTTTATCGGTTTAGGAAACATGGCCACAGCCATGATTGGCGGCATACTGGCGAGGGGGCTGGTGGAGCCGGAGGATATTATTGGATCTGCAAAGACGGCGGAAACAGTTAAGCTTGTGAAGGAAAAGTATAAAATAACAGCCATTACCGATAACAGGCGGGTGGCTAAGGAGGCAGATGTTTTATTTCTGGCGGTGAAACCTGTTTTTTTCCCCGAGATAATTGAGGAGATTAAGGATGTAGTCCGGGGGGAGACCATTGTCGTCAGCATTGCAGCGGGCCGTGACCTGGCTTACCTGCAGGAGGCCTTTGGCAGGGCCAGTCTGAAACTGATCCGCTGTATGCCCAACACACCGGCTTTGGTACTGGAAGGCTGTACCGGTGTATGTCCGGGACAACAGGTGACGGCTGGGGAAATTGATAAGGTGATGGAACTGTTGAATGCCTTTGGAAGGGCTTATGTGGTGCCGGAACGCCTGATGGACGTTGTGGTGGGTGTCAGCGGCAGCTCACCGGCATATGTGTTTATGTTCATCGAGGCTATGGCAGATGCAGCTGTGGCAGGGGGAATGCCACGGCAGCAGGCGTATGAATTTGCTGCTCAGGCGGTGCTGGGAAGCGCAAAGCTGGTACTGGAGACGGGGCTTCATCCCGGGCAGCTGAAGGATATGGTATGTTCTCCCGGCGGAACCACCATTCAGGCGGTGAAGGTCCTGGAGGAAAAGGGCTTCCGCGCTGCAGTTATGGACGCCATGGCGGCCTGTATGGAAAAATCCATGGAGATGTTTAAAAGATAAGGGTTGACAAATAAGTTTGCTTTTGATATGATACATTCTGTAACAAATTTAACAACTTTGTAATAAAATTATTAAGAAATGAGACAATTATTGTTAAATTTTGTTAGGAGGTATTCATATGGCAAAAAGCAGAAAACGGTTTACTGCGTTGCTGGGACTTGTTCTATGTTGTTCCCTGACAGTGGAGAGTATGACCGTTCGGGCTGGAAGCCTGGATGATCTGAAGGGCGGCCTGTCAGCAGTGCTGAATCCCGGAGCGTCCAGTTCTACGGAAATTATGAATGCTACAGCCACGGCATTGAATCTGAACCTCTCTGTAGAAGAGGAACAGGAGAGTACGCTGGTGATGGCAAACGTAAAAAACGCTTTGAATGTGCGGTGCGATGCCGGTGAAGACGCAGATAGGGTCGGTAAGCTTTATAAGGATTGCGGCGGCACGATCTTGGAGAGACGGGACGGATGGACAAAGCTTCAGTCCGGCAATATTGTTGGATGGGCTTCAGACGAGTATCTGTTGTTTGGCGAAGATGCTCTTGCTCTGGCAAATGACGTTGGAAAAATGATTGCTACTGTTGACACGGAAGCTCTGCGGGTTCGCCGGGAGCCCAGCACGGAGGCGTCCATTCTTGGCAATCTGCCCCGGGGGGAGATTGTTGAGGTGCTCGATGAAAGTGAAGATGGCTGGGTATGTGTGGATTACGAAGGAGAGGACGGCTGGGTATCCGCTGCTTATGTCTCTATGGATTTCCTGATAGACGCAGGAGAGACCATGGAAGAGATCAAAGCTAGAGAGGAAGCTGAGCGTGAGGCAAAGCGACATGTAAACTACGGTCAGTACACTACCGACGCAGATACTATGTTGCTGCTGGCGGCGCTGATTTATTGCGAAGCAGGCGGCGAGAGCTACGAAGGACAGGTTGCGGTGGGTGCTGTGGTAATGAACCGTGTGAGAAGTTCTGCGTACCCTGACAGTATCCACGGTGTCATCTATGCGTCCGGACAGTTTACGCCTGCTATGAGCGGCAAGGTAAACAAAGTGTATGAGTCCGGTAATATCAAGGAAAGCTGTATCCGGGCTGCGGAGGAAGCGATCTCAGGCGTATCCAATGTGGGAGATCTGACCCACTTCCGCAGAAATAACGGACGAGAAGGTCTTGTGATCGGAAACCATGTATTCTATTAATACGATGACTTTTAAGGCGCAGGAATTGTCCTGCGCCTTATTAATGCCAAATCCTGTGAGAAAGAGATTGCCCAAATGGCATATTTGTAGTAAACTATGGGTAGTAATAGAGTGACGATACAAAGGTTGCGGAAAGGCGTGGTATTAAAATGAACGAGATGATAATAGTTTGGCTTGTTGTGCTGATCGTTGCCATAGGCGTGGAGGTCTATAGCTTGGGCATTACATCGATTTGGTTTGCTGGCGGGGCGCTGGTGTCCATTCTGGCTGCAATCCTGCATGCACCGATATTTTTGCAGGTGATACTGTTTTTTGTGGTATCAATGGTCTTGCTCATCTTTACCAGACCGGTGGCGGTGAGGTATTTCAACAAAGACCGAGTGAAGACCAATGTGGAAAGCATGGTGGGCCGGCAGGCGGTGGTTACCGGGGAGATCGATAATCTGCATGGAATCGGACGTGTCACTGTCGGCGGACAGGAGTGGAGCGCCCGGAGTCTGGACGAAGGACAGCGGATTCCGGTGGGAAGCGTGGTGAATGTTGTCTCAATCAGCGGAGTGAAGCTGGTGGTAAAGGTTGACGAGCAGATGAAGCGGGTGGATCCTGAAAGCTTGAAGAATCAGGTGCCCGAACCCATGAGTGTGTCACAGATGGAAGAAATGGAGTCCAATGCTGACCGGCAGTAGGTTGGCGGGATAACATAAAGTGTGCGTACTGTCACGTAAACAGTACAGAAAGAGGTAGAAAATGGGTCCTTTAATATTATTGTTGGTTTTGGTTGTGTTGGTTCTCTGGCTTGCAGTTACCTGTCTGAGAGTTGTTCCCCAGGCACAGGCATATGTGATTGAGCGTCTTGGTGCTTATCAGGGCACCTGGTCCGTGGGCTTTCATTTGAAGATGCCCCTGTTGGATAAGGTGGCCAGAAAGGTAAATCTGAAGGAACAGGTGGCAGATTTCCCGCCCCAGCCCGTTATCACCAAGGATAACGTTACCATGCGGATTGACACGGTTGTGTTTTATCAGATCACGGATCCCAAGCTGTTCACCTACGGCGTTGAGAATCCCATGATGGCAATTGAGAATCTGACGGCTACCACGCTCCGTAATATCATCGGTGACCTGGAGCTGGATCAGACTCTGACCTCCCGCGAGACCATCAATACAAAGATGCGCGCGAATCTTGATATCGCTACCGATCCTTGGGGCATCAAGGTGAACCGCGTGGAGCTGAAGAATATTATTCCTCCCGCAGAGATTCAGAATGCCATGGAGAAGCAGATGAAGGCAGAGCGTGAGAGACGTGAGGCTGTAACCCGTGCAGAAGGTGAAAAGAAGGCTAAGATCCTGGAGGCAGAGGGTGCTAAGGAGTCCGCAATTCTGCGTGCAGAGGCTGACAAACAGTCTGCAATCCTGCGTGCAGATGCTGAGAGAGAGAAGAGAATCCGCGAGGCTGACGGTGAAGCACAGGCTATTTTGAAGGTGCAGCAGGCCCACGCTGACGGTATCAAAATGCTCAAGGAGGCAGGTGCGGATGAGGCTGTGCTGAAGATTAAGAGCCTGGAGGCCTTTGAGAAGGTTGCAGACGGTCAGGCTACCACAATTCTTCTTCCGGCAGAACTGCAGGGCATCGCAAGCCTGGCGGCTGCCTGGAAAGAGGGAGCAAAGAAGTAAACTTGAATCCTGATACGGATTTTGTAGGCGTGATAGCAAAGCAGCACATGATTTGTTATCACGCTTATTCTATGTCTTGTGATTTCCAGAAAGAAAAGCCATGGAAGGAATGAGTTGTCATATTTATATAAATCATGTATAATCCATGATATATGGAGATATGTAAAGGGGTATAAAGATGAAGAGCCATATGCGAAATAAGGCTGTTTTCACAGGAGTTATTTTTCTTTTCCTGTCAGCAGTCATATTTTTTATCATTTTATATTCTAATTTAATAGGAATCTGGAAGGATCTTAGACGTTTCTCAAAGATGGACTACGAAGGTGCCTTTTTCTCCATGTATGACATTAGTTGCTATAGGGAGGAGGATTTTGCCGCATATCGGGGGGTTTTGACGGTCAAAGCCGAACAGCCTGTTGAAAGATGGAGTGTTCTGTCCAGATATCTGGACAGAATATTTTCCTCAAAAAATACAGTGACCAATGTGTTTCTTGGACTGGATCCGGTAGTTTTGTGGGAAAAATCCCAGCATAAGGAAGAAAAATGGGTGAAAAATCTGGATCAATATCTGATATCATATATTACAGCCAGACAGGGAGTTAGTTTTGATATTTTACTTCCGACATACCCATTGAGCAACTGGACGGAATTGAGTGCTTCACAGTTGGAGGAAAACCTGGATTCATACAGCAGATTGATCGAGGACTTGGGCGGGTATTCAAATGTGCACATATATTTTCTGGGGGGAGAGCAGTGGCTCATCGCAAATCCGGCAAATTACCTGGAGCGTGGGCAGACCAATGAGGATGTCTCAAGAAAGATATTTTTCTATACATTCTGCGACCAAGAATATCAGATCACACCGGCCAACTCTTCTGTATTATTTGAAAGACTGACCTCTCAGGTGGAACAAGAGAGAGAATCACCTACAGTGTATCCTGATCTGTCAGATTGGTGCATCTTTTTTTTCGGGGACAGCGTTTTTGATTATTTCTCGGGAAGCCTATCTATACCCGGTGTCGTGAATGGCTTGACAGGGGCTCGGACCTATAACCTTGGTTATAGCGGCGCCTCTGCAACAGAAGATCCCATGGCAGTGTTATCCTTTAATTACATGGTGAATCATTTTTTGGAACTGAATACTGGCGGAGTGGATAAGAACAGTAATTATTACAGAGGACTTGTGGATTATATTGAAGAGGACCACGAAGACAAGAAATGTTGCTTTGTCATAGAGTTCGGATTAAATGATTATTTTGGTGGGCGAACTGTGGAGAATCCTTTGGACGGTTATGATGTGGGAACCTATGCTGGCGCGCTTCGGACAGGCGTCAAAACTTTGCAAGATGCATATCCGGAAGCAGAAATCCTGTTGTTGGCACCTACCTACGCTGAGGTATTTTCAGGCGGGACAGAGATAAACGGTGTAAATGGCGGTGTTCTAACAGATTATGTTGACGCAGCACTTCGCGTGGCCGAGGAAATGGGAGTTCATTGCTTAAATAATTATGCAGACAGCGGGATCAATGCGGATAGTCAGGCGCGCTATCTGACAGACGGCGTACATCCAAATGAGGCAGGCAGTTTTCTGTTGGGTAATTGCATTCTGGAATATATAGGAAGTATAAGCAGTGAAAACTGATCCGTTCATATTATTATAAAGGTATTGTAAGCACAAGGAGGAATATGAGATGAACTTAAAAGGAAGAGATTTTTTAAAACTCCTGGATTTTACTCCTGAGGAGATCACTTATCTGATAGATTTGGCAGAAGAGCTTAAGGATAAGAAAAAGAAAGGCATTCCCATGGATACGCTGCGGGGTAAGAATGTGGCGCTGATCTTTGAAAAGACCAGCACCCGGACCAGGTGTGCTTTTGAGGTTGCGGCCCATGATCTGGGGCTGGGAACAACATATCTGGATCCGTCAGGCTCCCAGATCGGAAAGAAGGAGAGCATTGCGGATACTGCCCGGGTGCTGTCCGGTATGTTTGAGGGAATTGAATACAGGGGCTTTGGCCAGGAGATTGTTGAGGAGCTGGCAAAGTATTCCTCTGTGCCCGTGTGGAACGGACTGACCAACGAGTTTCATCCCACCCAGATGCTGGCGGACCTTTTGACCATCCGGGAGCAGTTTGGATATTTAAAGGGCATAAAGCTGACCTACATGGGGGACGCCCGCTACAATATGGGCAATTCCCTGATGGTGGCTTGTGCAAAGATGGGCATGCACTTTACGGCATGTACCACGGCAAAGTATTTCCCTGCAGAGGAACTGGTGACTCAGTGCAGGGAAATTGCGGCACAGACCGGCGGCAGCATAACCCTGACTGAGGACGCAATGGCAGGAACAAAGGATGTGGACGTGGTTTATACGGATGTATGGGTGTCCATGGGTGAGCCCGACGAAGTTTGGACGGAGCGCATACGGGAGCTTTCCCCTTATCAGGTCACGGCGGAGATCATGAAAAATGCCGGAGAGAAGGCTATCTTCATGCACTGTCTGCCCGCCTTCCATGACTTAAAGACAAAAATCGGGGCGCAGATGGGAGAACGTTTTGGCATTCAGGAGATGGAGGTCACGGACGAGGTGTTCGAGTCGGCCCAGTCCAGGGTTTTTGAGGAGGCGGAGAACCGCATGCATACGATTAAGGCGGTGATGGCGGCCACACTGTGAAAAGAGTTTCTAAGGTAACAAAGTACGTTACCTAAGAAACTCTATGTTTCACAGGGAAGAACGCAAGGGTGGCGTTCTTCCGGAGAATGGAGGTTTCACAGGGAAGAACGCAAGGGTGGCGTTCTTCCGGAGAATGAAGGATGTGAAGAATGAAATCGGAGATTTTGGCGCTTCTTCGGGAGCGGGGGGACTATGTGTCGGGGCAGGAGCTCTGTGAGCGGTTTGGAGTGTCTCGGACTGCTGTGTGGAAGGCCATGGGACAGTTGAAAAAGGAAGGCTACCGTATTGAGGCGGTACAGAACCGGGGTTATCTGTTGGTGGAAGAGCGGGAGCTGTTTGGACAATATGAGCTGGAAAGCCGCATGGACACCGAATGGGCAGGTCATCCTGTCACCTGCTATGATGTGCTGGATTCCACCAACCTACAGGCAAAACTGGACGCGGAGCACGGCGCAGGCCAGGGAGCTCTGGTGGTGGCGGACATGCAGACAGCTGGCAGGGGGCGCAGGGGAAGAGCCTGGAGCAGTCCGCCCGGTACAAACGTGTATTATACCTTGATCTTGAAGCCGGATCTTGCGCCGGACAAGGCTTCCATGCTGACACCGGTGATGGGGCTGGCCGTGGCGGAGGGAATCCGCAGCACCTGCGGTCTGGAGGCCCAGATCAAGTGGCCCAACGATATTGTGATAAACGGGAAAAAGGTCTGCGGCATGCTGGCGGAAATGAGCCTGGAGAGGGATTATATCCACTATGTTGTCATCGGCGTTGGGATCAATGTGGGCCTGCAGGAATTTCCGGAGGAGATTGCAGCCACGGCCACATGTCTCCAGCGGGAATGTGGGAACAAGGTGCCAAGGGCGGAGCTGATCGTAAACATTATGCATGCTTTTGAAAAGTATTATGAAACTTTTCTAAAGCATGGGGATCTTTCCGGGCTGATGGAACAGTATAGCAGGCTGTTAGTGAACAATGGCAGAGAGGTGCGCGTACTGGATCCTAAGGGCGAATTTCAGGGCATCGCACGGGGAATTAATGAGCTGGGCGAGCTGCTGGTGGAGAGAGAGGACGGATCGGTGACGGCAGTTTACGCCGGTGAGGTATCTGTGAGAGGAATTTATGGATATGTCTGAGGAAAAGAAGATCGTGCTCTGCGGAGCCAACGCCTACGAAATGAAATATTATTTTAACGAGCAGTTTGACGGCATTCCAGAGTCGGTGAAAAATGAGCTTCACATCTTATGCGTGCTGTTTACCGAGGAGGTGGGCGGCGTGTTCACCATCGCCTTTGAGGAGGACGGCAGTGTTGTGCTGGAGACCAATGCGGATGACGATGACATTTATTATGATGAGGTAAGCAGCGGCCTGATGGTGGCCGAGGTGAGGCGTAGGAGACAGGAGCTGTTTGAGTCCCTGCAGCTGTATTACAGGGTGTTTGTGTTGAAGGAAGATATCGGGGAGGCGCTGCAGGAGGGATAGTGCATGTGCAGCGAGGAGTGTAGAAGGATGAGCGGGATTCTGTATGACGCCAGAAAGGTCATGGCTTATCAGGGATTATTGCAGCTTGGGGAATATGCCGGGAAGAGCAAGGAGTTTATCGAGAGTCTGTGGGCGGAGCTGATCCTGGATCAGGGGCTGGTGAAGGAATTGATGTATTATCTGGATCATCACACCCTGTTGGATGAGGCAAAGTGCAGGGGGTATGGACTGACGGACCTGTATGTGTGGCAGATGGACCGGTACAACCTGATCCGGGAGATTGGAAAGAATACATCAGGCTGCAATAAGGAGGCCATGGTGTTGAATGCTTTCCGGACCATGATCGACATGAAGAAGGATCCGGATACTTACATGGAACGGCTGACCAGGGGGACGGGAATGGATGAGCTGTGATGATCATTTATCGCTGGAATGTTTTTCTGGGATACCGAGGACAAGGGAAGAGGAGAGGAAGCTCTATGATGATATATAAGGCAGGGCATTCAGACGCGCAGGCAGCTGCGGAGATGGCTATTTTGATGTGGGGGAACCATACGGTGGAAGAGCTGACGGAAGATATGTCTTCTGTGATCGACAGTCCTGAAGGTGCTGTTTTTCTGGCAAGGGAGGGAGAAGAATTTATAGGCTTTGCCCAGTGCCAGCTAAGGAATGATTACGTGGAGGGAACGGAAAGCAGTCCGGTGGGATATCTGGAAGGAATTCTGGTGCGGGAGGAATACAGGCATCAGGGCTATGCCAGGGCGCTTCTGGAGCGGTGCCAGCAGTGGGCAGAGGAGCAGGGCTGCAGCGAGTTTGCAAGTGACTGTGAGCTGGACAATGAAGAAAGCTACAGATTCCATATGAAGGTTGGTTTCGAGGAGGCAAACCGTGTGATCTGTTTTATCAAGCAGTTGAATAATTAGACATACAAGCTGTCATATTCCATATGTAATAATAGATTTACACTGTGGTAAACAGTTAGTAAAAAGGAAGCATCCATAGAGATGCGGTTCCGGAAGGAGGAAGCTTATGGCAGTTAAAATTTTGGATGTGAAGAGGGAGAGCCATCCTACGGTACGGTTTATCGGGAAAAGATACGGTGATGGTTCCCACTGGGGCGAATGGTGGGAAAAGGGTTGGTTTTCAGTGCTGGAGGGTGCTCCGGGCCTGCTTCCCATGAATGAAGAGGGAAATTATGCCCTCATGCGTATCGTGGACGGCATGCTGGAGTACTGGATCGGTATGTTCTTTGACCGGACGGCTGAGGCGCCGGAGGGTTTTGAGTATGTGGATATCGAGCCCCTGGAGTACGCTGTCTTCTATCGACAAGGAAACGAGCACAACGGAGAGCTGTATGGTTTAGAGCCCCATAACATGTGCCTGGAGGAGCTGGTTAAGAGGGGATGGAAGCGCAGGGAGGACTATTGGTGCTTCGAGCGATATAATTGTCCCAGGTTTACAAGTCCTGATGAAAATGGAAATGTAATTTTGGACTATGGAATTTCGATTGAATAATTGCCGGCCATAGGATATATATCCAATCCCGGCAGAAAAGAGGACTCATGATCTTAGTGATTGACGTTGGCAACACAAATATGACTCTGGGCGTATACCAGGGGGATGAGCTGAAGGCAACCTTCCGGCTGACCACAAAGACTCCCAGGACATCCGATGAGTATGGCATTATCATCACCCAACTGCTGCAAAATAACGGAATTGAGCCGAAAGCCCTGGAAGGTTCCATTGTGGCCAGTGTAGTGCCGGATGTGATGCACGCCTTAAGCGGAGCACTGGTGCGTTACACGGGAACAAAGCCTGTGAACGTGGGACCTGGTGTAAAGACCGGCATTCGGATTGTCACGGAGGATCCAAGGGCCATCGGTGCGGACCGCATTGTGGATGCGGTGGCAGCCTATGAGAAGTACGGCGGCCCCGTTCTGGTGCTGGACTTTGGCACTGCGACTACCTATGACCTGATCACGGAGACAGGGGAGTTTACGGCGGGCATCACAGCTCCTGGCATCCGTATCAGCTCCGAAGCTCTTTGGACCCAAGCCGCCAAGCTGCCCAACATTGAGATCAAAAAGCCTAAGAGCATCCTTGCCCAGGAGACCATCAGCAGTATGCAGGCGGGTCTCGTGTACGGCCAGATCGGCCAGACGGAATATATCATTAACAAGGTGAAAGAGGAAAGCGGCTTCAAGGACCTGCAGGTGGTGGCAACGGGCGGCCTGGGCAGGTTGATCGCAGATGAAACAAAGGCTATTGATATTTATGACAGCTTTCTGACCTTGGATGGTTTGCGGATCATTTATTACAAGAACGTAAAAAGCAGCCGCTGACGAGCGCAACAGCTGCTCCTGGAATGAGGGACATGATGAAACTAACCATAGGCAATGTGACCTTGGACAACAACGTGATACTGGCACCCATGGCAGGCGTGACCGACCTGCCATTTCGTTTGCTCTGCAGGGAGCAGGGAGTGGGGCTGGTATGCATGGAGATGGTCAGCGCCAAGGCCATATTTTATAATAACAGGAATACGGAGGAACTGCTGGAGATCCACCCTGACGAGCGGCCAGCCTCTCTGCAGCTTTTTGGTTCCGATCCCAGAATCGTGGCGGACATGGCGAAGCGGATTGAGGAGCGGCCCTTCGCCATTCTGGATTTCAATATGGGATGCCCGGTACCAAAGGTGGTGAATAACGGGGAGGGATCCGCCTTGATGCGGGAGCCCAGGCTGGTGGAGGAGCTGCTGACGGAGCTTGTGAAGGCGGTGAAAAAACCTGTGACTGTAAAGATCCGCAAGGGTTTTGACGAGGAGCACTGCAACGCGGTAGAGATCGCCAGGATCGCAGAGGCCTGCGGGGTGGCGGCGGTGGCAGTCCATGGGCGCACCAGGGCCCAGTATTACAGTGGAAAAGCCGACTGGGACTGTATCCGCCAGATAAAGGAAGCGGTGAAGATCCCCGTCATCGGTAACGGCGACGTGGACAGCCCCCAGGCGGCAAAGGCTTTGCTGGACCAGACCGGATGCGACGGGGTCATGATCGGCAGGGCCGCCCAGGGGAATCCCTGGATTTTCAGGGAAGTGGTTTCCTATCTGGAAAACGGTATCATCCCGGACCGTCCGAATCCTGCGCAAAAGCGTGAAATGATCCTGCGCCACGCAAGGCTTCAGCTGGAAACAAAGGGCGAGTACACGGCAGTGCGCGAGATGCGTAAGCACTTGGCCTGGTATACGGTGGGGATGCCCCATTCCGCACGTTTCCGCCAGACCATCAATGCCATGGAAACCATGGAGGAGCTGCTTGAAGGAGTGGAGACCATATTTATCGAACACTAGCATTTTTTTCTATATGACGCATAAAATAGTGCATGGACACAATCATATATTTTTATAAAAAGAGGAATCTGGAAAAACCAGCCATAGAGACGGTGCAAATGAAAGACTATCTGCTGGTGCGGGTGGGGATGAATGTAGGAGAAAACAGATGGTTTTCCCATGCCTTCAATCCCACGGGCACAGCCAGGACGGATGCTGTTAAACCACAGTATTGTCATACTTTAAAGGCACGCTTGTTGGAACACAGGGAACAACGCCGCAGGATTCGTCTCAAACGGCAGCAGAGAAGGCAGCTTCAGGAAACCAGGGAACAGGTTAGCGTGGAGATTCAGCGCTTTCTTACGGAGCTTGGAAAAAACGTGGATGACCGCTATGAATGCCGCTGTGTCTATGCCGATGCAGTGAGGCATTGTTTGGTGATCCCGGAGGAACGGGAGATCAGCCGAAGAGAGATGGACGACTCGAGGGTGGAGGATGTGGCTGCAGCCTGTTGGTTGCCTCTGCTTTGGCTGCAGCTCTGGCAATTTCCGGAGTTTGACGCATATCTTCAGCCTCAGTGGGTGAAGCCCCTTTTGGAAAATGCCAGGCTTCACCACTATGTGGTGCTGGGGGCCGCCCACAGTGTGCCTGCCACGATTCTGCACTGCGCCCCCCGGATGAAGAGCCTTCGCTGGTTTCTGCAGGAGAGGGACTGTGGGCAGGAGATGCAGGATTTTGTGGAGGATTTTTATGAGGAGTATGGGCTGGCAGTAACGCTGCAGCCCCTGGAGGGGGAGAGAACTTTTTCGCGGCTGCTGCTGGAGACCCTGGAGCCTGTTTGTGTGCTGGACTTTACCGGGGAACCCCACATCCCTGTGGGCGGTCTGGCACGGGGCAGCATCTGGCTTGATTTCTGCTCTGTTGAGGAGAAAGCCCGGCAGATGACGGAGAAGGGAGAAGGCATTTTTTACTTTTCCATAAAAGAACTCTGGAAGCGGGCTGGCAAGTCTTGACACCAAAGATAAAAATGAGTATAATACGGTAGTTAAATGAAAGAATACAGGATGATTTGCAGAAACCCGAACGTGAATTTACGGGATTTAATATGAAATAAAACAGACAGGAAGGGAAAGACAAAATGCAGGAGAAGAAAAATATTTTAACCTACGAAGGACTCAGAAAGTACGAGGATGAGCTGCACGAGCTGAAGGTAAACCGCCGCCAGGAGGTTGCCCAGAAGATCAAGGAGGCCAGGGAGCAGGGAGATCTGTCCGAGAATGCCGAGTACGACGCAGCCAAGGACGAGCAGAGAGACATTGAGGCAAGAATCGAGGAGCTTGAAAAAATTCTGAAGAATGCCGAGGTGGTCTTGGAGGATGAGATCGATCTGGAGAGTATTAATATCGGCTGTAAGGTGAGGCTGCTGGACATTGAGTACAGCGAGGAGATTGAGTATAAGATCGTGGGTTCCGCAGAGGCGGACAGCTTAAAGGGCATGATCTCCAACGAGAGTCCTGTGGGCAGCGCTCTGATGGGCTGTAAACTGGGTGATACCGTGGAGGTAGAGACAGCTGCAGGAACATTTGCATATAAGGTATTGGATATTCAGAGAAGCAACTAAGTTGAGACGAAAAGGAGAGGCTTAAGAAGTGGCAGAGACGCAGAATACAAATGTACAGGAACAGGATTTGAACCAGCTGCTGCAGGTGAGACGGGATAAGCTTGCAGCCCTGCAGGAAGCAGGAAAGGATCCTTTTCTGCATACTAAATACAATGTGACCCACCATAGCGTGGACATTAAGGAGAACTATGAGGCCCTGGAGGGAAAATCCGTCAGCGTGGCGGGCCGTATCATGTCCAAACGTATTATGGGCAAGGCCTCTTTTTGCAACATACAGGATCTGCCCGGCAATATTCAGGTTTATGTGGCACGGGACAGTATCGGCGAGGAACCTTACGCAGATTTTAAGAAGTACGATGTGGGCGATATCGTTGGCATTCAGGGCGAGGTGTTCAAGACAAAGACGGGGGAAATATCTGTACATGCCTCCGCTGTTGTTCTGTTGTCAAAGAGCCTGCAGATTCTGCCTGAGAAGTTCCATGGCCTGACCAACACAGATATCCGCTACCGCCAGCGATACACGGACCTGATCATGAATCAGGATGTAAAGGACACCTTTGTGAAGCGCTCTAAGATCATCAGTGCCATTCGCCGTTATCTGGAAGGTGAGGGCTTCCTTGAGGTGGAGACCCCCATGCTGGTGGTCAATGCGGGCGGCGCGGCAGCGAGACCCTTTGAGACGCATTACAACGTTTTGGATGAGGATGTGAAGCTGCGTATTTCACTGGAGTTATATTTAAAGCGCCTTATCGTGGGCGGCTTAGAGCGGGTCTACGAGATTGGCCGCGTGTTCCGTAATGAGGGGATGGACACCAGGCATAATCCCGAGTTTACTATGATGGAGCTGTATCAGGCTTACACCGATTATTATGGTATGATGGAACTGACTGAGAATATGTTCCGATATGTGGCGCAGGAGGTGTGCGGCACCACTTTGATTCCCTACGCGGATGAGATGATCGATCTTGGCAAGCCCTTTGCGAGACTTACGATGGTGGACGCGGTGAAGCAGTATGCGGGTGTGGATTTTGACCAGATTCCTGACACGGCGGCTGCGAAGAAGATTGCTGATGAGAAGGGTGTACACTATGAGGCCCGTCACCAGAAGGGTGATATCCTGAACCTGTTCTTTGAGGAATTTGTGGAGGAGCACCTGATCCAGCCCACTTTCCTGATGGATCATCCCGTGGAGGTCTCACCTCTGACAAAGAGAAAGCCGGACAAGCCCGACTATGTGGAGCGGTTCGAGTTGTTTATCTATGGTCGGGAGATGTGTAACGCTTATTCCGAGCTGAACGATCCCATCGATCAGAGGGAGCGTTTCAAAGCCCAGGAGGCTGCGCTGGCAGCAGGCGACGAGGAAGCCAACACCACCGATGAGGACTTTATGAATGCTCTGGAGATCGGCATGCCGCCCACCGGAGGTATTGGGTACGGTATTGACAGGCTGGTGATGCTTCTGACTAATTCGCCGGCGATCAGGGATGTGTTGTTGTTCCCGACGATGAGAACATTGGACTGAAAAAGCCAGTAAAATCAAGGGTTACAGCGATTTTGAGTTGCGATTTACTACAAATTTGCTACGCATAATACGGAATAATACCTGATAATACGTTTTGTGCGACATTCAATTTTAAAGGGTATGTACCTTTAGGACACTTTCCAAGTGAGAATTTGAAAGTGTCCTTTTGTTATGGTCAAAAATTAAATTGGAAGTGAGATTGTTCAGTTGTTGAAAATATTGTGTAGATTGGATATAAAAATAGATTGAAAAAAAAATAAAAAAATGTTATTTTTAATTTGTAACATAAAATGGGTTACAAATTAAAAGGTGATTGCGTGAAAAAATATATTGAAAAGTGTTTGAGAAGAACAGTTACAATTGAAAACAATACAGAGTTATTAAAAAGGCTTCCATTAAAATATAAAGGAATCTATAATTTGTTTTCTGTATTGCATGATGGAATAGAGTGGATTATTGTACAGCCGAAGGTAGAGGTGCGATTAAATACTTTGCGCTACGATAGAAGTCAGATAGAGAAAGTATCCGGCTTTAATTGCGCTTTGTATTTTACAAAAATAAATCATTATGCGAAAGAAACAATGATGAATGAAGGAATACCATTCATTATTGCAGAACAGCAGATGTTTCTTCCATTTCTTGGGATGGTTTTGTTGGAAAAGGACAATAGGCGGTTGGCTCCGGTACACATGATTTCTTTTCTGACCCAGAAGCTTTTACTATGTGCCCTGTATGATAAATGGAATGCTATGAATGTGACAAAAATAGCAGAAAGGCTTGGAGTTACTAAAATGTCCGTGACCAGATGTTTGGATGAGATAGAATATTTAGATTTAGATATACTTGATATATCAGGAAAAACCAGAAAGATATCGGTTGGAGATGAACCTAAAACATTGTGGGAGAAAATCAGGCCGGTTCTAAGAAATCCGATAATAACAAGGTTTCAGTTGGCAGAGGATATACATTTAGAAAAGAAAGCAGGAATGACAGCTCTTTGTGAGTACTCCCTGCTCTCGGACAATAGTTATCCTACTTATGCGATTACAAAAAAAGAATTGAGCGATGTAAATATCAGATCAATAAGACAAATATCAGCAGGAGAAGAAGTTGGTTGTGAAGTTTTAGAGCTTGGATATTTTATTGATTTGAATGGTAAACAGGTTCAGGATCCATTAAGTGTGGTACTGAGCTTATCCGGAGAGGACATGGCAGACGAAAGAGTTCAACTTTGTATAGACGAGATGCTGGAGGGCTACGTATGGTAAGAGGATTAGATACGTTCAAAGAATATTTTAAAGGCTTTGAAAATCAATACGTGATAATTGGGGGTGCTGCTTGTGATATTCTGTTTGCAAGTAACGAAGGGCAGTTTAGAGCAACAAGAGATCTTGATATAGTGCTTATCGTAGAGGCATTGACACCAGAATTTGGAGAAAGGTTTTGGAAGTTTGTAGAATCAGGAAAATATAGGAACAAAGCAACCAGTGTTGGCAAGTCTCAATTTTACAGATATGATAAGCCGGAAAACGAATCGTATCCTAAGATGATAGAGCTGTTTGCCAGAACAGATTTTGTGCTTAATGAGATGGATGGATTGACACCGGTTTATATAGATGATGAAGTGTCCAGCCTTTCCGCAATTCTGTTGAATAATGACTATTACAATGTACTTCTTGCCGGAAAGACTGTGGTTTGGGAGTTGTCGGTTTTAAGACCAGAATATTTGCTTCTTTTTAAGGTGAAAGCATACTTGGATTTGAGCGAGAGAAAAGAGAAGGGCGAAAATGTTGATTCACGTGATATTAAGAAACATAAAAATGACATTCTCAGAATTGCCACAGAGTTCATTTTAGATAAGGTTGATGCTTTACCTGAGACAGTACATATGGATGTGGAGAATTTTATTAAGAAGCTTGAAGAAGAACCATTTGATGCGAACCTATTAAAAGAATTTGGTTTGAGTAATGAGGAGCTGGTAGGCAGGCTTCGACAGATGTATGGATTATAAGCCCAAAATCAAAATAATTTTAGGAGAGAGTCCTAAAATTGAATGTGTGGATTGTAACTACAAAATCAGCGATTTACTACAGGTTTACTACAAATTTTCTTGACATGGTACTGAATAATACTTGATAATAAGTTGTAGAAAAACGCTAAATACGGGATAATACCTAATAATGCGGAATAATACCGTATCCTCTTTGGTATTCCCCACAATGCGAACGCTGGACAATTAAGACCCGGATTTTCAAGGGGTTCATATCTTGAAAGTCAAAATTTACGATCGATTTACGGCCAAATTACGCCCTAACAAAGAGAATATGTTCAAAGAAAGATAAAAATGCGACAGAGGACGGAAAATCCTTTTGTCGCTTTTTTACCTTTTATGTGGTGGAGTTGTATCATTGGTTAAACCACCTAAATAATCTAATGACACATCATAGAACTTGGCAAGAGTGACCGCTAATTCAAACGGTAATTCTCTTTTTCCGGTTTCGTAATTGTGATAGGTGGTTCGTTGCATATGAAGTAAATCAGCCAGTTTTCTGATAGACAAATCTTTATCTTCTCGTAAATCTCTCAATCGCGGATAATATCCCATAAAAATCACCTATTCCTTTTCCTTGACAGTGTACAACAAATGATGTACAATTATTTAGTCTGTCCAACATATGACGGACAAATGCAATTTAAAGAAAGGGAAAAACAGATGGAGAAAAGGAATATTGCAATAATTCTAATGAGTGCTTTGATAGTTACTGTATTATCCAGTTGCGGAAATTCCTCACAAGAGAATACGGGAGCAACCATATACTCAGGAGAAGTTACTGCGGAAAACGATGCTAAAGAAACAGAGGAAAACGACACCAAAGAATCTGAGGAAAAAGGCAGTACATACTATGAAAGGGGGCGTGCCTGTCTGTATGGTCTGGATGGACAGGAAATTGATCTTGAAGCGGCTTACACAAACTTTGAAAAAGCGCTGGTGCTGGGAAAGACGGAAGCAAATTATTATTTAGGAGTATTATACGATTGGTATGGTTACCCTGAGCAAGACTATGACAAGGCAAAGACTTATTACGAAGTGGTTGGTGAGTATCCTTATGCACAGTTATCTTTAGGCAACCTATATTATTACGGACAGGGAGTGGGTTTGGAAGAAAATACCGAAAAAGCACAGGAACTGTTTGAAGCTGTCATTGCAGAAGGTTGTGTAGAAGGATATTTAGGTAGGGGAGAAGTGGCAAGAACTAATGAAGATTTTGATACTGCGTTGGAATGTTTTAACAAAGTATTGGAAGGCGAAGAGCAAATCTATATTGCTTGTGCGTTGTCTAATATTGCCTCTATGTATCGAAATGGAGAAGGTGTAGAGCAAGATTCTGCAAAAGCAATAGAATGGTATGAGAAAGCAGCAGATTTAGGTTATACTTCTGCAATGAGTAATATCGGCTATATGTATTATAGAGGAGAAGGTGTAGACCAGAATTATGCCCAAGCAATGGAATGGTACGGGAAAGCAGCAAATTTAGGAAATTCTAATGCAATGGATTGGGTTGGTTATATGTATCAATATGGATTAAGCGTTGAGCAAGATTATACTAAAGCCATGGAGTGGTATGAAAAAGCAGCAGATTTAGGTAGTTCATCTGCAATGAATAATATTGCTTCTCTATATTATAATGGAAAAGGAGTAGAGCAGGATTACGCCAAATCAATGGAATGGTATGAGAAATCAGCAAATTTAGGGAATGCATCTGCAATGACGTGGGTTGGCTATATGTATCAACATGAGCAAGGAGTGGAATTGAATTATGCCCAAGCAATGGAATGGTATAAAAAATCGGCAAATCTAGGGAATGATTCCGCAATGAATAATATTGGCTTTATGTATGATAATGGGCAAGGTGTAGAACAGGATTACGCCCAAGCAATGGAATGGTATGAGAAAGCAGCAGCATTAGGGAATACTTCCGCAATGAATAATATAGGTTATAGGTATGAGAACGGACTGGGGGTAGAAAAAAATTTATCCAAAGCTCAAGAGTGGTATGATAAAGCCGCAGCCGCACAGTAATGGACACAGAAGTAGGAGCGGATGCTAAAAGGCTATGTAGAGAAAAAGGGGAAATAATTCCGCTCTTTTTCTGCTTGAAAACTGGTTGCATGAATGATATTGAATAGATTATAATAATACAGAAAAGAAGATTTTAAGCAGGACATGGAGGTGTCGGTCATGTGTGTTGTATCAATAAATGTTCCGGAAGAAATATTGTTAGATCTTCATGAGGATAAAAATGGTTTTGCTGAGTATATGAAGAAAATGTTGGCTTTGGATTTATATAAAAACAAAAAAGTATCTTTGGGATATTGCGCCAGCGTTGCAGAAATGACGAAAGAAGAATTTGTACAATATCTTGGCATGAATGGTGTTTCGGTATTTTCCTTTGCGTCAGATAATGAATTTTTGGAGGAATTGAAGAATGCGTAAAGTGGTAGTAAACACAACTCCACTGATTGCATTAAGTCATGTTGGACAGCTTGATATATTGAAGAAGCTATATGGAGAGATAATGATTCCGGAAGCGGTATATAGAGAGTTGTCCGTAAAGACAGAATCTATTTGTAAGAAAGCGGTAGATAGGTCGCTTGAATGGATTCGGGTGGAAAATATCAATAACCAGATGGCGAAGGCTATGTATAAGACGCAGCTGCATGACGGAGAGGTGGAAGTAATGATCTTATCGAAAGAAATGGCAGCGGATGTAGTTATTATAGATGATGCCAATGCCAAGAAACATGCAAAGTACTTGGGATTACCTGTGACCGGTACGTTAGGGGTGCTGATAAAAGCAAAGCAAGATGGCTATATAAATGAATTAAGACCTATATTGCACCAGATGGTGGAGAACGGCATATACATATCACAGAGCTTAATAGAACTGTGTTTAAGACAGGTGGGTGAGGCGTAGAAGTTTTGTACCAATCCTGTACCAGTTTTGTACCAATTGCGGTACGGATATGAAGATTGGTGTAGGTTTACGTCAGGCTGACAATTTCCCAAAACCACGAAAAATAGGGATATGTCCGCAAAGGTAGACTTCCATTAAGAGACATTCCTACAACCCCGACAATGAGGTGACAGGATTAACGCAACCCGCTGTTTACCGTATGAAAGTAACTGAAAAATGATTCATGATAAGAGGAATGCTCTGCTGCAAAGCAGGGTGCTCCTCTTTTATGTATTGCTGAGATCAGAACTTCAGAAAAGCAACAAACATTGAAAAATGTAAATTTTTGTTATATACTGGTTTTCAATGTAAGTCAATCAAGAAGGGAGAGATCATGATGAGCGGATGGGTGCAGATGTTATTAGGCTTTTTACCTGCGTGGATCATTAGCGTTGTGCTCATTGTGGCAACCAAGGGAAAAAAACCTCAGTGGATCGCTACCCTTGCGCTGTTGACGGTTATTGGCGGCGGTGCTGTCTGGAGTGTACAATCAGAAATATTGAATATAGGAACCTTTGAGACAAAGGTTGATGAGCGCGAAACCGAGAAAATTTCGACAGCTACATCAAGGGAATTCCTGGCGGCGGCGTATTCCTTCATGGAGCAGGGACTCAATGACGCTGCTGACAGAACACTGGATGAATATTTGGAGTATCATCCCTATACGGCGGATTATGCCTTGGCTGCAGCGAGACTGAATGTGCTGCGGGGCGATATCATGGCTGCAAGCGGACTGTATGAAGCCTCTAAGGAAATGGGCGGAGGCTCCAACCGTGAGGAAGAGACTGTCCGCGCAGTTGTAGACGGTTCACAGAGTTTTGTGCTATGGCAGGAGGCCGCCGAACTTGTTAAGGATGCCATTGACGGTCTTGCCCGAGAGTACAACAGAGATGCCGCTGAAGCCGCAATCATGGCAATTGACGTGCAAAATATCTTTGCAGATTTCACAAGCATGCCTGCGAATGAACGGGAAGAATTTACCCAAAAAGTGAAAAACTGGGTTGACAGGCTGGAAGCGGAATACACATCCATTCCGGAGATACGTGATGCCGTAACAAAGGCGAATGTGATAAACGGAAATTATAAAAATATTATTAAGTCACTGGATGAAGGAGACGATGTGGATGGTCTTCTCATTACGGCTGAGCTCATAAGGAACGGGCTTATCACCAGTGATGAAGTATTGCATTCCAAGGAGTTTTCGCAGTCACGGAAAAGTTCCGACATGGTTGAGGAGTGGATCGAGACTCAGTTATCCGAAAACGAATTCAGCACCGGGGAACAGAAGGTTCTTGAAGAGTTTCTTGAGGAGCTGAAGGAACCGGACAAATCGTCTTCGACAGCTGTCAGGTGGATCGAACGACGCATGACACAGTACATAACAAACTGTGACGATAGGGAGAACTCCAAGCTGTATTTGGAACTTGCCAGACTTTCCTTTGAGACAGGCGACAGGGACCGTGCGGCAGCTTATCTTGAGCGGGCACTTGGCGAGATGGGCAACTCGGAGGATCCGGACTACTCCGGTGCGGCCGGTGCATTATTGGATGTCATAAGAAATCCGAAAGACACTGAGAGCCTAAAGAACGTCGCTGACTACACCGAGGCTCTGACAGACAGTATGCTGCCTGATGGTACCGAGAAGATCATAGAGCAGCAGAAAACGGAGCAGGAGGCCAACCGCGAGGATCCGGATGCTGAGGATCCAGGTTCTTCCGGCTTTGGAAGCGGCTTTGAACAAGACCTCATCGACAATATAGAACAGAATACAACCGGCACTATGAACGAGACCTTTGAGCAATACATCACGGATACCATCAACCAGAGCACAGGCTCTGTGAATATAGTATCCGTGGATGCCTCCGGGTTTGATACTGTAGTCGCCATAGCGGCAGTGGATGAGTCCATCGCTGACACGGCGGAGCTTTTCAAACAAAATTTCCGGCTTCTGGACTGCTCCATTGAGATAGACGATTTCGATGTGGAGCGGGTCTCCTACAACGAGATAAACATCGTTCTTGTTTGCGACAACTCCGGAAGTATGGGGGGAACCAAGATTGAGAATCTGAAAAGTGCATTGAACACTTTTACGGATATCTCCGGAGAAACGAATATAGCAATCGTGCCGTTCAGCAGCGGGGTGCTGAGCGATAATGTGCGGCCGTTCGGCAGCACCGCAGAGGGACTCAAGGCAGGGGTGGAATCCATGTTGGCTTCGGGTGGTACTAACATATATTCGGCGGTGAACTATGCCCTTGAGTTATTTCCGGAGAAGCAGGATGCGCTGAATGTTATGATCCTCATGTCAGATGGACAGGACAACACACCCTCAAACAGCGCCATGCTCGACATGACAGCGGCCTGTCAGAAGAAAAACGCCTCCATCTATTCAATGGGTCTTGGATCAGATGTGAACTCCAATGTCATGAACACCTATGCCGCTATCGGAGGTGGGTCGTACATGTATGTATCGGACTCCGATTCCCTGCTGTCCTTCTATGAATACATCTACGCATTGTGCACAAATCGCTATCGCATTACCTATACGGCCGCTGACACAGTAAAAGCCAGCCGCACCATGGAGCTTGAGGGAATCAATACTGTCACGGCCTATGACGAGCATACATATTATCTCTACAAGGATGGTGTATCCGGAGAGGATCTGGGAGAAGAATATCAGATTACCACCGGGAAAGCGGTACTAAACGGCCTTGAAAACAGGCTGTTCTACCGCTCAAGTTTGACTCAGACAACCTACCTTCTTGGCTCCGGCTTTGAGAAGGAAGACTCCGTCAGCATCGAACTTCATGGAGGTGTAAAGTACACGCTGGAAACAGAATTTGTGGATAGCGGGCATATTAAGGTCACTGTTCCATCCAATGTAGCCTGCGGAGTATATGATGTATATGTCACTTACAATGGACGGCGGAGCGTGTTTGCGTCTGGTTTTGTAATGACATCCAACAACAGACATGTGCTGCGCTTTGGCGACTATGTATTCACGGCCACGGAACTTGCCTCGGCCGGGAACACGATGACCCTGGGCGGCGTTGTGAACATGAACGAATGGCTGGGATTTACCGGCACCGTGACCATCACCGGGAACATTGAGAAGGATAGTTCGGTATATCTAAGCTATGACAAAGCCTATTTGCAGTATGCCGACAACGGAACAAGCAAGGGATTGGCAAAATATATGGCGCAGAATGGCTACAGCCTGTCTATGCCGGGAGTATCCTCCCTTAGGCTGTACAACGATCCAACCATTGTATCCACCAGCGATAACTACCCTGTGGACAAAGCATATATCCGGGGAATATCTGTGAGGATCGTGGACTTCATCGGCCTAAACGGCGTGGGACTTTCCCTATATCCCAACAGAATGGTCATAGACTTTGAAGCCTTTGACACCAAATTCCCGTTCCAGGACGCAATGGTGAAGGCCATCGGTGCAGACGATCTCTTCTCCTTCAAGGCTGACCACACCGAAAAGATCGTCTTTACAAACAACGAGATCGGTGCGGATATATCCATTGAGCTGGGACAAAATTCCAGAAAAACATATACCGGAAAGTTGGGCAATCTCAACGTCTACTACAAGGATGCGGCGCTGAAACTGGATGTCAACACCATCGAGGGGGATATCTCAATCAAGGTGCAGACAGATGTGGCCTTCCTGACAGACGGCCTCGGGGTGGAGATTGGCTGGAAGGACTGGAAATTTGACTCAGTGAAGATGTACGCTGACAAGGACATTAACACCTATATAGGTAATGTGCCTGTGACATTCGACGATTTTTCTTTAGGTATCAGTGATCTGAGCAAAAATGACAATTACAATCTGGGAACCATACTGACATCCACCTGGACCGGCTCCTTTGACTGCTCCATGGCAAAACTGTCGGCTGTATTCCCGTCCATGAAGGGTATCCTGGATGCAGACTTCATCAAAGACGCAGCCGTGGCAAAACTTGATGACACCACCGTGACATTTAAACCGCGGGATTTCTACATATCTGTATCCACAAAGCTCAATCTTTTAGGACTTGTGGATGTTGGAAGCTGCAGCCTTGAGTTGGGTGAGGGTATCTCTTACACCAATCTTCTTCTGGGAATGGAGGGCACATCGGTCAACGGTATTGTGGGAAAACTGACACTGGGCCTTGATATCGATACCAACAATTTTGACTTAAAAACCCAGGGCACTCTGGAGGCCGCACTGACCAACAAGGTCGTGGGAATACGGGCAATCGGAAGCATCGATGCGGAGATTTCCTGGTGGGTGTTCTCGAAAGATTATTTTGCCCATGGCGAATTCTTCCTGGGAGTCTATCAGAAACACAATGGCGAATGGCAATTTGCGGTCTACGCAGCAGGCCTTACATCAGACGGCGGCAGTATGAATCCCATCTGCTGGCCATCCGAGGCATTAAGCTGCAGCAGTTTATAGGAGGAGCGATATGAGAAAGAAATTTATGATATCTTTTCTGGCATTGATAGCGTTCTTGTTTATGCTCCCAGGCCCCGTCGTAAAAGCGGCTCCATCTGAAAATGGAGGGAATCAGGGACGGACGCAGCCAAACGCACTCCCCTCTCAGAGTGAACTTGTGACGCTTAACCGGCGCCAGGATATCGTCATAGCCATCGGCTTTGATGTAGAGGTTCCTGACGTGGCGCTGGTCTCGCCATCAGGGAAAGTGTATGCCGCTGATTCGGATTACGCCAGGGTGGAGCGGGCGGACAAGGTGCTTTACCTGTACATTCTGAATGCCGAGTCCGGCAGCTGGAATATCAACTATGACAAAAAAGGCAACTCCTCCTTAGAAGTGGTAGTCACACCATGGAATCACCCGCTGAGCATTGACAGCCTGATGATAGACGAGGTTCAGGAGGGACAGCTTACAGCATCGGCCGAAGTGAGCTGTGGCTCGCAAGTGCGTTATCAGTATTACGCCTACGCCGTCACCCTTTCAACCGACGGCACCGTCGACGGAAAGACAGAACTTTCCCACGGTTCCGGTTACAGCGGCAACACGCTTTCGCTGCATTTGGCTACGCAAGACCTTCCGGACGGTGTGTATTATTTACAACTTGAAGTCTACTACACCAACGACAGCGGCACAGAGTTTCCGGCATTTTGCATTTCTGACACAACATTTACTGTGACAGGAAACACCCAATCTGGTGATGCCTCTCAGTTCATATCCATGTTGGATCTCACTCAGGATATTCTGACGCTTGATTGGAGCGGCGTGGAGGGGCGCTATACTTCATGGCTGCTGGCTCTCTACATCGGCGGGGGTACGGAACCTGCCTACTACAGCAGCTTTGATGCAAATGTCAGAAGCGATGAGCTGTTGCTTGACCGCAATGAAGGTGATGTGCGTATTACACTCATAGGGACAGTCAGTGGCGGCGGCTATGTCAGTTTCGAGCGGACTATCCGCTGGAACACCGGCGTTTTGATAGAGTTTGAAACACCTGAGATCACCAACTCTCTGCGGGGAGCGATACGCTTTGACACTGCGGGACAGACACTAAGTGCGGAGCTTAAAATAAACGACGGCTCTGAGCAGCTGCAGCTCTCCGGCAGCGATACACTGTCGTTCCGGCTTGATGAGATGGATGTCAATGAGATATCGCTTCAATATCAGCTTGAGGATGGGGTATATTATTTTGTCTCACGCCGGATATCCGTGGACAGCGTCCCGCCGACGCTGACGCTCTACGGCCTGCCTGATGAAGTGACCAACGCAGAGGGCTCGATCATCATCTCCGGCGGCACGGAAGCCGGAGCATCGCTGACTGTGAACGGCGAAGCACACAAGACAGACGGATCCGGTGAGTTTGTCGCAGAAATTGCTTTAAAAGAGGGAGGAAACACTCTCGTTTTTGAGGCTTCAGATGCCGCCGGAAACAAGACATCCCGGACACTGATAGTAAACTACTCGCCATCAGGAGTCGTGATCCACACAGGTGGGAATGATTCTGATGAGGCCGGCGGATTCCCGTGGATCCTGATAATCACTGCCGCATGCTCGCTGCTGACGTTATTGTTTATATGGGTATTTACCACTGTCAGCGACAGAAGAATGAAAAAGGACGGTGGACGCGCCGCTGTTTCCCGCAAGCTTTTTGCTGTGCTGGAAGGATTGTTGTGCTCGGTATCTGTATCCGGCATAGGCCTTACAGCACTGTTTATGGTACTGGCTGCCAAAACGGCCGGGACCATCTCCGGCAGCAATCTGATTGCTGCCATCGAGAAATACAACACTTCGGAGTTTGCCGATATTTTGACTCATAGACAGTCGTTGCAAAACTGGGCGCTGGCCATCGGCATCACTGCCGCCGTCGCAATGATATTGATGATCCTGCTGCTGTGCCTTGGCAGAAAACTGGGCAAGGAGAAGAAAATCGATGCCTCTCAAGGTATCGTTCCCAATGTCTGCCCCAACTGCGGCGCGCCGGTGCAGCCCGGAAACAAATTCTGTGCTTCCTGCGGGAAACCTGTGTGATCAGCGAACGAATTCATCCCCAAATGTCTGCGCCGGATCAGTGACACCGTACTGTTGCGTCGCCATCTCATATCCTGACGAACCTCCTGGCGGCTGAAATTATGTTCCGCCAGGAAGGCGTCCGGTTTTTCGTTTAAATGAAAACCTTAATGCCCAAGCTGTGCCGGGGTGAATAGAGTGAGCAGCTGAATTGAAAAAGTAACTTCCGTATGTAGATGAGCAGGGGGTGTTTAAGAAGATTTGCATAGCACGCCGATAGACGAAGATACAGTGATGGACGATCAGGAGAAGCTTAACAAAGACTCAGAGAAAGAGGGGAAATGATTCCTCTCTTTTTCGGCTTGAAACTGGTTGCAGGAATGATAATGAATAGATTATAATAAAGAAAAATATTTAAGCAGGTCATGGAAGTGCTGCTCATATGTGTTTAGATAATCAAAGAATAAGGAGGAAACTGCATATGGAAAACTTTACCTTTTACTCCCCCACTCTTTTTGCCTTTGGAAAAGAACGTGAAAATGAAACCGGAAGCTACGTAAAGCGCTTTGACGGAAGTAAAGTACTCATCGTTTACGGAGGCGGCAGTGTTATTCGCTCCGGCTTGCTGGACCGTGTGAAAGAATCACTGGAAAAGGAAGCTATTGAATATACTCTTCTGGGCGGCGTCAAGCCAAATCCGAGAAGCGGTCTTGTATATGAAGGTATTGAGCTTTGCAAAAAGCAAAATGTGGATTTTGTTCTGGCTGTCGGTGGCGGAAGCGCCATTGATGCATCCAAGGCAATCGCCGCCGGAGTTGTTTATGACGGTGACTTTTGGGACTTTTACTGTGGTAAGCCCATTGAGAACGCGCTTCCGATCGGCACAATTCTCACGATAGCTGCGGCAGGCAGTGAAGGCAGCCCGGATTCCGTCATTACCCATGAGGACGGAATGCTCAAACGCGGCGCCAGCGGTGATGCTATTCGCCCCCGGTTCAGTATTTTAAATCCCGCTTTGACGCAGACGCTGCCCGCCTTTCAGACTGCCTGCGGAATCACGGACATTATGGCGCATCTGTATGAGCGCTATCTGACCAACACCACGGAGGTGGAGGTCACGGACAGAATGATTGAAGCGCTGATGCTGACCATGATACACGAGGGGCCCCGTGTGATCGAGGATCCCAACAATTATGAGGCGCGCGCCAATATTATGTGGGCCGGTATGATGGCGCATAACAATTCCTGCGGTGTGGGCCGCAGCCAGGACTGGAACAGCCATAACATCGAACATGAACTGTCCGCGCTGTACGACTGTGCCCACGGTGCCGGGCTTGCCGTAACGATGCCCGCTGTATTTACATATGTCTGTCAGCACGATGTAATGCGTTTTGCGCAGGTCGCCGTCCGTGTCTGGGGCTGCCAGATGGATTATTTCCATCCGGAAATGACTGCCAAAGCGGGGATAGAAGCGCTGCGAAACTTCCTGATCTCCATTGGCATGCCGAAGAATTTTGAGCAGCTGGGTGCGAAGGAAGAGGATATTCCCTATCTGGTCAACACCCTTTGTAACGGCAATGGCCGCGGCGGCTCCATCAGCGGCTTCGTCACACTGGATGAGGAAGACTGTAGGAACATCTATAAACTGATGGTATAAGTAACAAATCAAATTTTCAAACCTGCCGCAGCTAAAATAATGATGTAGTATAAGTATATTTATAGGAACTTGTACGGTGCAGGATCCTTTGCATATACAGAAAAGGAGAGAGTTATGGCATATCAAATTCATCCCGAGCAGGGAATGATCAACAGAGGAAACTGGTGCATGTTAAAAAGATGCATGAAGAAGGCGCTTTCAGGGGAAAGGGTGAAAGTAGGGTTTCTGGGCGGTTCCATCACACAGGGAAGTCTTTCCAGTACACCGAAAACCTGTTATGCCTATCTGGTTTACGAATGGTGGAAGCAAAGATTTCCGGGGACGGAGATCGTCTATATCAACGGAGGGATCGGTGGGACAACCTCTCAGTTTGGCGTGTCCAGAGTGAAGGATCATATGCTTTGCCACAAGCCGGATTTTCTGTTGATCGAATTTGCGGTAAATGATGACAATACGGAGTTTTTCCAGGAAACCTACGAGGGCCTGATACGGACGGTGCTCGGCCAAAAGGATGCTCCTGCGGTGCTGTTAATGAACAACGTAAGGTATGATAATGGGGAAAACGCTGAGGAAATGCATCAGGAGATAGCCAAGGCCTATGCGCTGCCCATGGTAAGCATGAAAACAACTATCTGGCCGGAGGTGGAGTCGGGCAGAATACCGGCGGGGGAGATTACGCCGGATGGACTGCATCCCAACGATGCAGGACACAGCCTGGTGGCACAGGTTATCACCTATTTTCTGGAGCAGGTTTACAGGGAAGTGGACCAGGAGGAGAGCTGCGCATTTGAGACGGGAGAGCTTCCGGCGCCCGTCACTGCCAATGCGTATGAGGATTCTGTAAGGTATCAGAACCATAACTCCACACCGGTTTTGCAGGGGTTTGCAGCGGATACGGAGCCTCAGACAGAATTTTTGGATATTTTTAAGAAGGGATTCACTGCCTCCCGGAAGGGTGACAAAATTACCTTTATAATGACTTGTACCGGTATTGCCGTTCAGTATAAGAAGTCGGTAAAGCGGCCTGCACCCATTGCCAGGGTGGTGATCGACGGCAGGGAAGAAGACGCTGTGATCCTGGATGCAAATTTCCAGGAGGATTGGGGGGACTGCTTATATATCGACACAGTAATGCGTCACGGTGAACTGAAGGAGCATCAGGTGGAGATCAGCGTGGTAGAGGCTCATGAAAATGATGTTGTGCCTTTTTATCTGGTTTCTGTAATAGGCTCCCGGTAAAAACAAAATATTTTTTCGCTCTAAAGAAATTTGCAGGACTGCCGATAAAGATAATAGGAAATGAACAACGGCCATGACGGCCATAGCAACACAGAAAGGAGGGATCCTTTATGCGTATCGAAGCGTACAGCCAGGTACAGCAGGTGTATCAGACCAAAAAAACAAACAAAGCTCTGCAGTCCGCAAGTGTATCTCAATCTGATCAGTTGCAGATCAGCAGTCTCGGAAAGGACTTCCAGACAGCTAAGGCTGCCGTGGCGGCAAGCCCGGATGTCAGAGCTGAGTTGACGGATTCCATCAAAGTAAAGGTTCAGAACGGTACTTACGAGGTGGACAATGGTACTTTCGCAGAGAAACTGCTGCAGAAGTATGAAGAAATGAGGTAACAGTTCCGTGGCGAGCTTGATGGAAAATCTGATAGAGGTGCTCCAACAGGAGAGCACCGAATATGAGGGGCTTTTGGAACTATCTCAGAAGAAGACGCCGCTGATCGTTGGCGGCGATCTTGAAAATTTACAAAAAATCACGGATGATGAGCAGATCGTGGTGAGCAGGCTCCACAACCTGGAAAAGAAGCGGGCTGAGGTGACTGCGGACATTGCCAACGTATTAAACAGGGATGTTGAAAATTTAAAGCTCACAAATCTGATCGAGATGATGGCCGCCCGTCCTGCAGAGCAGGCAATGCTGGCGGAGGTTCACGACAGGTTGCAGAGCGCGGTTCACAATTTACAGCGAGCCAATGAACAAAACAGGGAACTGCTGACAAACGCGCTGGAGATGGTGGAGTTTGAAATGAACCTGGTGCAGGCCATGCGTGCGGCGCCAGAGACAGCGAACTACACCAGAAACGCTTACAATTCAGGAGATACCATGGGAATTGTGAGCGGCGGATTTGACGCGAAGCAGTGACAAATAACGATTCCCCGTGAAATGTAGAGGTGATTGCCATGCCATTGATGGGCAGCTTATATGTAGGAGCATCCGGATTACAAAACAGTCAAAATGCGCTGAACACCACAGCGCATAATCTTTCTAATGTAGACACCGTCGGCTATACGAGGCAGCAGGTTCAGCTGGCTTCAAGGCGTTATGTAACGCTGTCCATCGACCCGAAAGCCGTCAACAATAAACAGGTTGGTATGGGTGTCGAATATTCCCGTGTAAAACAAGTGAGGGATTACTTCCTGGATAAGACATACCGCAAGGAATCCGGCCGCAGTATGTTCTATGAGGTGTCCTCGGAGGTGATCGAAGAGGTGGAGGCTCAGCTGGGCGAGATGAACGGCGAGGCCTTCCAGACTGCTGTCTCCGATTTCTGGACCGCTATTCAGGAACTGGCGAAGGACCCCACGAGCTCTGTGACCCAAGGTTTGCTGGTACAGAGAGCTTCGGAGTTTATTTTGCGTGCCAGTACCGTTTATGACGGCCTTGCTTCTTATCAGGACAATCTGAATGCACAGGTCAAAAAGAAAGTTGACCTGATTAATCAGTACGGCAAACAGATTCTGGCGTTAAATGACAGTATCCGTGCCATAGAGGCCGGTGGGATAGAACATGCCAACGATCTTCGGGATGTCAGAAACCAGATTTTGGATGAACTGGCATCACTGACGGATATCCGATACGACGAGGATATGTACGGAGATGTCTGGGTTCAGATTGAGGGCGTTGATTTTGTGAAGGGACCTACATGTTACGAGATTGGTCTCGATATTGATACGACCACCGGCTTTTACACTCCCTTCTGGCCGCAGAACGCCAATTATGAGATTATGGCGGACGGATCTAAGAAATACATTATAGACGGTGCAGAGGTCTTTAACTTAAATAGGGAAATATCCTCTGACATGAATACGGATATCGGCGGGCTGAAGGCTATGTTGCTGGCCCGGGGTGACCACAGGGCCAACTACACCGATATCGAGGGAGATTATGACAGTGTCTCCCAGTCCATTGTGATGAATATTCAGGCGGAGTTCGATCAGCTGATACACAGTGTTGTTACAAAGGTCAATGGC
This sequence comes from Acetatifactor sp., assembly GCA_022511385.1. Lineage (GTDB taxonomy): Bacteria > Bacillota > Clostridia > Lachnospirales > Lachnospiraceae > Acetatifactor. The sequence continues at coordinate 36,849 of JAFLRN010000007.1, forward strand.
ATTCTGGCCGAGGCTGCGGGAGTGAAGCAGGGTGACCTGACTTTGGCGGATGGCACCGTGCTTAAGAATGTGCGGTATTGCGAGTCCGATGTTGGCGGATATCTTCGGATGAGCGACGGAAGTCCCATCCAGCTTTTTTCCAAGTCTACCACGGATGGGTACACGAAGGTGACCGGCGACGATGGCAAGGAATACTGGATCTACAACGAGGAGGATCCTACCCAGGTAAATACCCTTTACACCTGCGGCAACATGACGATCCCTTCGGAATTGATGCAACAGCCCTCTATTCTAGGATTCCGATTGCCGGACGGCTCGGAGGACAATTCGGTTGCAGAGGCTTTAAAGGCCGCCTTCGAGGAAGAAGAGTACACCTTAAACCCCAACGTGAAGAAGAAGACGTCCTTTATAGAATATTATACGGATCTGGTAAGCCAGGTCAGTAACACGGGCTGGGTTCAGAGAAGCATTTATGAAAACCAGGTGACTACTGTGGAGAATATCTTCAGCGCCAGGGAGCAGGTGGTTGGTGTATCCTCCGACGAGGAGCTGTCGAACATGATCCGGTTCCAAAATGCTTATAACGCATCCAGCCGCTATATCAACGTGATCAGCGAGATGCTAGAGCATATTATCAATACCCTTGGCATGTAACAGGACGGGAAGGAGACTTACGAATGCCCTCAACATTTTTTGGATTAAATATTGCATATACAGGTCTTTTGGCTGCAAATGCCGCTCAGAACACCACTGCGAACAATATTGCTAACGTGGAAACGCCGGGATACAGCAGACAGCAGGTAACACAGCAGGCGGCAAATGCCCTGCGGGTGTTCCAGACCTATGGCTGTGCGGGCGGCGGAGTGGAGACTCTGGCCATTGAACAGATCCGGGATGAGTTTTACGATTTTCGGTTCTGGAGCAACAATGCAAAGGTGGGCGAATACGACGAGAAGCAGTACTATATGACAATGATCGAGGACTATTTCGACGATTCACCTATGTTTCCCGGGTTTAAGACTATTTTTGACCGGATGATGATCACCGGCATGCAGGAGCTCTTAAAGGATCCTAACAGTGCCACCGCGAAATCCCAGTTTGTGGGTTTTGCATCCTCTCTGGCAACCTACTTTAACAACCTGGCGGGCAATATGTCAAAGCTTCAGAAGGATGTGAACCAGGAGCTGAAGCTGAAGGTGGATGAGCTGAATTCCCTGGCGGGAGAGATTGCCACCCTGAACAAGCAGATCAATACCATCGAGCTCACTGGCGTTAAGGCCAACGAGCTGCGTGACAGGAGGGCGCTGCTGATCGACCAGCTCTCCCAGATTGTGGATGTGGAGGTGCAGGAGATTCCCATTAAGGATCTCAACGATCCTGACCGGGTAACAGGAGCCAACCGGTTTATGATCAAGATCGCAGGAGGCCAGCTGCTGGTGGACGGCAGCGAGTTTAACAGCCTGAGGTGCGTGGCCAGAGAGAGCTATGAGAAGGTGAACCAGACGGATATCGACGGTCTTTACGATGTCTACTGGGAGAACGGCCAGAAGTTCAATCTCTATAACGCAGCCATGGGCGGCGCTTTGCGTGGTCTGGTGGAAATGAGAGATGGAAACAACAATGAGTACTTTAACGGACTGATCACTGGCGTCGGCACCACTAATGGTGGCAAAAACGATACAGTAACGATCCAGGTTGGTAAGGACTACCTGATGGATCTGAATAAATGCAATCTCTCTGACCAGGGAGGCATTATCAACCTGGGGAATCAGCTGTTTTACTATGATTCCTGGGAGTACAGCATCAGCTATGACGATGATGGAAATCCGGTGTACAGCTACACATTTACCCTGTCCTCTGATCCGGAGCTGAATGCCCGGAGACTCACCAACGACAGAGTGGGCAAGACTGCCAGTGTCGGCACCAGCGTGGATTATCAGGGAATTCCCTATTATATGAACCAGATGAACGAGTGGCTGAGAACCTTCGCTCAGAAGTTCAATGACATTTTAACCAGCGGCTACTCTTCTGCTGGCAGTCAGGGTATCCCGATGTTCTCTGCTAACCATAAGACGGATCCTGAGCAGTTTGACTTCCCGGATGAGGGCAGGTATGACTGGTATTACGGAAAGACAAGAGAACAAGTGATCGAGGATTTGAAGAAGGAGAAATATAGCGAAATATATAATGATCGCTATATGGAGTTTGAGAACGACTTTTATGACGATTACAAGAACAACCATTATAACGATTATTATGTTGAACCTACGGATGAGGAAATAGCCCAGCTGGCAGAAAAACTGCAGGATGAGGCAACGAAAAACGGGCAAACCCTGAGTGATGATGATGCTAAAGATCAGGCGACGCAGCAACTCAAAGATCAAGCAACTCAGGAAGCGGATAAGAAAATGCGTAAAGCGGCTGCAGCAGCTGCCGATGAAGCTATGAAGGATGATACTGTTCTGGCAAAGGTAGAACAAGATGCACAGGATGCAGCGGAAGCAGCATTCAATGGAATTTCTTTTACTGTTTCTTCAACCAGCGACAGCTACTACCGTATGACAGCCATGAACTTCGCTATCCTGGCCGCTATGGAGCTGGATCCCAGCCGTTTGGCGAACCGTTACGGACAGGGCGACGGCGTGGAGCAGAATGATCTGCTGAATGATTTAAAGCTTCTGGCCACTGACAAGAGCAAGATGAGCTTCAGAGGATGTTCGGCTTCCGAGTTCCTGCAGTGTGTGCTGTCGGATGTGGCGCTGAATGCTCAGAGGGCAAACACCTTCTATCAGAACTTCACCAATATTTCCGGTACCATAGATGTTCAGAGGATGTCTATCTCCGGCGTGGATGAGGACGAGGAGGCTGTGAGCCTTGTGAAATACCAGCACGGTTACAATCTGGCTTGCCAGATGATTCAGACGCTGTCGGAAATGTATGACCGGTTGATACTTGAGACTGGCGTGTAAGGACGCAAGGACAGCGTTCTTCCTAATATAAGCGCAGGGATGCGGAAAAATTTGACCGCCAAGGCTTTGGCAGAATGAGAGGAATCATGAGAATAACCAACAAGATCATGCAGAAAAACAATCTGTCCAACATCAACACCAACAAGGTGAACGAGGATCGGCTCAGTACCCAGATGTCCACTGAGAAGAAGATCAACCGTCCCTCTGACGACCCTGTGGTGGCCATTCGTGCGCTTCGCCTGCGCAGCAGTGTGACAGAAGTGACCCAGTATTACAGCAAGAATATTCCGGATGCGGAAAGCTGGCTGAACGTCACCCAGGATGCCCTGAATAACCTGACCCAGATCCTGACCAACCTGATCAGCCAGTGTAATAAGGGCGCCAACAACTATCTGGAGTCCGAGGACCGTGCAATCATTCTGGAGCAGATGAAGTCCCTGGCGGATGAAATATATTCCACCGGAGATGCGGATTACGCGGGCAGATATGTGTTTACCGGATATCGCACAGACACTACCTTAAGGTATACGGAGGAATCTAACCAGCTTTTTGACATTTGGGAACAGCTTGGCATTGATTCCATTGATGATATGATTCATGTTTATACGGACGATCTGTTGGACATCAATTCCAGTAATTATATGGACAAGGAAGTGACGGAACAGGATATAAGCGCAGTAACTTATCACCGTATCCGCCTGGCCTACAATGATTGTGTGGGCGACGATAGTGCGGCACCTTCTATCAGCTTTAAACAGATAAAGTATAAGCAGACGCAGCAGCAGAAGGTAGATGAAGAAACCGGCCTGCCCATGGAGGATGATGAAGGGAATCCGGTGTACGAGACGGTATACGAGAGAGATGCTGACGGAAATTTAATACCTGAGACCGAAAACGGAAAGATTGTATATGAAGAAATTACCTGGAGTAGTGAGAACGGTGACATACAGACGGTGCACTCCTATGATGACCCCTATGCCGTCGTGGCGGAAAATCCCGACGCCATCGTCTTCGTACCGGAGACCGGCGAACTGTTGCTGGGCGAGAATAAATATAATCAACTGATGGCGATTAGGGACGATGAAACTACCGCAGCCAACGAGGGAGAGATTCGTGTCAATTACCAGAAATCCCACTGGGAAAAGGGCGACCTCCGGCCCCAGCATTACTTTGCATGCACTTCCGATCCCGGGACAGAGGATGAAATAAAATATAATCCTAACTACTTAACTGACGATGTGAGGAAGGGTCAGGTGATCGAGTATGATGTGGGATTCAACCAGACCATCCGCGTCAACTCCACTGCGGACGAGTGCTTCAAGCATGGTATCGGCAGAGAGGTGGACGATCTGATCTCCGCGATGCAGAACGTGCAGGATCTGGAGGCTGTGGAGGCCAAGCTGAAGGAGCTTCTGAAGGAAGCGGAGGGCGATACGGAAAAGACAACTCAGATTCAGAATCAGCTGGATGCAGTGGGAAAGGCGCTGACTCTGGCCAGGGACAAGGAGCAGGATCTTTTTGAAGCCGGCATTACCGCTTTTCAGAAGTATCTGGATGATGCAAACCTTTGCATCACCAACTGCGGTAACAGGGGAAGTAAGCTGACCCTGATCGAGAACCGCATGCAGACTCAGAAAACAACCTTTGAGACCTTGAAGAGCAATAACGAGGATATTGACATTGCAGAGGTTACCATCCAGTTAAAGGCCGCTGGGCTGGTTTACGAGGCAGCTCTTCTGGCAGCGGGCAAGGTGATGCAGTCCACTCTGTTAAACTACATTTAATGTGGACACGGTTTCATAGCTGCCTGACGGCGGCGGAAAAGAGGAAATATGAAGATTGATACTAAGATTTTTGGTGAAATCGAAATTGATGACGACAAGATCATTACTTTTGAAAAAGGGATCATAGGGTTCCCTGATCTGAAAAGATTTGCTCTGCTCCACGACGAGGAAAAGGGCACCGACGCAGGCATCCGTTTTCTACAGTCGCTGGATGAGCCTGCATTTGCCATGCCAGTAATGGATCCCCTGGTGGTGAAGCAGGACTATGATCCGGAGGTGGACGACGAGCTGCTTGCCAGTGCAGGCCATGTCACCGAGGAAAACATTCTGGTATTGGTGACTGTTACTGTGCCCAGCGATCTGACAAAAATGAGCGTGAATCTGCAGGGGCCCTTTGTCATTAATGTGGAAGAGCATAAGGCGTGCCAGGTTATTGTAGAAAAGGGCGAGTATCCCGTGAAATTCCCCATCTACGACATTCTGCAGGCGAGAAAGGCAGGTGAGTAGCATGTTGGCATTGTCACGGAAAAAGAACGAGGCGATTGTGATCAACAATGACATTGAGATCACTATCCTCGAGGTGAAGGGCGAGCAGGTCAAGATCGGTATTGCTGCTCCCAAGGAGGTTCCCATATACCGTAAGGAGGTATATATCCAGATCCAGAGCGCTACCCAGGAAGCAGTCAATGCAGAGGGTATGGAAGCTTTAAAAAATCTGCTGGGCTGAAGATAGGAAAAGATGTACTTCTGGAAACAATATGAATAAGGATAATTTTGGCAGGGAGGCGCAAAATTTTTGTACTTCCCTGTTAATTTTTTATTCGGAGAAACCGATAAATGATGTAGACGCATAATCTAAATACATAATTGTAACTCAAAAAATAAATTAGAATTTCACACGGAGGTGGACCCAATGACAATTGAACCGATTTCAAGCGTAATGACTGTACAGGCACAGGGAAGTGTAGTGCAGAAGCCGCAGGCCCCTGTACAGACAGAAAAACCGGAGAGCGCTAACAGCAGCGTTCAGCCAGCAGCACAGGTCGATAAGACCACAAGCATTGTAGAGAATGCCCAGGAAAAGGGGCAGGCTGACAGCGAGCAAAATAAGGACCAGCAGCCCAGTAACGAGCAGATCCGTAAGGCTGTGGAGAAGCTGAACCGCAGTATGCAGAACTCTGAGGCGGTATTCGGTATTCACGAGGATACAAACCGCGTTATGATCAAGATTGTAGACAAGAGCACCAAGGAGGTCATCAAGGAGCTCCCTCCTGAGAAGACTCTGGATATGATTGCAAAGGTTTGGGAACTGGCAGGCATCCTGGTGGACGAGAGGAGATAGGAGGACTTAGCAATGGCTATGAGATTGAGCGGACTTATGTCCGGCATGGATACCGAAAGCGTCATCCAACAGCTGGTGATGGCCAAGAGGACAAAGGTTGACACCACAAAGAAGGCACAGACCAAGCTCCAGTGGAAATCCGATATATGGAAGACTCTGAACTCAAAAATTAAGAAGCTGTATGACGGTGCTTTGAGTAATCTGAGATTTGAAGGTTCTTATATGAAGAAGGTTACCAAGGTATCTAACAGCAGTGTTGCCAGCGTGATCACCGGTGCTGGCGCTATGAACAGCGTACAGACCCTGGAGGTTACATCTTTGGCTCAGTCCGGTTATCTGACTGGCGGCCAGTTGAATGGCGGTGACAAGGATTATACGACAAGTACAAAGCTGACTGCTCTGGGCATGGATTTAACGGAGCATGTTAAAATCAAGGTGAGCGTAGGCGGCGAGGAGAAAGAAATTGATATATCCGGCGCAAGCACGATTGGTGATGTGGTGTCTGCTTTCCAGAAAGTAGGGTTAAACGCTTCCTTTGATGCTGCTAACCAGAGATTTTTCCTGGCATCCAAGGATACCGGCGAAAAGAATGACTTTAATATCTTTGCTGGCGACGCAGCAGGTTTGGATGCGCTTCAGAAGCTGGGCCTGAATTATTTGAATGATGATATTAAGGCAGGTTATCAGGAAATAATCGATTCCAGAGATCAATTCCTTGCAGATACACTGGACAATTCGCTGAAGACTCTGTCCGCAGAGAGAGTCAGACTGCAGGGACTTCTGGACGAGCGCCGTGAGCGCTTGAAAGCGTATGAAGATGACTTTGTAGATGAAGAAGGAAACAAGTTGGATCTTGACAGTGACGACCCTGAGGTTCTTGCAGCTATCAAGAAGAAGGCAAAGGAGCTGTACGAGGCGGATTCTGAGAAATATGCTAATCTTTATGACTGGGGCGGCAGCTGGAATAATCTGACCGGTCGGTTGAAAAATATTAATGCTCAGTTGGATATTGATGAGGACGGAAATGTGCAAGGTCTTTCTGAAAGTCTGAAAGAGAGTATTACTGCTGAAGTGGATGCTAAGATACAGCCATATAAAGATGTTGTGGATGGCACAGTTGCTTCCGGTGCCGTAAAAAGTGACGGACTGGATGCGAGAGTCAGGCTGAACGGCGTAGATTACAAATTCGACAGAAATACTTTCGAGGTCAATGGACTGACCATAACGGTGAACTCCACAACAGCTGACGGAGAAAAAGTCACTCTGACCACCCAGGACGATACTGACGGCATCTACGACATGATCAAGAACTTCTTTAAGGAGTACAACGAACTGATCAATGAGATGGATAAGTTGTACAATGCCGATTCCGCTAAAGGATATGAGCCTTTGACCGACGAGGAAAAGGAAGCTATGTCCGAGAAAGAGATAGAGGAGTGGGAGACTAAAGTCAAGGATTCCCTGCTCCGCAGAGACGACACTCTGGGTACAGTATCTATGGCTATCAAGCAGATGATGTTGTCCGGCATTACGGTGAACGGCAAGACGATGTATCTGTCTAATTTCGGTATTGAGACGCTGAGCTATTTTGCCGCAGCTGAGAATGAGAAGAATGCTTTCCATATCAACGGTGACCCGGATGACCCCAATACATCCGGCAATGCGGATGATTTAAAGTCCATGATCGCCAATGATCCTCAGACTGTGGTTGATTTCTTTGTGGGACTCTCCAGAAATATGTATGCGGAGCTCACCACTCGTATGGCAAAAACCGAATACAGTTCTTCGTACACCATCTATGAAGATGTGCGGATGAAGCAAGAGTACGATGAGTATACTGAAAAGATCAAGCAGCTGGAGAAAAAGCTGTCTGACTACGAGGACAACTGGTATCAGAAGTTTGCTAAGATGGAGACAGCTTTAGCGAAATTACAGAGTGGCGCAAGTGCAGTGACATCGTTGTTGGGTGGTTGACAAAAAGGATTTTGATAGCAGAAAGGCAGGATGCTGAGAATGGCTTTACCCAGTGCATATGCACAGTATAATAACAGTAAGGTTTTAACAGCTTCACCCGGTGAACTTACGTTGATGCTTTATGAGGGAGCAATCAAATTTTGCAACATTGCAATAGTGGCAGTGGAACAAAAGGACATCGAGAAAGCACATATCCATATCGTCAAGGTGGAGAAGATTATTGATTATCTTAGGCAGACACTGGATATGAAGTATCCGGTGGCCCAGGATTTCGAGAGAATTTATTCTTATCTGAGCCAGAGACTTGTGGAAGCAAATATAAAGAAGGATACTGAAATTCTGGAGGAGGTCAATGGGCATCTGCGCAGTGTGCGCGACACCTGGAAAGAAGTGATGCGACTTAGCAGATGATGAGAAATCTACAAGCCGTGAGTATGCTCACAAGGAGTTTGAGTTGATATGACAGAGAATTATCTGACCCTTCTGGAGGAGAGCCTTCGGAGTAAGCTTCAGGTCTTGGACGAGATCCAGCAGTACAATTTAAGACAGCAGGAGATTTTCCAAGCTGATGAAGTGGATATAGACCGTTTTGACGAGTATGTGGAAGAGAAAGGGAATCTGATCGACAAGCTGAACAGTCTGGATAATGGATTTGAAAGTCTTTATGCCAAGGTATCCAAACAGCTTTCAGAAAATCGCGATCAGTATAAGGACCAGATCAAGCTGCTTCAGGAGCTTGTTACAAAGGTCACAGAGTCCAGTGTCAGCATCCAGGCCCAGGAGGCCAGGAATAAGAAACTGATCGAGGACTTCTTCCGAAAGACCAGAGAAGACCTTGGCATGGGAAGAAAGAGCTCCAAAGCGGCCTATGACTATTACAAAAATATGAGTAAGTCCGCAGTTGTATTGCCTCAGTTCATGGATAGTAAAAAGTAGGATTAAGGGTGGTCCAGACCACCCTTAATTTTTATGTACTTGTATGTCCATTCGTCAAAAAAAGCAGGTTTTGAAGCAGAATTATCCTTGAAATGATAGACGATATATCGTATAGTGTTCGTACAGACTAAATTATGCGGACTAGTTAGGGAGGAGAAAAAATGACGAAGGCAGAAATCTTAAAGAAAGAGATACTGAGACAGTATCGCAGCGTGCGGCAGTTTGCCATGGAAATGAACATCCCTTACAGCACCCTGGTGACGGCATTGGAGCGTGGTATAGAGGGGATGGCTTATGGCACAGTGATCAAAATTTGTGACAAGCTGAGCTTGAATCCAGTGGACTTTTCTTCTCTGGAGAGGGATGCATCCCTGGGTGCTCAACTTCTGGAGAATCGCGTCATGCAGTATTATGTGAAGCTGAATCAGCTTGGCCGCGATAAGATTTTGGAATTGATGGACGATTTTGTGCAGATAGACAAGTATAAAGCAAAGGGAAAAAAGAATAAATGAAATATGATTATCTGATTGTGGGGACGGGGCTGTTCGGCGCAGTGTTTGCCCACGAAATGCAAGCTGTAGGTAAAAAGTGCCTGTGTATCGATAAGCGGGAGCATATTGGCGGCAATGTTTATACGGAGCAGCAACGGGGAATTTGGATCCACAAGTACGGCGCACATATATTCCATACCTCTGACAAAAAGGTTTGGGAGTATGTAAATCGTTTTACAGAGTTTAATCATTATATCAACTCTCCGGTAGCAGTATATGGGGATGAATTATACAATCTTCCTTTTAATATGAACACCTTCAGTAAAATGTGGGGTATCAGGACACCTGCCCAGGCACAAGAGATCATTGAAAGGCAGCGCCGGGAAAGTGCTGTTGAAGATCCGCAGAATCTGGAGGAACAGGCTCTGAATCTGGTTGGCCGTGATGTGTATGAGAAACTCGTGAAGGGTTATACGGAGAAGCAGTGGGGAAGGGCCTGTACGGAGCTCCCCGCCTTTATCATCCGACGGCTGCCCGTCCGTTTTACCTACGACAACAATTATTTTACCGACCGATATCAGGGTATTCCTATTGGCGGCTACACCCAGATTGTGCAGAAGCTTCTTGGCGATATTCCTGTGAGACTTGGGATCAGTTATAAGGAATTTCTGAAGAAAAACGAGGCGCTCTCGGAGCCGGATACCTTTGAGCAGGTGCTCTATACCGGTATGATAGATGAGTATTTTGATTACCGTCTTGGTGAGCTGCAGTACCGTTCCCTGAGATTTGAAGAAGAGCTGCTGGAAGGCTGCGATAATTTCCAGGGTAACGCTGTTGTGAATTATACGGAGAGACAGATTCCCTACACCCGGATCATTGAGCACAAGCACTTTGAGTTTGGGGATCAGCCGGATACGGTGATCACAAGGGAATATCCCGCCGCATGGAAGAGGGGCGATGAGCCTTACTATCCCATCAACGATGAGCAGAACAGTGAGCTGTACCGGCAGTACGCGGAGCTGGCAAAGACAGAGAGCAATGTACTCTTTGGCGGAAGGCTGGGCTCTTACAAGTATTATGATATGGACAAGGTGATTGCCGAAAGCTTGAATCTGGCGGAAAGCCAGATGCGTTGATTTGTATCGATCATGTGAAAAGCATAAAAAAGCTTCCTCTTTTTCCGGGGCATCCGGTAAATGGAGGAAGCTTTTTAGCAGTAACCGTTGAACATCATGCCGCTGTATGCGCTGGTGGCGTAAGGATTGATAAAACTATGTCCCGGGTTCTTATAGGCCACCATGGTTTTTTCAACATATTCCATAGGATTCAGAGATACCTGATTACTTTTACTCAGCAGCTTATTTGAAAAATTCTTCAGGTATCCGAAAGTTTCAGAGATATCCGAAGATTGCGAGGCGGTCTGTCGAAGTGTGTCCTTGTCCAGCTCCAGCGTACCATCCTCTGCCATGGTAAAGCCCATGGACGCCAGTGGGCTGCCGTACACAAGGGCAATTCCCTTCAGTTCTCTCACCAGCTGCCCGCTCTTGATCTGTGTGTCCATATAGGAAGAAGCAGCTTTCATAAAATCATTATATCCACTTATCAGATGGTTCACATTGTCGGCCAGGGATTCCACGTCAGTCTTTAAACCGATCTGAATGGGACTGCCTGCAGGGTTGAGGCCCTTCAGGGTAATATCAAACATTTTTCCTATTGTCAGATGATTGGAGGATGCGGTACGTTCCTCGCCGTTGACCAGAAGCGATGCATTTGCAGCTTGACGGCTGACATAATCCAATCCGAAATACTCCACGGTACCGGAGGCTTTGCTGGTGCGGTCATCGCTAACAGTGAACAGCTGCTGTTTTCCCTGGGAGAGACCCGTTGCGTCCGAAGTCAGCCGCAGCGCGGTTCTGTCGTCAGATTCCACAATATCTGCCTTGATACCGGTTCCGGAATTGTTTAACAGGCGCATCAAACGTTCCTGAATGTCCCGGTTGGTCTCGTCACCGCTGACAGAAAACTGAAATTCGTAATTCATATCGTTGATACCAAGGTCAAAGGAATAGGTATCGGGAAGGAGTGCAGACTTTTCATTCGGAAGAAAAAGTCCAAGGTTTTCCTGGGGAGAAGCCAGCGCAAGAACCTCAAGCTCCAGAGTGGGACTAGGGCCATCAGTCTTTTGAGGCCCAATGTAGGAAGCAGAAACAATCTCTTCATCTGAAGAATAAGCGCTCTTTTTGCTGAACAGGCCGTCTTCCTCCAGACCACCGATCTGAGCGATGGTATTGTACAGTCCCCGGGCGTTTTCCTTCAGGTCCACAGCGTAGTTCTGAGTGGCTTTGCTGGTGGTGGGAAGATACCAGGGCGCGTCTCTATTCATTTTGACAATGGAATTGTATACACTGCGAAGTTCACTTTTTTTGTGAGCGTCGTACCGAGTGAGCGGTTTTCGTGTATAGGTGGATAGATAGTTGTTGTATACCGCGCTGAGAACAGTGCTCATTGCCACGCCTCCTTTCTTCCCTGAATCAGGTGACAACTTTTAAATATGTAGATCAAAAATTCAAATTGAGACTGAAATCCATTTCTGCCTCATACTTATAATTACATAAATTATAACACATTTTATAAGCAGAAACAAGTGCCAGATACAAAAATAATACAGTTGAAAAATAACATACTGATACTAAAATTATATCGGCAGAATTCAAACAGAGTTTAGTTATGTAAATGAGTTAATTTAGATAAATGAGTATTTAGATAAATGGAGCAAAAAGTTGTTGACGGAAGACGGGACCTGTGTTATAGTAGTCAGGCGAGATAAGATTTTAGGTCTTTTTTTTATGCTTAAAATATCAGAGAAAAGAGTAGGGTTCAAGAAACCAGTGGAGGTAGTAAAATGCGTACAAAAATCACACTAGCATGTACCGAGTGCAAACAGCGTAACTACAATACGACTAAGGAAAAGAAGAATCATCCCGACAGGATGGAGACGAAGAAGTATTGCAGATTCTGCAAGACTCACACACTGCACAAGGAAACCAAGTAAGCTAGCGAAAGGATTTATCATGGGAGATTCCTCAGAAAAGCAGGCACGCCCCGGCTTTTTCAAGGGGCTGAAAGCTGAATTCAAGAAAATATCATGGCCGGACAGACAGTCCACCCTGAAGCAGTCTATCGCCGTTGTAGTAATCTCGGTTGTAGTGGGCCTGATCATTGCAATTCTGGATTACGTAATAAAGTACGGCGTAAACTTCTTAACATCAATAAATTAAAGCGGGGGCAATCGTATGGCAGAGGCAAAATGGTATGTAGTCCATACCTATTCAGGATATGAAAACAAGGTCAAAGCCAATATTGAGAAGACCATCGAGAACAATAAACATCTTGCGGAACAGATCCTGGAGGTCAGGGTTCCCATGCAGGATGTGGTGGAACTGAAGAATGGCGCCAGAAAGACCGTCCAGAAGAAAATGTTCCCAGGTTATGTGCTCCTCAATATGGAGATGAACGACGACACATGGTATGTAGTCCGCAATACGCGGGGCGTTACGGGCTTTGTTGGACCGGGAAGCAAGCCGGTTCCCCTGACCGAGGCTGAGATGAAACCTCTGGGCATCAAGACCGAAAATGTCTCCATTGATTTTGTGGAGGGAGACAGCATCGCTGTGGTGGCCGGTGTCTGGAAGGATACCGTCGGTGTTGTGCAGAAGCTCGACTTCGGCAAGCAGACTGCAACCATCAACGTGGAACTGTTTGGCAGGGAGACCCCTGTGGAGATCAGCTTTGCAGAAGTGAGAAAGCTTTGATCAACAGTTATATCACAAGGTATTTTCCGGCTTGTGCCGGTGAATATAGGTAACAAAGTGGGAGCAGGATTGATGATCCGTATATCCTGCGCCGAGATGCCGCCCGTAGCTGCACAGGCGATAGCGGCATACCACAATTTTTAGGAGGTGCCAAAATGGCAAAGAAAGTAGAAGGCTATATCAAGTTACAGATTCCTGCCGGCAAAGCAACACCGGCTCCCCCTGTTGGTCCTGCATTGGGTCAGCATGGCGTGAACATTGTTGAGTTCACAAAACAGTTCAATGCAAGAACCGCCGACAAGGGTGATGTGATCATTCCTGTAGTGATCACCGTTTATGCAGACAGATCCTTCAGTTTCATTACGAAGACTCCCCCTGCAGCAGTATTGTTGAAGAAGGCCTGCAACCTGCAGTCAGGCTCTGCAGTTCCGAACAAGACTAAGGTCGCAAAGATTTCCAAGGCAAAGCTTCAGGAGATTGCCGAGACCAAGATGCCCGATCTGAATGCTGCAAGCCTCGAGGCTGCAATGAGCATGATCGCCGGTACTGCACGCAGTATGGGTATAACTGTAGAAGATTAATTATATTTTTGGGAGACAACGGAGGGTTGTCGCTGGAACCTAGGAGGTAAGATAATGAAACATGGTAAGAAGTATAACGAGGCTGCAAAGCTTGTAGACCGTACTACGCTCTATGAGCCTAATGATGCGATCGCTCTGGTAAAGAAGACAGCAACCGCAAAATTTGATGAGACCATTGAGGTTCACATCAGAACAGGCTGCGACGGACGTCACGCTGAGCAGCAGATCCGCGGTGCGGTGGTCCTGCCCAACGGAACTGGTAAGACAGTAAGAGTTCTCGTGTTTGCAAAGGGTGACAAAGTTAACGAGGCAGAGGCTGCAGGTGCCGATCATGTGGGCGGCGAGGAGCTGATTCCCAAGATTCAGAATGATGGCTGGCTTGATTTCGATGTGGTGGTGGCTACCCCTGACATGATGGGCGTGGTTGGCCGTCTCGGTAAGGTTCTGGGCCCCAAGGGCCTGATGCCCAACCCCAAGGCAGGAACCGTGACCATGGACGTGGCAAAGGCTATCGCAGATATCAAAGCCGGTAAGATTGAGTACAGGCTTGACAAGACCAACATCGTACATGTGCCCGTTGGTAAGGCTTCCTTCACCGAGGAGGCGCTGCAGGAGAACTTCAACGCACTGATGGATGCTATTGTAAAGGCTCGTCCCAGCGCACTGAAGGGACAGTATCTGAAGAGCATCACCCTGACCAGCACTATGGGCCCTGGCGTAAAGGTGAGCACAGCTAAGTTCTAACGGAAATTTCGCTGGAGTGAAATTTGTTCATTTAGGGGTTGACGGAAGTCAGCCCCTTATGATATAGTACTAAAGGTTATAAAACCAAGCCGAAGACAGTAGGTCCCGCAAGGGGTAAGCGAAGCGCCTACCGAGGAAAGAGTTTTAATGTAAGACTTTTTGCCTTCCTGTCTTCAGGGAGGCTTTTCTTATAGCTAAACTCCTTTCGGCGGGGAAAGATCCATTATTCCCACAAAATATAATAAAGGAGGTAAAAAAATGGCAAAGGTTGAGTTAAAGAAGCCCATCGTAGATGAGATTTCTGCCAGCATTAAGGACGCTCAGTCCGTAGTCCTGGTTGATTACCGTGGACTGACTGTTGAGCAGGACACTCAGCTGCGCAGGAACCTGCGTGAGGCAGGCATCACCTACAAGGTGTACAAGAACACCTTCATGAACTTCGCGTTCAAGGGCACTGAGTTTGAAGGCCTGACCCCGTATCTGGAAGGCCCCAGCGCAGTGGCAATCTCCACTGACGACGCAACTGCTCCCGCAAGAGTGCTGTCTGAGTTTGCAAAGACTGCTGACAAGCTGGAGATCAAGGCCGGCGTGGTGGAAGGCACCGTTTACGATGCCAAAGGAATGGCTTCTATCGCAAGCATTCCTTCCAGGGATGTGCTTATTTCCAGATTGCTTGGAAGTATGCAGAGTCCTATCACCAACTTCGCTCGCGTCATGAATCAGCTGGCTGAGAAAGGCGGCGCCGGTTCCGCAGAAGCGCCCGCAGCAGCTCCCACTGAGGAAGCAGCGCCTGCAGAGAAAGAGGCTCCTGCAGAGACACCTGCAGCAGAGGCTGAAGCTCCCGCAGCAGAAGCACCTGCCGCTGAAGCAGAGACCGATGCGCCTGCAGCAGAGTAAGGCAGTACATTTAAGATGAAACAAAAAAGAAATCAGAATAAAAAATGAAATGGAGGATAATAAAATGGCAAAGTTGACCGCTCAGGAATTGATCGACGCTATCAAAGAGCTGACCGTATTAGAGTTAAATGACCTTGTAAAGGCTTGTGAGGAAGAGTTCGGCGTATCCGCAGCAGCAGGCGTAGTTGTTGCAGCAGCCGGCCCCGCAGCAGGTGCTGCTGAGGAGGAGAAGACCGAGTTTGACGTAGAGCTGACCGAGGTTGGCGCAGAGAAGGTTAAGGTTATCAAGGTTGTTCGTGAGGTAACCGGCCTGGGCCTGAAGGAGGCTAAGGACGTTGTTGACGGCGCTCCCAAGGTTGTCAAGGAAGGCGCATCCAAGGAAGAGGCTGAGGAGATCAAGAAGAAGCTCGAGGAAGTTGGCGCTAAGGTTACTCTGAAGTAGTCGTGATGAACAAGTGACTGCACAAAGCAGTGAAAAGGCAGTTCCGTGCTTGCACGGTAAACTGCCTTTTCGTTGCTTTGTATTGGCGTGTGTAACAAGCCGCCTAAAATTCGTCTCTTTGAATTTTAGGCGTGCAGTCACGTCACTTGCCGCAAACAAATTATGAAATTTTTTCTAAAATTCAGGAAATTTCTGCTTGACCCTCTTTCCTGTTTGTGTTATCATGGATAGTGCACTATTGTGCTGTGCTATGCTCATTTTTTGCAAATACTCTGTTTTGCGGGCATTAAGAAAGCACGAAATCATAATGAACGGGGTGAATTTTCAATGGAAAAGAACAGAATACGTCCCACTACCAATTCCAAAGTGGTCCGCATGAGCTATGCGCGCCAAAAAGAAGTATTGGAAATGCCTAACCTGATCGAAGTCCAGAAGGATTCCTATCAGTGGTTTTTGGACGAAGGCCTGAGAGAAGTGTTTGACGATATTTCTCCCATTGCCGATTACAGTGGTTCCTTAAGTCTTGAGTTCGTGGACTTTGAACTCTGCAAGGACGATGTGAAATATTCTATTGAGGAGTGCAAGGAGCGGGATGCAACTTATGCGGCGCCTCTGACTGTTACAGTTCGTCTCTATAATAAGGAGAAGGAGGAGATCAGCGAGCATAAGATCTTTATGGGCGATCTTCCTCTGATGACTGAGACCGGCACATTTGTGATAAACGGTGCGGAACGTGTCATCGTAAGCCAGTTAGTACGTTCACCCGGCATCTACTATGCCATCAGCCATGATAAGATCGGTAAGAGACTGTTCTCCTGTACCGTTATTCCAAACCGTGGCGCTTGGCTGGAGTATGAGACCGACTCTAACGATGTATTTTATGTACGCGTGGACAGGACCAGAAAAGTACCCGTCACCGTGCTGATCCGTGCGCTGGGTATCGGGACCAACGAAGAGATTCGTGAGGTCTTTGGTGAAAATGAGCCCAAGATTGAGGCAAGCTTCACAAAGGACACTGCTGAGAATTATCAGGAGGGTCTGTTAGAGCTGTATAAAAAGATCCGTCCTGGCGAGCCCTTAAGTGTTGAGAGTGCGGAAAGCCTTATTAACGCTATGTTCTTTGACCCCCGCAGATATGATCTGGCGAAAGTCGGAAGATATAAATTTAACAAGAAACTGGCCTTCAGGAACAGAATCCGTCATCAGATTCTGGCAGCAGATGTAGTGGACCCCACCACCGGTGAAGTGCTGGCATCCGCAGGAGACAAGGTGACAGCTGAGTTGGCTGATACCATTCAGGATGCGGCGGTTCCCTTTGTGTACATCCAGACCGAGGAGAGAAACGTGAAGGTGCTTTCCAACATGATGGTGAAGCTGTCCGAATTTGTGGACTGCGAGCCCAGGGATTTCGGTATTCGCGACCGTGTATATTATCCCGTCCTGGCAAAGATCCTGGAGGAGTTTGGCGATAACCCCGAGAAGCTGGCTGAGGCATTGAAGAAGAATGCCCATGAGCTTGTTCCAAAGCATATCACCAAAGAGGATATCATCGCCTCTATTAACTATAACATGCATCTGGAGTATGGTCTTGGAAACGATGACGATATCGATCACCTTGGCAACAGACGTATCCGTGCGGTGGGCGAGCTGCTTCAGAACCAGTACCGCATCGGCCTCTCCAGAATGGAGAGAGTGGTGCGCGAGCGCATGACCACTCATGATGCTGAGGAGATTTCTCCCCAGTCCCTGATCAATATCAAACCTGTGACCGCTGCGGTAAAAGAGTTCTTCGGATCCTCCCAGCTGTCCCAGTTCATGGATCAGAATAACCCTCTGGGAGAGCTGACCCACAAGAGACGTCTCTCCGCCCTGGGTCCCGGCGGTCTGTCCAGAGACCGTGCCGGATTTGAGGTCCGCGACGTGCACTATTCCCATTACGGAAGAATGTGCCCCATTGAGACTCCCGAAGGTCCCAATATCGGTCTGATCAACTCCCTGGCAAGCTATGCCCGGATCAACGAGTACGGCTTTGTTGAGGCGCCCTACAGAAAGATTGACAAGAGCAATCCAGAGAATCCCGTTGTCACAGACGAGGTGGTTTACATGACCGCAGACGAGGAGGACAATTATCATGTAGCGCAGGCAAGTGAAGCTCTGGATGCGGAAGGACATTTCGTCCGCAACACCGTTTCTGGTCGTTATAAGGAGGAGACCTCCGAGTATCCACGCTCCATGTTCGATTACATGGATGTGTCGCCCAGAATGGTGTTTTCCGTGGCGACAGCGCTGATTCCTTTCCTGCAGAATGATGACGCAAACCGTGCGCTGATGGGCTCCAACATGCAGCGCCAGGCCGTTCCTCTTCTGACAACGGAAGCGCCTGTAGTAGGCACGGGTATGGAACCAAAAGCTGCAGTGGACTCCGGTGTCTGCATTGTTGCCAAGAAAGCCGGCACGGTGGACTATGTGTCTTCCAACCTGATCAGAATGACTTGCGATGACGGTGAGAAAGTAGAGTATCATCTGACAAAGTTCTCCCGCAGTAACCAGTCCAACTGCTACAACCAGAAACCCATTGTGTTCAAGGGCGACCATGTGGCGGAGGGTCAGGTGATCGCAGATGGTCCTTCCACCTCTATGGGTGAGTTGGCACTGGGCAAAAATCCCCTGATTGGATTCATGACCTGGGAGGGTTACAACTACGAGGACGCGGTTCTGTTAAGCGAGAGACTGGTGCAGGAGGATGTGTACACCTCCGTTCACATTGAGGAATATGAGGCAGAAGCCCGCGACACCAAGCTGGGGCCTGAGGAGATCACACGTGATGTGCCCGGTGTTGGCGACGATGCCCTGAAAGATCTGGATGACAGAGGAATTATCCGCATTGGCGCCGAGGTTCGTGCGGGCGATATCCTGGTGGGTAAGGTGACTCCCAAGGGAGAGACCGAGCTGACTGCGGAGGAAAGACTGTTGCGTGCGATCTTCGGGGAGAAGGCGAGAGAAGTCCGCGACACCTCCTTGAAGGTGCCCCACGGCGAGTATGGTATTGTAGTGGATGCCAAGGTATTTACCAGGGAGAACAGCGATGAACTCTCCCCCGGCGTAAACCAGGCAGTCCGTATCTATATTGCCCAGAAGAGAAAGATTTCCGTAGGTGACAAGATGGCAGGCCGTCACGGAAACAAGGGTGTGGTTTCCCGAGTGCTTCCCGTGGAGGATATGCCTTACCTGCCCAACGGACGTCCTCTTGACATTGTGCTGAATCCTCTGGGTGTGCCTTCCCGTATGAACATTGGACAGGTACTTGAGATTCACCTTTCCCTGGCTGCAAAGGCGCTGGGATTTAACGTTGCTACCCCTGTGTTCGACGGTGCAAACGAGAGAGATATTATGGACACTTTGGATCTGGCCAACGATTATGTCAATCTGGAGTGGGAGGAGTTTGAGGCAAAGCATAAGGATGAACTGCTGCCGGAGGTAATGCAGTATCTGTCTGACAACAGAGATCACAGAGAGCTGTGGAAGGGAGTGCCCATTTCCCGTGACGGAAAGGTGCGCCTGAGGGACGGCCGGACCGGAGAGTATTTTGACAGTCCCGTTACCATCGGTCACATGCATTACTTAAAGCTCCATCACCTGGTGGACGACAAGATCCATGCCCGTTCCACCGGCCCGTACTCCTTGGTTACCCAGCAGCCTCTGGGCGGTAAGGCCCAGTTCGGCGGACAGCGTTTCGGTGAGATGGAGGTTTGGGCTCTGGAGGCCTACGGTGCATCCTACACGCTGCAAGAAATCCTGACCGTGAAGTCCGACGATGTGGTGGGCCGTGTGAAGACCTATGAGGCCATCATTAAGGGAGACAATATTCCTGAGTCCGGAATTCCCGAGTCCTTCAAGGTGCTGCTCAAGGAACTGCAGGCACTGGGCCTGGATGTGCGCGTGCTCAGAGAGGACCATACTGAGGTGGAGATCATGGAGTCCATCGACTACGGTGACACTGACTACCGCTATGAGATGGAGGGCGATCGGAAGTACGACGATTATGACAACGGCTCTCTCGGCCAGATGGGCTATCAGGCACAGGAATTTGACGATGACAGCGGCGAGCTTGTGAATGCCGAAGAGGATGATTTCGGGGACGACGAATACGACATGCCGGAAGATTTCGAAGAGGGAGAGGACTTTTAATAGAAGGGAGTGCCATTCATGCCAGAAACAAGAAATGATTCAACCTACCAGCCTATGACATTTGATGCCATAAAGATTGGATTGGCTTCACCCGAAAAGATTCGGGAGTGGTCCCATGGCGAGGTTTTGAAGCCGGAGACCATCAACTACAGAACACTGAAACCCGAGAGGGACGGCCTGTTCTGTGAGAAGATTTTCGGACCCAGCAAGGATTGGGAGTGTCATTGCGGTAAATATAAGAAAATCCGTTACAAGGGTGTAGTCTGTGACCGCTGTGGCGTAGAAGTGACAAAAGCCAGCGTCCGCAGAGAGCGCATGGGCCATATCGAACTGGCTGCCCCTGTGTCCCATATTTGGTACTTTAAGGGAATTCCCAGCCGTATGGGTCTTGTATTGGATCTATCCCCCAGAGTATTGGAGAAGGTGCTGTATTTTGCGTCCTATATTGTGCTGGATCCTGCAGATTCCGGCCTTGAATACAAGCAGATCCTCTCTGAGAAGGAGTACCAGGACGCCCGTGAGAATTATGGCAATAAATTCCGTGTGGGAATGGGCGCGGAGTCCATCAAGGAACTGCTTCAGGCCATCGATCTGGATGTGGAGACAGAGCAGCTGAAGAACGAACTGCTTGATTCCTCCGGACAGAAGAGGGCCCGCATTATAAAGAGATTGGAAGTGGTGGAGGCTTTCCGGGAGTCCGGCAATAAGCCTGAGTGGATGGTAATGGATGTGATCCCTGTGATCCCGCCCGATATCCGCCCTATGGTACAGCTGGACGGTGGCAGGTTTGCGACCTCCGACCTAAACGATCTGTACAGAAGGATCATCAACAGAAACAATCGTTTGAAGAGACTGCTGGAGCTGGGTGCGCCCGACATTATTGTGCGCAACGAGAAGCGTATGCTTCAGGAGGCAGTGGACGCTCTGATCGACAACGGGCGCAGAGGCCGTCCTGTGACAGGTCCCGGCAACAGAGCACTGAAGTCCCTGTCAGATATGCTGAAGGGTAAATCCGGCCGTTTCCGTCAGAACCTTTTGGGTAAGCGTGTGGACTATTCCGGACGTTCCGTTATTGTGGTAGGACCGGAGCTTAAGATTTACCAGTGCGGCCTTCCCAAGGAGATGGCTATTGAGCTTTTTAAGCCCTTTGTGATGAAGGAGCTTGTGGCAAAGGGCATCAGCCAGAATATCAAGAATGCCAAGAAGCTGGTTGACAAGATGGATAACCAGGTCTGGGATGTGCTGGAGGAGGTTATCAAGGAGCACCCTGTGATGCTGAACCGCGCACCTACCCTGCATAGACTGGGTATTCAGGCATTTGAGCCCATCCTGGTGGAAGGTAAGGCAATTAAGCTGCACCCCCTGGTATGTACTGCATTTAACGCAGACTTTGACGGAGACCAGATGGCAGTACATCTTCCTCTGTCCGTGGAGGCTCAGGCGGAGTGCCGTTTCCTGCTGCTCTCCCCCAACAATTTGTTGAAGCCCTCTGACGGCGGCCCCGTGGCCGTTCCATCCCAGGATATGGTGCTGGGTATCTATTACCTGACCCAGGAGAGACCCGGTGCACTGGGTGAAGGCAAGTTCTTCAAGAATGTAAACGAAGCGATTTTGGCTTATGAGAATAAGGCTTGTACACTGCATTCCCGAATTACGGTGCGGATGTCCAAGGTAAACGCTGACGGAGAGGTGATAACCGGAAATGTTGAGTCCACCTTGGGACGCTTTATTTTCAACGAGATCCTGCCTCAGGACCTGGGCTTTGTGGACAGGAGCGTTCCTGAGAATTTCTTAAAACCCGAGGTTGACTTCCATGTTGGAAGAAGCCAGTTAAAGCAGATCCTGGAGAGGGTCATCAACACCCATGGAGCGTCCAAGACAGCAGAGGTGCTGGACGATGTGAAGTCCATCGGTTATAAGTACTCTACAAGAGCGGCAATGACTGTTTCCATTTCCGATATGACTGTGCCTGAAAAGAAGCCCGAAATGCTGGCGGCAGCGCAGGCTACTGTTGACAGGATTGCCGCAAACTTCCGCCGCGGTCTGATCACTGAGGAGGAGAGATACCGTGCGGTAATCGAGACCTGGAACCAGACAGATAAGGAACTGACGGAGGTTTTGCTGGGCGGCTTGGACGCTTATAACAACATCTTCATGATGGCTGACTCCGGTGCCCGTGGTTCCAACCAGCAGATCAAGCAGCTGGCAGGTATGCGTGGCCTGATGGCAGATACAACAGGCCGTACCATCGAGCTGCCCATCAAATCAAACTTCCGTGAGGGCCTTGACGTGCTGGAGTACTTCATGTCCGCACATGGCGCCCGGAAGGGTCTGTCTGATACGGCACTGCGTACTGCGGACTCAGGATATCTGACCAGGCGAATGGTGGATGTGTCCCAGGAGCTTATTATCCGTGAGGTAGACTGTGCAGAGGGCAGAGAAGAGATTCCCGGAATGGTGGTTAAGGCCTTCATGGACGGCAGAGAGACCATCGAGAGCCTGAAGGACAGAATCACAGGAAGATATTCCTGCGAGGATATTTATGATAAAGACGGCCAGATGATCGTGAAGCATAACCATATGATCACCCCCAGCCGCGCTGCAAAGATTTTGAGCGTTGGCGTGAATGAAAAGGGTGAGCCTGTGGAGCAGGTAAAAATTCGTACCATACTGACCTGCCGCTCACACGTAGGTATCTGTGCAAAGTGTTATGGCGCAAACATGGCGACCGGTGAGGCAGTTCAGGTAGGTGAGGCAGTCGGTATCATTGCGGCCCAGTCCATCGGCGAGCCCGGTACCCAGCTGACCATGAGAACCTTCCACACCGGCGGTGTGGCCGGAGATGATATCACACAGGGTCTTCCCCGTGTCGAGGAGCTGTTCGAGGCCAGAAAGCCCAAGGGTCTTGCCATTATCGCTGAGTTCGGCGGCAAAGTGGAGATCCGCGATACCAAGAAGAAGCGCGAGGTCATTGTGTCCAACGACGAGACCGGTGAGTCCAAGGCGTACCTGATCCCTTACGGATCCCGCATCAAGGTAACGGATGAGCAGGTGCTTGAGGCCGGCGACGAGCTGACCGAGGGTAGTGTAAATCCTCATGATCTGCTGAAGATCAAAGGTATCCGCGCCGTTCAGGACTATATGCTGCGCGAGGTACAGAGAGTGTACCGTCTGCAGGGTGTGGACATTGCGGATAAGCACATTGAGGTCATTGTGCGCCAGATGTTGAAGAAGGTGCGTATTGAAGATAACGGAGACACGGAATTCCTGCCCGGTACGCTGGTAGATGTTCTGGATTATGAGGACATGAACGAAGCGCTGATTGCAGAGGGCAAGACGCCCGCAGAGGGCAAGCAGGTGCTGCTTGGTATCACAAAGGCAGCTCTGGCCACAGGATCCTTCCTGTCGGCCGCATCCTTCCAGGAGACCACTAAGGTGCTTACTGAGGCTGCTATTAAGGGCAAGATCGATAATCTGATCGGTCTGAAAGAGAACGTTATTATCGGTAAGCTGATTCCTGCCGGAACCGGTATGAAGCGCTATCGAAACACCAAGCTGAGCACTGATGAGGTGAATACCATTTCCTTCGACGAGTTTGACGATGAGGATGATGTGGAGTTGAACGAGGAGCTGGAGAGCCCGGTGGAGGAAGCTGAGGCAGAGGAGACTGAGGCAGAGGAGACTTCCGAGCTTGTTGGCGCCACCGAGGAGTAGGAAGATATCGATCAGTAACGGAAAGATAATAGTTTAGAGAACCCCGTTGGCGGAAATGCTGACGGGGTTTTTGATTGACATCCCTTCCTTGATTTATTAATATAGGAAGGGGAAGCAGGGAATGGCTGTGGTCGAAAACCCAATTTGTGTATGGAAAAGGATATGATATTATGAAGATTTTCGTGACAGGAGTCAAAGGCCAGCTGGGTCATGATGTGGTGAAGGAGCTTGAAAGAAGGGGAATTGAGGCAATTGGCGTAGATATTGATGAGATGGATATCACTGACGCCGACAGCGTGAACAGGGTGATTCGCCAGACGGCACCGGATGCCGTGATTCATTGTGCGGCTTACACGGCAGTTGATGCGGCGGAGGAGAATGAAGCGCTTTGCCGTAAGGTGAACGCGGAAGGACCGAGAAATATTGCCAGGGTATGTAAAGACTTGGATATCAAGATGGTACAGATCAGCACGGATTATGTGTTTGACGGCCAGGGGGAACGTCCCTGGGAGCCGGATGATGCCTGCCGTCCCAAGAGCGTTTACGGTCGGACAAAGTACGAGGGCGAGCTGGCAGTGGTGGAACAGCTGGAAAAATATTTTATTGTCAGGATTGCCTGGGTGTTTGGCATTAACGGAAAGAACTTTGTGAAAACCATGCTGAATCTTGCGAAAAACCATGATACGATCCGTGTTGTAAACGACCAGTTTGGCTCTCCGACCTACACTTATGACTTGGCGAAGCTGTTGGTGGATATGGTGCTTACGGAGAAGTATGGTATCTATCATGCAACCAATGAGGGAATCTGTTCCTGGTATGAATATGCATGTGCGATTTTTGAGGAGGCGGGCGTTAATGTGATTGTGGTGCCTGTGACCACACAGGAGTATGGGGCTAAGGCGAATAGACCGGCCAACAGCAGGATGAGTAAGGAGAAACTTACAGAGAATGGTTTTGACAGACTACCGGATTGGCGGGATGCGTTAAGAAGATATATAAAGGAACTTGAAAAAGAAGTGGGATATCAATGAAAAATCGGAGATTTGTAATAGTCATTATTTTGGCTGCTCTTTTGCTGACAGTGGGGTGCGACGCTAAGGGCCCAGCGGATATTGACCCTGTAGAACCTATCAATGGGACGGATGACAGCTATTTAAATGGATCTGACAGTGAGCAGGAGTATGTTTCCGATGGGACTCAGGAAGGATCGGATGTTCCGGAAGGCACGACAGCTGCTGAGGTTGGCGAGGGTGAGCTTTTGGAGGATCAGGAGGGAAATGAGGAATCGGATGTGCCAGATCAGCTCTCCTACGATCTGGAGAAGGCGGAAACCGTCCGTACCACTACTTCAGTGAATGCCCGTAGAAGTCCTTCCCTGGAGGGTGAGATTTATCGTGTGCTGGATCATGGGACCTTATTGCAGCGTGTGGAAGATGACGGAGAATGGAGCACAGTAGTGCTGGAGGGTGGAATCTTCTACGTGGCCAGCCGGTACCTGAAGATGAAAAGCGACAGCGCCAATGGTTATACGGTGGTGATCGATCCGGGCCATCAGCGCAAGGGGAACTACGAGAAGGAGCCGGTGGGGCCGGGAGCCAGTGAGATGAAGGCGAAGGTATCCAGTGGGACCGCGGGCTGTGTCAGCGGCTGGGCTGAGTATGAGTTGAATCTGACTGTTTCGCTGAAGCTAAGGGATGAGCTGGAGGCACGGGGCTATGAGGTGGTCATGGTCAGGGAAACCCACGATGTGGACATCAGCAACAGTGAGCGGGCAGCAGTTGCAAATGACATCAATGCAGATGCCTTTGTGCGCATTCATGCCAACGGATCCGAAGATTCATCCGTGAACGGAGCCATGACCATATGCCAGACGAAAGGGAATCCTTATAACGGCGGCTTGTACGAAGAGAGCAGGGCGCTGTCTGACTGTGTTTTGGATTGTCTGGCGGAGTCCACCGGATGCAAGAAGAAATCTGTCTGGGAGACGGATACCATGAGTGGAATCAACTGGTGCCAGGTTCCCGTCACCATCGTGGAGATGGGATATATGACCAATCCGGATGAAGACCGGCTTATGGCAACGGATGACTACCAGAATAAAATTGTTCAGGGAATTGCAAACGGAATAGACCAATATCTGCTGAACTGATCTTTTGTCAGACGCCCTCGGTTAGACGAAAACTTTAACAAAAAGATGCGAAAAATCAGGGAAAAAAGCATGTTTTTCTTTGAAAAAAATCATTGACAATGCATCCGCTAACATGTATACTAATATGGCATGTGTGCGGATGCGGTTTTTTGCGTCGAAAAATGCTCCGTCACAGCAGGCATAAACTATTACATTTTAGAAAGAGGTGAAACAGAATGCCAACATTTAACCAGTTAGTAAGAAA
>JAFLRN010000070.1 GCA_022511385.1 Acetatifactor sp.
ACAACCCATGGAAATTCTGTTACAATTACCGTAATTGTGCATATCAAATCACACGGGAAACGAGGAATTTTCTATGGCAGCAATCGACCAGAGCAAAATACGCAACTTTTGCATCGTTGCTCATATAGATCACGGAAAATCCACCCTGGCAGACCGCATTATCGAGCAGACCGGCCTTTTGACCAGTCGTGAGATGCAGGCCCAGGTGCTGGACAATATGGAGCTGGAGCGGGAAAGAGGCATTACCATCAAGGCCCAGGCGGTGCGCACCGTCTATAAGGCAAAGGACGGAGAGGAATATATCTTCAACCTGATTGACACTCCCGGCCATGTGGACTTTAACTACGAGGTCAGCCGTTCCCTGGCGGCGTGCGACGGTGCCATTTTGGTGGTAGACGCAGCTCAGGGCATTGAGGCGCAGACATTGGCCAACGTGTATCTGGCCCTGGATCACAATCTGGACGTATTTCCCGTCATTAACAAGATTGACCTGCCCAGCGCGGAGCCCCAGCGTGTCATTGAGGAGATTGAGGATGTGATCGGCATCGAGGCACAGGATGCGCCGCTGATATCTGCAAAGAACGGTATCGGCATTGAGGATGTGCTGGAGCAGATCGTGGCGAAGGTGCCCGCCCCTAAGGGAGATCCGGGAAATCCGCTGCAAGCATTGATCTTTGATTGTATCTACGATTCCTACAAGGGCGTGATCATCTTCTGCCGGGTGATGGAAGGAACCGTCAAAAAGGGCACTATGATACGAATGATGGCCACCGGTGCAAAGGAAGAGGTTGTTGAGGTGGGCTATTTCGGCGCTGGCCAGTTCATCCCCTGTGAGGAGCTGTCCGCCGGTATGGTGGGCTATATCACCGCCTCTATCAAGAATGTGAAGGATACCGCTGTGGGCGATACGGTGACGGATGCCAACCGTCCCTGTGCAGAACCCCTGCCCGGCTACAAGAAGGTGCTTTCCATGGTGTACTGTGGCATGTACCCCGCTGATGGAGCAAAGTATCCGGACCTGCGGGATGCGCTGGAGAAGCTCCAGCTGAATGATGCTTCCCTGAACTATGAACCGGAGACCTCGGTAGCGCTGGGCTTCGGCTTCCGCTGCGGATTTCTTGGGCTTCTTCACCTGGAGATCATCCAGGAGCGGCTGGAACGGGAGTATAATCTGGATCTTGTGACCACTGCTCCCGGTGTTGTATATAAGGTGTTTAAGACCGACGGAGAGGTCATTGAACTAACCAATCCTTCTAATCTGCCTGATCCGTCCACCATTGAACATATGGAGGAGCCCATCGTCAGCGCAGAGATCATGGTGACCAGCGAGTACATCGGTTCCATCATGGAACTTTGTCAGGAACGGAGGGGCCGGTATCTGGGTATGGAGTATATTGAGGGCACGAGAGCTCTCCTGAAATATGAGCTGCCTTTGAACGAGATCATTTATGACTTCTTTGACGCCCTGAAATCCCGGTCCAGGGGCTATGCCTCCTTTGACTATGACATCAAGGGTTATGAAGAAGCAAAGCTGGTAAAGCTGGATATCCTGATCAACCGGGAGGAGGTGGATGCCCTGTCCTTTATTGTCCATGCGGATTCCGCCTACGAGAGGGGAAGGAAGATGTGTGAGAAGCTGAAGGATGAGATTCCGAGACACTTGTTTGAGATTCCCATCCAGGCGGCTGTCGGCGGTAAGATCATCGCCAGGGAAACTGTGAAAGCCATGCGCAAGGATGTGCTTGCCAAGTGTTACGGAGGCGATATCACCAGAAAGAAGAAACTGTTGGAGAAGCAGAAGGAGGGCAAGAAGCGCATGCGCCAGATCGGCAGCGTGGAGATCCCCCAGAAAGCGTTTATGAGTGTGTTGAAGCTGGATGACAGGAAATAGAAATAGAGCTGGAGAACTGGAATTATATTTTCATATCCCTTTTTGTGTCAGGAAATGTCTGTACTGCGATTTTCTATCAGGCCCCGCGGGACCGGAAGAAAAGAGGCGGTACATGGAGGCACTGATCCTGGAGACAAAGGAGCGGGCGGAGGCGTGCCGGGAGTACCTGGTCACCTCCGTGTTTTTAGGTGGAGGAACACCCTCGGTAGTTGAATCCGTACAGATAGAAGAGCTGCTGGGAGTTGTGAAGGAGTATTACCGACTGGCTCCTGATGCTGAATTGACCATTGAAGTCAATCCTGGAACTGTAGACAAGGAGAAGCTGGCGCACTTTCGGGGAGCAGGGCTGACTCGCCTCAGTATCGGGCTCCAATCTGCGAATGACGAGGAGCTGCGTGTCCTGGGACGAATTCATACCTGGCAGCAATTTCTTGAGACCTATCAGGGAGCAAGAGAAGTAGGATTTACTAACATCAATGTGGATGTGATGAGTGCCCTGCCGGGTCAAAGTCTGGATAGTTACCTTGCCACTCTGAAAAAAGTGCTTTCTCTTACGCCGCCCCCGGAACATATTTCCGCTTACAGCCTGATTCTGGAAGAGGGAACCCCTTTTTTTGAAATGGCGGAAGCCGGCAGGCTGGAACCACCCGACGAGGATACAGACCGGGCCATGTACCATGAGACGAAGCGCCTGCTGGCACTGGCAGGGTATGAGCGGTATGAGATTTCCAACTATGCAAAGGAGGGCTTTGCCTGTCGGCATAACTGTGGCTACTGGAGGAGACGGGATTACCTGGGGATGGGGCTGGGAGCGGCTTCCCTGATAAATAACACACGTTTTAAAAACACCTGTAATACTGAGCGCTATTTAGAGGACCCAACAGGTTGCCGGGAGGATGTGGAGAAACTTAGCAGGGAGGAACAGATGGAAGAATTTATGTTTCTGGGCCTGCGGCTGACAGAAGGGGTGGACCCGGCAGAATTTGCGCACTGCTTCGGATGTAGATTGGAGAATATCTATGGTGGAGTGATTGAAAAGAATATCCGAAAGGGACTGTTGTATCGATATCAACGTAAGGAAGACGGGGGAGACCGGCTGGCGCTGACGGACCTGGGATTGGACGTGAGCAATTATGTGATGGGACAGTTTCTGCTCTAGCATGTCTGGCCGTGTCCTGGAGAAGGGTATCAGTTTTTGCTGTCGTGACAGGCACTGTGGAGAAAAAAGGTTCATAGACTATTGGTGAGAGTAATCCCCGGAGGAACCTTTGAAGACCTTTCAAAAACCGTTGACCTCAGGAGAAGAAGCCGAACAGTGTCGCCTGCTGCGAGAGGGAACCCCAGCACAAGCCCGGCGGGCAAAGGAAATTCTGATTGAGCGTAACCTACGGTTGGTGGCTCACATAGCCAAGAAGTATCAGAATGCGGAAGAGGACATGGAGGACTTGATCTCTATCGGCTGCATTGGTCTCATCAAGGCAATAGACACCTTCGATGATAAGAAGGGGAGACTTGCCACCTATGCCTGCCGATGTATTGACAATGAGCTCTTAATGCTGCTTCGAGGAAAAAAGAAGACCTCCCGGGAGGTATCGCTGTTTGAACCCATCGGCCAGGATAAGGAAGGAAACGAAATTCATCTGGTGGACGTGATCGAGCAGCAGCAGCCCGATATCATTGAAAGTATGGAGTTGTCTGGCAATATCAAAAAGCTCTTTGCGCTTCTGGATGAGGTCTTGACGGACAGGGAGAAGGAAATCCTGACTCTTCGGTACGGTTTAAACGGAACCCCTGAAGCAACTCAGAGTCAGATTGGAGCAAAGCTCGGTATCTCCCGCAGCTATGTGTCCCGCATTGAAAAAAAGGCATTACAAAAGCTTCGGGACAAATTTGTGTAAGACACTATCAATTAGTAATTGTGTTTTTGGCATAAATTGTATATAATATAAACAGGGATAAGCTTTTGCGGAAGAGAAACGAGGAAAGTTATGAAATTTATCGAAGCTGATGATCTGAAAATGGGAATGCGCCTGGCAAGGCCTATTTATAACAAGAAAGGCGTTCTTCTTTTTGAGAGGGATTCCAGGCTGACTTCCCTTACCATAGAAAGTGTAAAGAACTTTGGTCTGCTGGGCGTGTATATTCTGGAGCCCGCAGAGCCTCTTCCGCCTATGTCTGATGAGGATTTGGAATTTGAACGGTTCCAGATAGCAACAGGGTTTTCTATTCAGGATGAGCTGGAAGGAATCCTGGAGACCAAGCGTAAGAACAGGCTTGACACCATTGCTGCCACGATACTGAGGAAGTACGGTCATTTGGATGAAAAGATCAGTTTTTTTCAGAATCTGAGGAGCCGGGATGACTTTGTCTGCAGACATGCTTTGAATACGGCAATCTTTTGCGCCATGATCACCCATGCTATGAACGTAAAGGTGGACGAGCAGTTACGGACCGTACATGCGGCTATCGTGCATGATATCGGTAAAATGCAGATTCCGAAGGATGTTTTATTCAGCCGCGACGGGGATGAAAACCTGATGGATCGGATTTATCAGGATCAGCTGTCTGGTCTGGATGTGCTGGAAGAAGCTTTTATGGAGGGAGGCGTTATCAAGCGGATCTGTGTACAGGCGCTGCTGGCTCAGCAGGAGTTTGATACTACGGGAAAACTGCAGTCAAACGCCAGAATGTCCTTGGCGTCGAAGATTCTTATGGTGGCAAACCGCTATGATGAGATCACAGCTGTAGATCTTCAGGGGCATTCTGAATCTGAAGTGAAAGCGCTCCAGGAATTGCACGACCATCCGGAAGTGTATGACGAGTCGGTAGTGGATGCTCTGATCCGCAGTGTCAATATCTTGTTCCCCGGCGTCAGTGTAGAACTGAGTACGGGCGAAAAGGCGCTGGTGGTGGCAGAAAACACAGAAGATATATTAAGACCCATGCTGCTTACCTTTGGGGATAATTCCC
Source organism: Acetatifactor sp. (assembly GCA_022511385.1). Taxonomy (GTDB): domain Bacteria; phylum Bacillota; class Clostridia; order Lachnospirales; family Lachnospiraceae; genus Acetatifactor. Next base: position 4,862 of record JAFLRN010000070.1, read on the forward strand.
TTTTGGATCTGTCAGCCCGGGATAACAGGGATATTTATATTGTAGATATCATGAAGACATTGGACAACCGGTATGTTATGACCGATCTTCCGCTGGCGCCAAATGTGAGCAAAGAGGACGATGAGCTCCGGGAGATAAGTGAGATCCGGGAGAAAAATACATAGCAAACGTTATTTTACGCGTACTCGATTCTCAGGGTTATTTGAATGCTGCTTACTTTGGATGTACCTTTAGCATCAAATACCTTATTTTAAACTGTCTAAAACCGTTCTAAATAAGTTATTTATCTTATGTTTAAGTAGTTTTCTTGTTCTGTGATTACCCATTTTATTTCCATCACCTAAATTTTTAAAGTGTACAATTTATTCAGAAACAAAGGTCTATCATCTTTCACATTTTTCACATCTTTATCATCTTTCACATCTTTACAGGAGGTATCTCTATGTTCAGTACAATCTATGCAGGCGCGCTTCACGGGGTTTCCGCCTATCTGGTGGCTGTGGAGGTAGACATCTCAAAGGGACTTCCATCCTTTTCTATGGTGGGGTCACTAAGCTGTGAAGTGCGCGAATCCAGGGAGAGGGTGTGTGTTGCCCTGAAAAATGCAGGCTTTGACCTGCCGCCAAACCGTATTACAGTAAATCTGTCACCGGCGGACAGGCGTAAGGAGGGGACGGCCTTCGATCTTGCCATAGGAGTTGGCATGCTGGCGTCATTTAACTATTTTTCACAGAATGCCGTGGAGGATACATTATTTTTGGGAGAACTGGGGTTGAACGGTGAGATCAAAAGGGTCCGGGGCGTTCTGCCCATTGTGAGGGAGGCCGCAGCGAGAGGCATACGCCAGTGCATCGTCCCGGAGGAAAATGCCGCCGAGGGTGCGGTGATCCCCGGCATCGCAGTGCGGGGGGCATCCCATATCTGTCAGGTGCTGGAATTCCTGCAGACGGAGACGGAGGGCAGCCGGGAGGTAATCCTTCCCCGGCTGCAGCAGGATCTGCAAAGCCTCTTAACCGGAGAAATGACGGCCGGGGCACCGGATTTTGACCAGGTAAGCGGACAGGAGACGGCAAGGCGAGCGGCAGAGATTGCTGCGGCAGGCTTTCACAATCTTCTGATGGTGGGGCCTCCCGGTGCGGGAAAATCCATGATTGCCAAGCGTATACCGGGGATATTGCCGCTCCTTACGGCGGAGGAATGCCTGGAGGTGACCTCCGTTGCAAGCGTGGCCGGCCTCACAGGGGAGGGGACGGCCCTGGTGACGGCAAGGCCTTTTCAAAGCCCCCACCATACCGTTACCCAGGCAGCGTTGATCGGCGGAAGCAGTATCCCGAGGCCGGGTGTGATCTCCCTGGCCCACAGAGGTGTGCTGTTTCTGGACGAGCTGCCGGAGTTTAAGCGGGAGGTGCTGGACAGTCTGCGTCAGCCCCTGGAGGAACATAAAGTGAATATTTCCCGGATCAGCGGAAGTGTATCCTATCCCGGCGACTTTATGCTGGTCTGTGCCATGAATCCCTGTCCCTGCGGCTATTATCCGAACCGGAACCGCTGTCGGTGTACGGAGCCCCAGGTAAGGAAGTATATGGGAAGGGTGTCAGGTCCCATTCTGGACAGGATCGATCTCTGTGTGGAGCTGCAGTCGGTGGATGTGCTGAGCCTGCGCGGCGGCCGGGGAGAGAGCAGTGCAAGTATCAGGCAAAGGGTTCTCAGGGCCCGGGAACAGCAGGAAAAGCGTTATGTGGGCACTTCGTACAGATTCAACGCGGACATTGACGCGGCGGACATGGAGCGTTACTGCGCCCTGGGACAGGAAGAGCAGGACTGTATGGAACAGCTGTATCATTCCCTGCAGTTCAGTGCCAGAGCCTATCACAGGATATTGAAGGTGGCAAGAACCATAGCGGACCTGGAAGGAGCAGAGAAGATTGGCGTGGAGCATTTGATGGAAGCGGCTTTCTATCGGCCGGCACACGAATATTGGAATTGAACGAAAGACAGGAGGAGAAAAGAGTTGTATCAGGAGAAATACAAGGAAAGTGAGCTGCCTTATGAGCTGTGGCTGTGCAGCTTTCCGGATGTGGGTAATCGGCAGCTTCTTCAACTGGCAGAGCTGTGCGGAGGAGCAAAAGGGGTATATTATGCCGGACTGGACAGGTGGAGACAGGTGCTTAAGGAAAAGCAGGTGGAGAGCTTGAAACGGTTTACGGAAAGCTGGAAGCCGGAAAGAGAATATGAGAGGCTTAAAGAACGGGGAATCCGGCTGGTGACTCTGGCTGACAGGGGATACCCGGGACGTCTCAGGGAGATTCCGGATGCGCCCTACGGACTGTTTGTCTGTGGCAGCCTGCCAGGGGAACAGGAGCCCACAGTTGCAGTGGTGGGTGCCAGGGAGTGCTCCCAGTATGGCAGCTTTGTAGCGGATAAATTGGGGGAAATTCTGGGGCGCAGTGGGATTACGGTGGTCAGCGGTATGGCCAGGGGTGTGGACGGCATCAGCCAACAGGCAGCGTTGAATGTGGGCGGCAGGTCCTGTGGGGTGCTGGGATGCGGCATAGACATCTGCTACCCGAAGGAGAACAGGAGGCTTTATGACCGGCTGCCCGGCCAGGGATGTCTGATATCGTCCTATCCTCTGGGAACGCCTGCCCTGGCATGGAATTTTCCGCCCAGAAACCGCATTGTCAGCGGGCTGTCGGATGCGGTGGTGGTCGTGGAGGCGAGGGAGAAAAGCGGCACACTGATCACAGTGGACATGGCTCTGGAGCAGGGCAAGGAGGTCTATGCGGTGCCCGGCAGGATCACGGACAGGCTCAGCGACGGCTGTAACCGCCTGATTCGCCAGGGGGCGGTGCCGCTTTTAAATCCGGAGGAGCTGATACAGGAGTTATACGGTTTGCGGGAGAGACAGTGTGCCCAAGGCGGACAAGGAAAGAACCTTCTGAGCGGGACTTCGGCGGCGAAACGGAAGAAAGATATGACAGATATCAATGGTGACAGCAATGGCAGTAATGGCGGCCGTACAAAAGAACATCATGGGATAGAGACCGTGGAGGAAAGGAAGATCCGCTCTGGACTTCCGCCGGAGCTGGAAGCAGTTTACAGCGCTCTGGAGCTCACGCCCAGAACCGTCGAGGAGATCAGGGTCAAGCTGCCACAAAATTTGCGGGAAGGCTGTTTTAATTTAAATGCCTGTCTGATGCGTCTCTGCGTGGAAAACATGGCTGTTCAAGTCAGTCCAGGATGTTTTTCCGGGGTTTTCGCAAGAGATTCTACCGGGATTTTTCCGGGAAAATTTGATTGAGGGATATGGGAATCTGTGATACACTGTTTTATATCGGCACAGGCGCTTTTGGATGTCTTTGCTGACGGAAAGCGGAGAAGAAAGAGAGAATACTTATGCATAGAGAGAGTACGAGTAAAGTGCAGATTGGGGACGTTGAAATTGGCGGCGGCAGCCCGATCAAAATCCAATCCATGACCAACACCAGGACGGAGGATGTGGATGCAACGGTGGCCCAGATTCTGCGTCTGGAGGACGCAGGCTGTGAGATCATCCGCTGCACTGTGCCCAGCCTGGAGGCGGCGCAGGCGCTTGCACAGATCAAGAAGCAGATACATATCCCGCTGGTGGCGGATATCCATTTCGACTATAAAATGGCTATTGCAGCCATAGAGAACGGTGCGGACAAGATACGCATCAATCCAGGAAATATCGGCGGCCCCGAAAGGGTCCGGGCAGTGGTGGATGCTGCGAAGGAGAGAAACATACCCATCCGGGTGGGTGTAAACAGCGGCTCACTGGAGAAGGAGCTGGTGGAGAAGTATGGCGGAGTCACCGCGGAGGGCATTGTGGAGAGTGCTCTGGACAAGGTAAGAATGATCGAAGAACAGGGTTATCGTAACCTTGTGATCAGCATCAAATCCTCCGATGTGCTGATGTGCGTGAAGGCTCATGAGCTTCTGGCGGACCAGACCCGGTATCCTCTGCACGTGGGCATTACCGAGGCGGGCACCGTCTTAAGCGGCAGCATCAAGTCCTCCATCGGCCTGGGGCTGATCTTAAGTCAGGGCATCGGCGACACCATCCGGGTATCCCTGACAGGTGATCCCGTGGAGGAGATTCGGGCGGCAAAGCTGATCCTGCGGACCATGGGGTTAAGAAAAGGCGGTATTGAGGTGGTATCCTGCCCAACCTGCGGCAGGACGAAGATCGACCTGATCGGACTGGCATCCAGGGTGGAGAAGCTGGTGGAGGATTATCCTCTGAATATCAAGGTGGCCGTCATGGGCTGTGCGGTAAACGGTCCCGGGGAGGCCAGGGAGGCTGATATCGGAATTGCCGGAGGCCAGGGAGAGGGCCTGCTGATCAAAAAGGGCGAGATCGTCCGCAAGGTGCCGGAAGAACAGCTTCTGGCTGTACTTAAGGAAGAACTGGACAATTGGAGTTAAGTTTATGTCAAAACCTTTTTTTGATGTGTTTCCAACCTTAAAAATAGAGAATCCTCTGCATGACAGACTGGCGGTGGCGGATGTGGAACGTGTGTCGGCCACAAAAAACAAGGATTCCATGCGCATTTATCTGTTCAGCACCAGACTGATCCTGAAGGAGGATATCTGGACTGTTGAGGGGGAAATAAAAAAACAGCTGTTTCCGAATGCGAATCTTGCCGTGAGGATACAGGAGCGTTTTGAACTTTCCTCCCAGTACACACTGGAGAACCTGATGAAGCTCTACAGGGAAAGCCTTCTGGCGGAGCTGCGGGAGTATGGACATATTGAATACAACGCCTTCCGGACGGCGGAAATCGCTTATCCAAATCCGGACACGCTTACGCTCACCATTGAGGACACGGTGCTGAACCGGAGTAAGGAGACGGAGCTGGTCCGGATACTGGAGAAGGTGCTGGTGGAACGGTGCGGTCTGAAGGCGGGGGTGGAGATTTGCTACCGTGAAGCAAGGGTCGGAAAATTTGCGGAGGACGATGAACTGAAGCTTCGGATGAAGGTAAATGAGATCTATCGGCGCACCCGGGGAGAAGGAATCGGAGAAACCTCAGAAAATGCGGATACAGCGGCGGCTCCCGGCGGCCAGGGAGACGGGGAAGAGGCCGGAGAAGTCATTGATAAAGAGATGGAGAGCGGTTCCGCCAACAGTGCGAACGATGGCAATCCAGGCAGTGCAGATACTGTCCAGGCTAAAGCCGGGCAAAAGGCCTCTGGCAGTGTCAGTGAATTTCAGAGTAAGGGTCTGCGCAGAGGCAGTTTTGGCCGGGGCGATGGTGCGAGGTCTGGCGGCGACAGGCAGCGTCCCCTCAAGTCTTCAGACAATCCTGACGTGATCTATGGCCGGGATTTCGAGGATGAAGCCATACATATCGAAGAAATTGAAGGTGAGATCGGGGAGGTAACACTTCGGGGCAAGGTGACGAAGCTTGATACCAGGGAGATCAGAAATGAAAGAACAATTGTTATTTTTGATATCACCGATTTTACGGACACCATAACTGTCAAGCTGTTTGTGAAAAATGAGCAGCTAAAGGAGTTCACCGGCTCTCTGAAGACAGGAGCGTTTGTGAAGGTCAGAGGCGTGGTCTCTCTGGACAAATATGACCATGAGCTGACCATTGGCTCCCTGTACGGAATCAAGAAGATACCGGATTTTACCGTACACCGAATGGACACCGCCGCCCGAAAACGGGTGGAATTACACTGTCACACGAAGATGAGCGACATGGACGGCGTGTCGGAGGCTTCGGACATTGTAAAGCAAGCCTACAAATGGGGACACAAAGCCATCGCCATTACGGACCACGGTGTGGTTCAGAGCTTTACGGATGCCAACCATGTATGGGAGGACCTGTGGAAGGCTGAAAAAGCGAAACGGGCGGAGGCTGGGGAAGAAAAACCTGACAAGCAGGACTTTTTCAAAATTATATACGGTGTGGAAGCCTATCTGGTGGACGACCTGAAGGAAATCGTCACCGGGGACAGAGACAACAGCCTGAAAGAAGATTTTGTGGTGTTCGATATTGAGACTACGGGCTTTTCGCCGGTAAGCAACCGGATCATCGAAATTGGAGCGGTAAAGGTGAGTGACGGCAGTATTGTGGACCGCTTTTCCGCATTTGTCAATCCTCAGGTGCCCATTCCCTACGAAATTGAGAAGCTGACCGGTATCCGGGATGACATGGTGTCAGGAGCGCCTGTGATCGAGGAAGTTCTGCCTCAGTTTCTGGAGTTTTCCAGGGATTGTGTGCTGGTGGCCCACAACGCTAATTTTGATATGAGCTTTATCCAGGAGAACGCCAGAAGGCTGGGACTTCCCTGGGAATATACCTATGTGGACACGGTGGGCATTGCAAGAGTGCTTTTGCCAGGCCAGGCAAAGCACACGCTGGATGCGGTGGCAAAGACGCTGAATATATCACTTGAAAATCATCACCGGGCAGTGGACGACGCAGAATGCACCGCCCTGATCTTCGTGCGTTTTATCCAGATGCTGGAAGAGCGGGAGATTCACACCCTGGCCCAGGTGAATGAGTTGGGAAAATCCAGCGTGGAGCTGGTGCGCAAGCTGCCCACCTACCATACCATCATTCTGGCGAAGAATGACCTGGGACGCATCAACTTATACCGGCTGGTGTCGGAATCCCATCTGACCTATTTCGCGAACCGGCATCCCAGAATTCCCAAGAGTTTGGTGCTGAAATACCGGGATGGGCTGATCCTGGGCAGCGCCTGTGAGGCGGGAGAGTTGTACCGGGCCCTGCTGGACGGCCAGAGTGATATGCAGATTGCAAGAATTGTTAATTTTTATGATTATCTGGAAATACAGCCCAGGGACAACAACAGGTTTATGATCGCCTCTGAAAGAGTGAGGAACGTAAGCTCCATGGAGGATATCCTGGAGATCAACCGGCGTATTGTGAAGTTGGGCGAGCAGTTCCACAAGCCCGTTGTGGCTACCTGTGACGTGCATTTTCTGGATCCCGAGGATGAGATTTACCGCCGGATCATTTTGGCGGGGTTGCAATTTAAGGATGCCGACGAGCAGGCACCCCTGTATTTGCACACCACCGAGGAAATGCTGGAGGAGTTTTCTTATCTGGGGAGCGATAAGGCCTACGAGGTAGTGGTAAGGAATACCAACATGATCGCAGATATGGTCGAGACCATCTCCCCCGTGCGTCCGGACAAGTGTGCCCCCGTCATTGCAGATAGTGACAAAACATTAACAGACATATGTTATTCAAAAGCCCATGAGATATATGGGCCCAAGCTTCCGGCTGTTGTGGAGGAGAGGCTGGAGAGGGAGCTGAACTCCATTATCAGCAACGGTTTTGCAGTGATGTATATCATTGCCCAAAAGCTGGTCTGGAAGTCAGTTGAGGACGGTTACCTGGTGGGTTCCAGAGGCTCCGTGGGAAGTTCCTTTGTGGCCACAATGTCCGGCATTACGGAAGTGAATCCCTTAAGTCCCCACTATTATTGCAGCAAGTGCCATTATGTGGATTTTGACAGCGAAGAGGTGAAGGCTTACGCGGGAAGGGCCGGCGTGGACATGCCGGATAAGAATTGTCCCGTCTGCGGGGAGCCCCTCCACAAGGAAGGCTTTGACATTCCCTTTGAGACCTTTCTTGGATTTAAGGGGGATAAGGAGCCTGATATCGACCTGAATTTTTCCGGGGAGTACCAGTCCAAGGCCCACAAGTACACGGAGGTGATCTTCGGCGCCGGGCAGACCTTCCGGGCGGGCACCATAGGCACTCTGGCGGACAAGACCGCCTACGGATATGTGCGGAAATATTATGAGGAGCAGGGGAAGGCAAAGCGGCGCAGCGAGCTGGAGCGCCTTGCGCTGGGCTGTACCGGTGTGCGCAGAAGCACCGGACAGCATCCCGGCGGTATTGTGGTGCTGCCCCTGGGCCAGGATATCAACTCTTTTACTCCCGTACAGCATCCTGCCAATGATATGGAAACTGACACCATTACCACCCACTTTGACTATCACTCCATCGACCATAACTTGTTAAAACTGGATATTCTGGGACACGATGATCCCACCATGATCCGCATGCTCCAGGACATGACGGGTGTGGACCCGCTGACAATCCCTCTGGATGGGAAGGAGGTCATGTCCCTGTTCCAGAATACGGACGCCCTGGGAATCACACCGGACCAGATTGGCGGCACAAAGCTGGGTGCACTGGGAATCCCGGAGTTTGGAACGGACTTTGCCATGCAGATGGTTATCGACGCAAAGCCCCAGTCCTTCTCGGATCTGGTGCGCATCTCAGGCCTCTCCCACGGCACGGATGTATGGCTTGGAAATGCCCAAACCCTGATCCAGGAGGGCAAGGCTACCATCTCCACCGCGATCTGCACCAGGGATGATATCATGACCTACCTGATCCAGATGGGTGTGGAATCGGAAAAGGCCTTTAAGATCATGGAGGCAGTGAGAAAGGGTACTGTAGCAAAGGGAAAGTGTGACAAGTGGCCTGAGTGGAAGCAGGACATGCTGGATCACAATGTGCCGGACTGGTATGTCTGGTCCTGTGAGAAGATCAAGTACATGTTTCCCAAGGCTCATGCGGCGGCCTATGTGATGATGGCATGGCGCATCGCCTACTGTAAGATCCATTATCCACTGGCCTATTACGGCGCTTACTTCAGTATCCGGGCCAAAGCATTCTCTTATGAGCTTATGTGCCAGGGCAGAGAGCATCTGGAAACCATTATGACGGGCTACAAGCGCCGGATGGATGCGGTATCCAACAAGGAGAGCGGTGCTGAGCCTCTGTCTAACAAGGAGGAAGCTGCGTACAGCGACATGAGGATTGTTCAGGAGATGTACGCAAGGGGCTATGAATTCATGCCCATCGATATTTTCCGGGCCCAGTCAAGGTCCTTTCAGATCATTGACGGCAAGCTGATGCCCTCCATCAACAGCATTGAGGGATTGGGCGAGAAGGCGGCGGACGCCATTGTGGAGGCGGCGAAGGACGGCCCCTTCCTGTCCAGGGATGATTTCCGGGAGCGCACCAAGGTATCAAAAACGATAGTTGATCTGATGGCGTCATTGAATCTGTTGGGCAACCTGCCGGAGTCCAATCAGCTGAGTTTATTTGACTTATAAAAAATTTTTAAAAAGTGCTTGCAATTTTTTCTCCGTTGTATTATTATAAGCAAGTACCGCTCTTATGGAGAAAAATGGCTGATTGGTCAAGCGGTTAAGACGCCGCCCTCTCACGGCGGAAACAGGGG
>JAFLRN010000071.1 GCA_022511385.1 Acetatifactor sp.
GGCTCGAAAGTACCTCGCCAAGTGCCGACGTGCTTAGGCGGTCTGCCGGAAGGACATTGACAGTACTGGCCTGAATGAAGCATGGCGTAAACAGCAACAAAATTCCCATACGCACAAAAGATAGTATATCATACATCCTTTTCATTCATCAATGTTTTTGATATAATCATTGGTAAGAATTTTGCGTTTCACGGAGGGTAATTTATGACATACATCCACCTGGCCGTTATCTTTGGCTTACTCCTGTTTACAGCCTGCTTTCTGCGGATGGCTGCCTCTTTTGGAAAAGCACAGGGGATGAACCATTCCATTAAGGTACGCGGTCTGTTCTGCACGCTTTTTTTCGCCGCTCTTCTGATCCGTCTGACCGCTGCCGGACTCTCCAGGGGCTTTGGCACTGATACCGCCTGCTTTGCTGCCTGGGCGGACAGAATCTTTCTTTATGGCCCCGGCGATTTCTATTCTCCCGATGTATTCACAGACTATCCCCCGGGCTATATGTATCTGCTGTATCCCATCGGGGCACTGCGCAGCCTGCTGAAAATAGAATACTATTCGGCAGCTCATCTCACCCTGCTGAGACTCCCCTCCATCCTATGTGATCTTGGATGTGGATGGCTGCTCTGGCGGGAAGCCCGAAGAAAGGTTCTTCCTGAACAGGCGCTGTTTTTGTGTGCTGCCTACCTTTTCAATCCCGCTGTGATCCTGAATTCCTCCGTATGGGGACAGGTTGATGCAGTGTTCACCTTTGCTCTGGCATGCATGTGTATTTGCCTGGTTCATGAATGGCTGGTACCAGCTTATGTGGCTTTCTTCGCCGCATTGTTGATCAAGCCCCAGGCTCTGTTCCTTTTGCCCATTCTGTTCGTGGCTATGGTGGACCAGCTGATTCTGAGTAAATTTTCAAAGGACAATATCTTTACCCCTCTCATGAATCTGCTGCGAAGCCTGGCATATGGCATTTTATCACTATGCGCCGCAGTGCTGCTCTGCGCTCCCTTTGGTCTGGAAAAGGTATGGGAACAGTATTTTAACACCGTTGCCTCTTACCCCTATGCCGCGGTAAATGCCTGCAATTTCTGGGGGCTGGCGGGCCTAAACTGGATCAGTCAGGACAATACCTTTATGGGGCTGCCCTATTCTTTCTATGGCTATGCCATGATTCTGGCCGCCGTCCTGGCGGTGCTCTATTATAGCTTCAGACATCGCCGTGACCGTGAGAAATACCCTATGCTGACCGCTTTCCTTCTTATCACGGTTTTCGTATTCTCCGTGCGCATGCACGAGCGGTATCTGTATCCCGCCATGCTGTTTCTGCTGTTTGCCTATCTGTACAGACCGTCCTGGAGGTTATACTTTTGTTATGGCGCCTTTTCGCTGCTGCATTTTTATAACGCCGCATATGTGTTATTTTTCTATGACCCGCACAATTATGACAGGCGCTCACCGGTTATCATTCCGGTGTCCCTGGGAATGCTTATTATGGCATGCTTCCTGTACCAGACCTTCCACAGACTTTACGGCCGCGGCAAAGTCCCTGACATGGTGGAGGACAGCATGACAGATGGCAGCCCTCCAAAGGACCTACTGCCCGGTTTTCTCACGCGCCACACCTCCCATGCGCCCAGACCATCCTCCCGGGGGAACCGTCTGCGGGCCGCGGATTTTATCTGTATTCTGGCTATCACCGGCGTTTACAGCTGCTTCGCCCTCTATGATCTGGGCGACCGCCAGGCTCCCACAAGTGTCTATGAGATAACCGGGCAACAGACTCTGACCTTTGATTTTGGAGAAAACATCCCTAGCGACCTCTCCTACTATATTGCACCCTGGCATAAACGCAGCTTTTTCCTGGAGGGCAAGCGGAATGCCAATGACATCTGGGTCAGTCTGGGGGATGTCACTCTGGGGAATGTCTTTACCTGGCAGCAGATATCTATCCAGGCAGGAGTGCCCTATCTTCAGCTGACGCTGAAGGAGGACCAGGCATCGCTGCTGGAGCTTGTCTTTCTGGACAGTGAGGGAAATGTGCTGACTCCCCTGAATGCGTCGGACTACCCGGAGCTTTTTGACGAGCAGAGTCTGTACCCGGGCCGGAGTAATTATCGCAACAGCATGTACTTTGACGAAATCTATCACGGGCGCACCGCCTATGAGTTCCTGCACGGCCTTACCGCCTACGAAAACACCCACCCGCCGCTTGGAAAGATCTTGATCGCCGCAGGCATCTCTGTTTTCGGCATGAATCCCTTCGGCTGGCGCATTGTAGGTGTATTCTTTGGCATCGCCATGGTCCCCTTTGTGTACCTGTTTGCCAGAAAGCTGACAGACCGCACGTCCACCGCTGCTCTGGCTTGTGTGCTCTTCTCCTTTGACTTTATGCACCTGACACAGACCAGGATTGCCACCATTGACGTGTACATTACTTTCTTTGTGATATTGATGTACTTTTTCATGTACTGTTACTATAAATTAAGCTTTTATGACACGCCGCTTTGGAAAACATTTTTACCCCTTGGCGCCTGCGGCATCTGTATGGGGCTTGGCATTGCTTCCAAATGGACAGGCATCTATGCCGGTGCAGGTCTAGCTGTGCTATTTTTTGGCACACTTTATCGAAGATATCAAGAATACTGTTACGCCAAGGCTGACCCTCAGGGAGAGACCTCCGGCATTCCACACAGTAGAGTTCTGGAGCGATTTGTTCCCTGCACCAGAAATACCGTTTTCTTCTGCATTTGTTTCTTTGTGGTGATACCAGCAGCCATTTACCTGCTGTCCTACCTGCCCTTCCGAGATTACGGGGACAACGGCCTGTTTGCGCGCATGCTGCAGAACCAGACTACCATGTTCCATTATCACAGCACTCTTGAGGCCACACATCCCTATTCTTCCCCCTGGTATCAGTGGCCTATCATTGCCCGGCCTATCTGGTACTTTTCCGGGCAGCCGGGAGAAACGCTGCGGGAAGGGATCAGCGCCTTTGGAAATCCCCTGGTCTGGTGGGCCGGAATACCTGCGTTTTTTTATATGCTGTGGCGCTTGGTCAAGTACAGGGACCGCACCGCCGCCTTTCTCTCCATCGGATATCTTGCCCAGTATCTGCCCTGGATGTTTGTGACCCGCATCACTTTTATCTATCACTACTTTCCCAGCGTAGTGTTTGTGGTGCTGATGATCGTGTACAGCTTGATGTGCTGGCAGCAAAATACGGCAGGCAGAGTAGGAAATCCTTCTGACAATCCGGCCTTGTCCAAACAGTCCAAGCTGTTTATGGATCGACAATTTGGGGATTGGCGTTTTGGGAACAGACAGTTCCTGATGTTTATAGTGATTTATGGACTCGCTGTCTTTGGTTTGTTCCTGATGTTCTATCCGGTACTGACCGGACAGCCTGTAGAGGCGGAATATGTGAGCAGATGGCTGCGATGGTTTGATAGTTGGGTGCTTACTGCGCGATGATTCTTTTTGACTGATGACATTTTGCATTCAGGCACCGAGCGGATATATATAATAAACAGCTTAAATACAAAAGCTTCCAAACTTCATTTTTGCAAGTTGGGAAGCTTTTCTTCATTTGTCTTTATATGTCTGATACAAACTGCGCGATTTTCCTCACATAAAATATATACAGGGGCACTGTCACATCCTAGAAATCATGGCGCTTAAATCAAATGGTTCTTCATCTCCGTCAGCGCCTGCTGTACCAGTTCCTCCGCTGCACCGTCGTCAAATTCTTCCAGCCGCTCCTGGGCTGCGACGCAGGACTCTGCAACAATGGGAGGAATGTCAAAACGCATCAGATCCTCCAGCTTCTGGGCAGCCTCCTTGACCTTGAAATTCTCCAGATCATTGAGCACATACAAAAGCCTTGCATTCATCTCGCCCGCGCTGATGGGGAATTTGACGGTTGTCTCCGAACCCACTGACCGCTCCAGCATCTTCATCACTCTGCCCACCAGTCTCTCGGCAGTGTCAATGTCATTGGCCCGAAGCCTGGATTTTGCATTCTGCATACGGCCAAAGATTTCCTCGTCTATTTTATAGCTCAGGATTTCCTCCGTCTTGATGATTGCGCTGCGGACATTGTGGGCAGCCAGTTCATCCTGGACCTGCTTGACATATTCATAGAGCTCCTTGTCTTCCACAGGAAGCACGCCCACCTTCTTCAGGGCCCGGTCAATTCTCTCGTGCAGATCCTGGGAGTCAAAGGGCTTTACCACATAATCCATAATGCCCAGCTTGGAGCCCTCGATCACAGTTTCCCTGTCTTTCTTGGAAGTAAGCATAATGACGGGAATGGTGGCGCCGTTCTCCATGGTCCTCATTTCCTTCAGTGTCTCGATTCCGTCCATCAAAGCCATCTGCACGTCCAGAAGAACAAGGTCCGGTTTTTCCTTGTTGAGATAACGGATAGCCCTCACACCTGAGTTGACTGTTATCACCTCATACTTGTCTTTCAGTTCCTGTTCAATTGTGGCAAGATTAATAATATTATCATCCACCGCCAATATCTTCATCTTATCCAGTCTGTCCATTTACTGTATGTCCTCCTTCTCCAGCCCGTCTATCAATTCACGCAGCAATTTTTCCGCAATATCATCCTCATACATTTTCAACTGCCCTTGAATCTCTTTGATCTTTTCCGTATCGCTCTGATCCAGGTCATATTGCAGCAGATTCTCTATCACATGGGCACAATCCTTGGATTTAAAATCCTCCAGCTTTTCCAGGGCGCTTTTCAGTTCCCGCAGCAGGGATGCACCGTCAATGGTCATGCTCTCTCCGCTCTTTCCCTCGTCAGCCACTGACTGTCTTAAGTCCAGAAATTTCTTGATTGCCTCCACCTGTCGGTCATAGCAGGCCAGCAGCTCTGATGAATGCATCTTGATAAAGTCTACGTCGCCTCTGGTAGCGGCATCTTCATGCTCTCTGGCCTGGGCTGACAGCTCCATAGCGCCCACGTTGGCAGAAGCGCTCTTCAAGCCGTGCACCTCAATGCCATAGTCCTTATAATTCTCCTTTTCCAGCAGCTCCGTCAGATAACTGCTCTTACGCTTTCCGTCCATGTAGTAGAGGTTCAAAAGCTCCACATAATCCTCCACTTCTCCGGAGTGGTGCTTCTTCGCCTCCTCCACGTCAATGCCCTGAATATGTATATCTTCAAAAGTAATCTTAGGCTGGCCGTCAGAAGCTCCGCTGTCCTCATCCAGCTGCACTTTCTTACAGGCATTGGGTATCCACCTTGAAAGTACCTCGTTCAGGGGCTTTCTGTCAAGAGGTTTTGCAATAAAATCCTGAAAACCGCAGTTCAGGAATTTTTCTCTGACACCTGCCATGGCATTTGCCGTCAGTGCAATGATAACAGGTGAACGACCGTTTAATCCGCATTCCTCACGTATGATCTTGGTGGCTTCGATACCGTCCATCTCAGGCATCATATGATCCATAAAGATCATGTTAAACTTGGTCTCCTTGACCATCGCAATGGCTTCGGGGCCGCTGGCAGCCTCAAACAGTTCAAAACCGTAATTTTTGAGAAATCCCATGGCTACCTTCCTGTTGATAAGGTTGTCATCCACAACCAGCACCTTGTAGTTGTTCACCACAAAAGCATCCAGACTCTCCGACTCCTTCTGAGGCACATCCGGAACCTCCTCCAGTGTACGGCTGTCCACTATCTTCTGGGGAATGGTAACAATGAAGGTGCTTCCCTCACCGTAGACACTCTCCACTTCGATGCCACCCTTCATCAGCTGCACAAAACGCCTGGTGATGGAAAGGCCAAGGCCGGTTCCCTCCACGCCCCTGTTTCGCCCAGAGTCAACCTGCTTAAAGTCCTCGAAAATTTTCTCAAGATTTTCCGGCTTAATACCCATGCCGGTATCCTGAATGCGAAACACAATATTTTCTATGTCGTTCTGATTGCCGGGATGTCCACCCACAGTAATCTTGACAAACCCTTCTTTCGTAAATTTTACGGCGTTGTTCATGATATTGATCAAAATCTGTCTGATCCTGCCGTCATCGCCATAGTATTTGCAAGGGATAGAGGTATCAAATTCACATATCAGATCCAGCCCCCGCTGGGTAGCTGCAACCTTCATCATGCTCACAACCTCGTCTACCAGACTCTTGATATAATAGTCCACAGGAATCAGCTCCATCTTACCTGATTCCACTTTGGACAAATCCAGAATATCGTTAATAATGGCCAGCAGATTCTGGGACGCCGCCTTGATATCGCAGGCATAGCCATAGACCTTACGTCCGCGGCTCTCTTCCATGATGAGATCACTCAGTCCCATCACCGCATTCATAGGGGTTCTGATCTCGTGGGACATATTGGCAAGGAACTCGCTCTTCGTTAGGTTTGCACGTTCCGCATCCTCACGTACCTGCTTGATCTCTTCAATATAATCCCTGGTCTCCGTCACGTCAAAGACAATGACCACATATCCCTGACTCTTACCGTTTGATCCAAAAATCTGCCGTACATGGGTGTCATAGTAGCGACGATTCAGTTTGAAACTCCTTTGCCCCTCCTCATCCAGCAAGGCTTCCGGAAAATCCTCCATATTCTCAATGCTGTCACCTATCGCCTGAAAACTCAGTTCCGTGAAAATTTCCTCAGCCGCAGGATTAAAGCTGACAATACGCTTTTTCTCATCCAGCATGATCACGCCGTCATCCATGTTTTTCAGCACTACATCCGCTGCAAGACGGCTAAAATCATAGTTTCTCCGGCTCCATACCGTGATGACCACCAGAGAGAGAGAGCCTCCCAGCACCGCGGGGGTGAAATCATAAATTAAATACACCTCCCATATGTAAGTGAATAATGCCAAAACCGGAAACAATGAGATCAGAATAAAGCTCATATACTTCCTTCCACGCATCCTGTTGGGCCTTGTGATCATTGCGTGAACCAGTGCATACAGGGACAGACCGTAAGGGATCACGTATGCCAGAACAAAAAAGATCACATAGCCGGGTCCGTAGGTTATATCCAAATAGGGATGATCTACTCCTTCTGTGATCAGAGCAATCTCCTTAAAGAAAAACTGGTGGTACTCACAGGTAAATACGGCGCCCAAAAGGAGCACCTCAGCTACAAGGATCACTCTCATCAATCGATAAGGCGCCTTTTCATAACAATAATTGAACATGAACCAACAGTAAAATATAGGAATAAAAGCAACCCCCAGATACTGCATCTTTGTAGCTACGATAGCAGCATCCAACGAGGAGGCGGTAATTTCCAGATAGTAGCCCGCGTTCATGACAATGGATCCCGTCACAAACAGGCTCATCTGCTTCTGGAGCTTGGAACCATCTCCATAAAGCAAAAGACCCTCTGCGATAAATGATAAAATGATCACAGCAACCTGTAATCCTACAAAAAAGGAATACATACATCACCTCCGGCCCAAAGTGCGTGCAGTAAGCTCTTTCTTCCATCACCGGGCTTTAAGGGCCTTGCTAAAAGTAAAAAACTCCATATAATATAGTATCAGTTTTAGACACTTTTGTCTATAGAAATCTCGATGAAAAACCCCGGAACGGTCCGAAAGAACTGCTCCGGGGCTGAAAACCTGTATTATATTTGGATGTGTGCTTTATGCATTCATCTGTGCCGCAACCTCTGCCGCGAAATCCTCCTGCTTTTTCTCCAGACCCTCACCGGTCTCAAAGCGGACAAATCTCTTGATCTGCAGATCAGCATTGTTCTCTTTTGCAACCTGTGCCAGATACTGGGCAACGGTCTGCTTGCCATCCTCCGCCTTCACGTACACCTGCTCTAAGAGGCAGACCTCCTTCAGCTCCTTGTTCAGACGGCCCATTACAGCACCCTCAATCACCTTCTCGGGCTTGCCTGCCATCTTGGGATCCTGTGCGATCTGCGCCGCGATGATCTCCTTCTCGTGAGCCTTGAACTCCTCGGAAACATCAGCAGTAGCAACATACTTGGGAGACAGAGCTGCCACCTGCATAGCCAGGTTGGTGAGAGCCTCCTTTACAGCGTCGTTCACCACATTGGTCTTTGCCTCAACGATAACGCCAATTCGGCCGCCGCCGTGTACATAGGACACCACACATCCCTCTGTGGCCACAACTTTCTCAAATCTTCTGATGCTCAGCTTCTCGCCGATCACTGCGATCTTGTCAACAAGAGCGTCCTTGACAGTCTTGGAGCTGTCCTCGATCCAGGGCTCCTCCTGGAATGCATCTATATTCGCTGCACTGGATTCCACTGCCTGTTTTGCAACAGCTTCCACAAACTGCTGGAAGGTCTCGTTCTTTGCCACAAAGTCAGTCTCGGAATTTACCTCAACCACTGCGGCTGCGCTGTCACCCTTGGTGGCGATGCGGCAGATACCCTCTGCTGCAATTCTGCCTTCCTTCTTGACAGCCTTAGCCTGGCCGTTCTTTCTCAGAACCTCCACTGCCTCTTCCATATTTCCGTTGGTCTCATTCAGAGCCTTCTTACAATCCATCATGCCGGCTCCGGTCTGCTCGCGCAGTTCCTTCACCATAGCTGCGGTAATCTCTGCCATTTCTACTCTCCTTCCGCCGTACGTATCGGCTTACTCTGCTTCTTTCTCCACTACTTCCTCAATGTCCTGAGCTGCCCCGTCCTCAGCACCTGCTTCTGCCGCCATGTCTGCCTCGGTGTAAACAGCCTCACCCTGATTTGCCTCGATCACTGCGTCAGCCATCTTGGCCACGATCAGCTTGACAGCTCTGATAGCGTCATCGTTGCCGGGAATGATAAAGTCCAGTTCCTCGGGATCACAGTTGGTATCGCCGATACCGATCAGGGTGATGCCCAGCGCATGAGCCTCCTGTACGCAGATTTTCTCCTTCTTGGGATCCACCACAAAGATAGCGTCGGGAACTCTGGTCATGTTCTTGATTCCGCCCAGATTCTTCTCCAGCTTATCCCACTCCTTCTTCAGTGCGATAACTTCTTTCTTGGGCAGAACGTCAAAGGTTCCGTCCTCGGACATCTTCTCGATAGCGTGAAGTCTCGCAATACGGGAGCGGATGGTCTTGAAATTGGTGAGCATACCGCCCAGCCATCTCTCGTTTACATAAAACATACCGCAGCGCTCCGCCTCGGTCTTTACCGCGTCCTGGGCCTGTTTCTTCGTGCCCACAAACAGAATGGTGCCGCCCTGTGCAGCAATCTCGGACACGGCTCTGTAAGCTTCGTCCACCTTCACCACTGACTTCTGCAGGTCAATGATGTGGATACCGTTTCTCTCGGTGAAGATATAAGGAGCCATCTTGGGGTTCCATCTTCTGGTCTGGTGTCCAAAGTGCACACCTGCTTCAAGCAGCTGCTTCATAGAAATAACGCTCATTTTCTTACCTCCGTTTGGTTAAAATCTTCCGCACTGCCCTGCGTAAGCTATTCACTACGCACCGGATCCGCGTCAAGGTCCGGCCTTCTCTGTCAGCTACCCGGCCCCGGGCACCACCGACAAATGGAAGTGCGTGTTTTTTCGCAACATTCGCATTATAACACAAGAACCCCCCTCTGACAAGGGGTTTTCGTAAAAACATAAATCAACATGAATCAAGAAATTATGATGGATGCCAATCCCCATTTGCCGGATTATCGATCAATCCTCCATCCTCGCCAAATCTTGAACCGTGGCAGGGACAGTCCCAAGAGCGCACCACAGCATTCCATTTCAGGGCACAGCCCAAATGTGGGCATCGTTTTGTGAGGGTGTCAGCAGATTGACCACCGCCTCTGTGCCATTGACAAAAAGTTGAGGCTGCAACATGCTCCTGGCGGGACAGAAAACCTCCTTGCAGGGATTCTCCTTTCCCAAAATCTGATCCGTCAGGATCATAGCCTCTGCCATAGCGGAGGTTATCCCCCATTTATGGTATCCTGTGGCTACATAGCACTGGGGCATGGCCTTGGAATATGACCCGATATAGGGCACATTGTCCAGTGGCATGCAGTCCTGAGTCGCCCAGTAATACAAAACAGATGACACCATTAAAATGAAGGCCTGCCATGGGAATGTCCGCCACAGACAGCATCAGTGAGCCGCCTGGAAAACAGCATTGAGTCCAGACATATTCTTTGGGAAACGAACGCCCCCTGACCGAATGCTTCATGCTCCATACACTATGGCGGCATTCCAGAAAGGGTACCAGCGAAAAGGGGCCCATGATATCATATTTCAGGGAAAAAAGAGGACCAAAACTCAGCTTGCCTCTAACATTCAGTTCTGGCGACCGGATTGCCAGCCGGATACCTTGCTTTCCAAAACGGTTTTTTGAAATAGAAATACTGTCCCCTTCCTTACGAAAGGAAGAGACTGGAAAAGGAATTTACCATGCCCCATCCTCTGTAATGATCTGGATAGAGCAGGTTCGCCTTCTTTTGATGCTATGAATTGCAGGGATTACAGCTAAAGTCTGGTCACCGGACTGACATTTCAGATACCATCCACAAAAAGAGCCACCCATGAATTTCTGCCTCCTTAAGTGATGGGCTTAGTTTTCTATGGACGGCCAACAATAATGTATCCAGCGTATGATTTATCCAACAATCCATTCATTCCAAAATAAAGAAATGCCGGTTTAAAGCCATTTCTAACTTTTCCGGCATTTCTTTTTTACACGTTAATTTGCTTATTACACAATACCCTGAGCCGTCATAGCCTCAGCAACCTTCAAAAAGCCTGCGATATTTGCACCGGCAACATAGTTGCCCGCCATGCCATACTTCTTAGCAGCGTCATCCAGGTTGTGGAAGATATTCACCATGATACCCTTCAGCTTGGAATCAACCTCCTCAAAGGTCCAGCTCAGTCTCTCGCTGTTCTGGCTCATCTCCAGGGCGGAAGTAGCAACGCCGCCTGCATTTGCAGCCTTGCCGGGGCAGAACAGAACGCCGTTCTTCTGCAGATACTCAGTGGCCTCCATGGTGGTAGGCATGTTAGCGCCCTCTGCAACTGCGAAGCAGCCGTTTGCAACCAGAGCCTTTGCATCCTCAAGATCCAGCTCGTTCTGGGTTGCGCAGGGAAGAGCCACATCGCACTTCACGGTCCATACGCCGTGCTCGCCGTTCTTCTTCTCATGATACTCTGCACTCTTTCTTGCTGCAGCGTACTCGGTCAGTCTTGCACGCTTTACTTCCTTCACTTCCTTCAAAAGCTCGACATCAATTCCTTCGGGATCATACACCCAGCCGGTGGAATCGGAAACAGTAACCACCTTTGCACCCAGCTGTTGCGCCTTCTGTGCAGCGTAGATGGCAACGTTACCGGAACCGGAGATTGCCACCGTCTTACCTGCGATGTCTTTCCCGTTGCACTTGAGCATCTCCTCGGTGAGATACAGAAGGCCATATCCGGTAGCCTCAGTTCTTGCCAGAGAGCCGCCGTAGGTCAGACCCTTACCAGTGAGAACACCCTCATACAGGCCGGTGAGTCTCTTGTACTGACCGTACATATAACCAATCTCTCTTCCGCCAGTTCCGATGTCACCTGCAGGAACATCGGTGTCAGCGCCTATGTATTTGTGGAGCTCTGTGATAAAGCTCTGGCAGAATGCCATCACCTCTCTGTCAGACTTGCCCTTGGGATCGAAGTCAGATCCTCCCTTGCCGCCGCCGATGGGAAGACCGGTCAGGGAATTCTTGAAAATCTGCTCAAAGCCCAGAAACTTGATGATACCAAGATTTACGGAAGGATGAAGGCGAAGGCCTCCCTTGTAAGGCCCGATTGCGGAATTGAACTGTACGCGGAAACCGTTATTCACCTGAACCTGTCCCTTGTCATCCACCCAGGGAACACGGAAAAGAAGCTGTCTCTCAGGTGTAACCAGTCTCTCCAGCAGAGCATCCTTGCGGTACTGCTCCTCATTTGCCTCGATCACTACGCGCAAAGACTCCAGAACCTCTTTCACTGCCTGATGAAACTCGGGCTGGGCAGGGTTCTTCGCCACTACAAGGTCAAAAACCTCATCAACATATGACATTGTCATGTCCTCCTTATATAATAATTTATCTTACAGAATATTATAACCCTTGTGTTTTAAATTCTCAACACACTTTATTTCGGTAAATTGTAAAAGTTTTTGACTTTTTTAGTGTAATTTTGCACAATTTTGCACAAAAATCCCATGAAGTCCCCACGGGCAATAATAGCAGGCGGTCATAAATACTGCTTCAGCCTCTCTACATTCTTCTCCTCAAATTCAATCAGCTGCTTTGCCAAAGCCACCGGTTTGGGACCAGCATTTTCATTATGTTTCAACACCTTCTCCATCTCCAATATACCATTTGTACTGTTTTTGATCATCATTTCAGCAAGATGACCGGTGCTTGTGTTCAGCATGGTATTATAATGGATACCCGTCCGCATCAGAACATCCGACAATGCACTGCTCTGATAGCCTTCCGCTCTTGCCTGCAAAAGTTGTCTGGACGCCTCATTGTGCAGCTCTGAATATTTCAGGGACTGCCTTGATATCTGCATGGAAAGCGCATCATCACTAACCTTGTCTGCAATTGTGTTCATCGCCTTCATCGCCATATCGGTATTCCGTTGTATCTCTCTGTATACTGCTGCCTCATGTGATGTCATAGTTCCTCTTTTCCGCTGTTCTTTCTCTTATCCGGTTCGTGCTGCCTGTACCCACACGACAATAACAAAAACAGCCTTTTACAAATCTACTGTAAAAGGCTGTCCATTTTTCATTTATTTATTCATCACATCATTTACTGTGTTTTGACTTAATTTATGCTGACAAATTCAGCTTTCACATAAGCCACCTGGCCGTTAAATACTACCTTACACCAATCTCCCTCAACTGCCAGCAGATCCAGACTCTCACCGCCGGTGAGCATACCAAGCTTCTCCGCTGTTGTGCTGGCTGACGCACGTGCGTTCACATTAGTTTTTGCCGTCACGGAGCCGATCACTGTCTGCCCCGCAGTGCTCTCTGCAAACTTAAGGTATTCAGACTTAATATAGCCGTCAGCGCCCTCAAATACCACCTTGGTCCAACCATTGACTCCTACTTCCTGCACCTTGACCCTGGTACCGTTGGGCACACTGCCCAGTTTGTCAGCCTTTTCACTATCAGAGCTTCGGACATTAACAGTAGTTGTTGCCGTCGCATATTCTGGTGTGGCAGGCACTTCCGGTTCGGGAGTAACGGTAGTGGTCCCATCACCCTCCTGTCCTTCTCCACCGTCTTTCGGCTGCTCTGCAGACTGGTTCTGTTCTGCCAAGGCAACACCTCGGTCAATATTTACCTGATTGGACACCTCCGTTATATATGCAGCCAATGCAGGATTCTCTCTTATCAATTTCTCGTATTCTACCGACACACGATTGTAAAAATCTTTCACATCAGCCTGATCGCTAACTGTGGTAATATAAATCTCCTCCGCTTCCGTAAGGCTGGATTCATTCTTAATATAAAACTCTCCATCCTCCCTCTTGCAAATATACAGCATATTGGACCCGGGGAACTCATCCTCATGATTCATGAAACGAACACGATAGTAAATATAGGCAACTACCGATCCCTCCTCAAGTCCCTGCTTTGTGTTCAGCTGAATCTCCGTATAATAATCCATGTATTCTGACAATGCCTTATAGAATTGCAGATCATTCTCCGAGATTGTGTCATAAATAGTTCTCAATGTATCCACATCCCCGGTGGCTAAGGAATTGTAGTAGGTTACCACCAGAGAATAAACTTCGCCGTCATTAATGGTCTGCAGGGGAATCTCCGGAATATTCTCAAGATCCACCATCAATCCATCACCCTCAGCAGATGGGTTCGCTTCCGGGCCATTGTTTTCATCTTCTGCCCTCTCCCGGCTCATCCGCAACGCCACCGTCACGGTGATAGCCACCACTACCAGAACGATCAGGGGAAAAATAATCTTGCAGTGCTTCACAATATAATCACGTATAACCGACCATTTATTCCTTTGCATCCTTTATACCTCTCAAAAATCGAAAAAGCCGCAAGCGGCTCCCAACAACCTTAAGCTATTACAGAACAGGGTGATGTAAATGCAGCCGACAGGAATCGAACCTGCATTAAAGGCGTCGGAGGCCTTCGTTCTATC
>JAFLRN010000072.1 GCA_022511385.1 Acetatifactor sp.
GAGAGCATCTGCCTTACAAGCAGAGGGTCATAGGTTCGAGCCCTATAACTTCCACTTCGGCAAAAGCCGGAAAATATGGCGAGATAGCTCAGTTGGCTAGAGCACGCGGTTCATACCCGCGGTGTCGGGGGTTCAAATCCCTTTCTCGCTACTCTAAAACCCTTGAAAAATCAAGGGTTTTTCTTTACCGCGAAAAGCCCTGAAAGTAGGGCACAAAATGGGGAAACTACCAATTAAGGAGGGGCCGATGTTTTCATTTCTAAAAAACGGCGGCAAAAATAAGGAGCTGGAAATATTGATTGCCAGGATTGAGTCAAATGTGGCAAATAATTATAAAGATGCGGCTCAGGAAGCATTGAAGAAATATGAAGATATGCTTGCCAGACTGACGGAGAATGGAAGTCTGAATGATAAACAGCGGGGACAGTACGAAGCGAAATTGACTAAATACAAAAATCGTCTGAAAGAATTCACGCATAAGGACCAGAAGCCTTATTGGACTTAAGGGGAAAGAAAAAATGAGAATCGGAATGGGTTATGATGTCCACAGACTGGTGGAGGATAGAGAACTTATCATTGGTGGGGTGAGCATCCCCTATGAAAAGGGTTTGTTGGGCCATTCTGACGCAGACGTGTTGCTGCATGCCATCATGGATGCCCTTCTGGGGGCGGCGGCGCTGGGAGATATCGGAAAGCATTTTCCTGATACGGACCCAGCCTACAAAGGGATTTCTTCCCTTGTACTGTTAAAAAAGGTAGGAGAACTTCTTGCAGAAAAAGGGTTTCTGATCGAAAACATTGACTCTACCATCATTGCACAAGCGCCTAAAATGCGCCCCCATATTGACACTATGCGGGAGAATATCGCAAAGGCCCTGGAGCTGGACGTGGAATATGTGAACGTAAAAGCTACAACTGAGGAGGGCCTGGGATTTACGGGAACAGGCGAGGGTATCTCTGCTCAGGCCATCTGCATGCTGACCAGTCCCTTTGACCTGGGGGCAGGGCAGATTGCAGGAGATTGCACGGGCTGCGCCGGATGCCAGGGTGGTACAGGATGCTCGGGTAGCGTAGGGCACTAAGGATGCAGCCGAAATAGAAGTGCTTAAAAACAGTTGACAAATCTTCGCATTTTGCATATTCTGTTTATTAGATGCAAGATATATGATAAAGGCTGAGAGCGAAAAGAGTACTTTTTCCGGATAGGCAACAGAGAGGTTTGCAGATTGGCTGAGAGCGAATCGGCTTTGGGGAAAAGGAAGTGCATTCGTGAGCTGATCCGGGGAAGCGCGTTGCGTGGTATCCGGGTTCGTGTGGACGTGCGTTAAACGTATTGAGAGAAGGGCTGTATGCCCTTAATTAGAGTGGAACCGCGGAAAACCGTCTCTTGTCGGACGGCGTTACCCGCGGCTTTTTCTATGTGAGATGCCGGATCCTGTGCGGGAAGACCTTATGGAACTGCAGCGTGCCAACACGGAGCTGGTCAACCGCATGCTGGAGCTGGAGCAGGAAATGAAGCAGTTGAGACAGGAAAGTGTGGTGGTGGCGAATGCAGGACATCAGCCTGTTTCAAAAAGACAGAAATATCAGACATTAACAACGGTATAGAATCAATGGGAAGGTAGGATTTACACATGGAAAACAAGCTAAAGTTTTACAACACATTGACTAAGAGGGTGGAGCAGTTCATCCCCAACGAGGACGGCAAGGTGGCGATGTACACCTGTGGTCCCACTGTGTACCATTTTGCCCATATTGGAAACCTTCGCAGCTATATCATGGAGGATCTTCTGGAGAAGACGCTGCGCTACATCGGCTATGATGTGAAGCGGGTAATGAATATCACCGATGTGGGCCATCTGTCCAGCGACGCCGATACCGGCGAGGATAAGATGGTGGCAGGCGCAAAGCGGGAGCATAAGACCGTCATGGAAATCGCCAAGTTTTATACCGACGCCTTCTTTGATGACTGCCGCAAGCTGAACATTAAAACACCCGACGTGGTAGAGCCTGCAACCAACTGCATAGACGAGTTTATCAAGGTGATCACGCATCTTGTGGAGACGGGCTATGCTTATGAGAGCGGCGGCAATATATACTTTGACACCTCAAAGCTAAAGGAATATTACGTGTTCTCCAGCCAGAGCGAGAAAGAATTGCTGGTGGGAGTCCGCGACGATGTGGAGGAGGATGAAAACAAGAGGAACAAGAGTGATTTTGTGCTCTGGTTCACCAAGTCCAAGTTTGAAGATCAGGAGCTGAAGTGGGAGAGCCCCTGGGGGATCGGCTATCCCGGCTGGCATATTGAGTGCTCCTGCATCAGCATGAAGCACCTTGGAGAATACATGGACATCCACTGCGGCGGCGTGGACAACATCTTCCCTCACCATACCAACGAGATTGCACAGAGTGAGGCATACCTTGGCCACAAATGGTGCAATTACTGGCTGCATGTGCATCACCTGAACGACAAATCCGGTAAGATGAGCAAGTCCAAGGGTGGTATCCTGACGGTCAGCGTCCTGGAGGAGAGGGGATATGACCCTATGGTTTACAGGCTTTTCTGCCTGCAATCCCATTACCGTAAACCGCTGGAGTTCTCTTATGAGGTGCTGGACAATATGAGCGCCACTTACGACAAACTGGTCAAGCGGATCGGCGCCTTGCAGAGAGAGGGCCAGGTAGACAGGGAGAAGTTTAACGAATACAGGACGCAGTTTGAAGCTGCGCTCTGTGATGACCTGAATTCCTCTATGGCTATCACGGTGCTCTATGACCTGCTGAAGGCAGATATAAACGATGCAACAAAGTTTGCACTGGCAGAGAGCTTTGATCAAGTATTGTCCTTAAATCTCACCACCGCCCAGGCCGCGAAAGAGGTAGTTGACAGCGGTGTGGATGAGGAGCTGGAGCAATATATCCTGGAGAAGATCGAGGAGAGAAAGGCAGCGAAGAAGGAAAAGGATTTTGCCAGGGCGGATGCCATCCGAAGTGAGCTGCTGGAGAAGGGGATCATCCTGGAGGATACGCGAGAGGGTGTTAAATGGAAGAAGGCCTGAAAATAAAAGCAATGGAACTGGGAACTGAGCAGGAGACAGCAGAAAAAGACACTTCTATGCAAGGGGCAGCCCTGGAAATGGGAAGCCTGTTGGCAGAAATCCTCACAGCATTTCCCGGGAAGCGTCAGGATGTGCGGACCTATTCCCCACTGGCGCTGGCTTATATCGGGGATGCGGTCTATGATCTTGTCATCCGCACCGTGGTGGTGGAGCGGGCCAACCGTCCTGCCAATGAACTGCATCATATCACAGTGGGTTATGTCAGCGCCGGAGCCCAGGCGAAAATTGTGGAAGCGCTGATGGACAGCTTCACAGAGGAGGAACAGTCCGTCTACCGCCGGGGCCGCAACTCAAAGCCCCACACCATGGCAAAGAATGCCAGTGCAGGCGATTATCTGAAGGCCACGGGCTTTGAGGCAGTGTTAGGCTATCTCTATCTGAGTGACCGGATGGACCGGGTGCTGGAACTGATAAAAAAAGGAACGGAGCTGGCAGGGCTGCATCTGTGAGCAATACCGGCGACATTCTGGAAAAGCGTCAGGTAACAGAGCAAAAAACGCCAGATAACGGAGCAAAAAACGCCAGGTAACGGAGCAAAAAGTGTCAGATAACGGAGCAAAAACGCCAGGCGACGGAACGAAAAGCGCAGAGACCGCGACAGTAACGAACCGTGCGTAAGCCGTGGAGAGAGAGGAAATATGGCATACGAAGAATTTACCATAGAGGGCCGCAACGCAGTGATCGAAGCATTCCGCTCCGGCAGGACCATTGATAAGCTCTATGTCCTGGACGGATGTCAGGACGGCCCTGTGATGACTATAAAACGTGAGGCAAAGAAGCAGGATACAATTGTAAAGTATGTCACAAAAGAGCGGTTGGACCAGCTCTCGGAAACGGGAAAACACCAAGGCGTCATCGCCGTTGCCGCAGCCTACAGCTACGCGGAGGTGGAGGACATCCTGGCAGCAGCCAGAGACAAAGGGGAACCTCCCTTTGTATTCCTTTTGGACAACATTGAGGACCCCCACAACCTTGGTGCGATCATCCGCACAGCCAATCTAGCCGGTGCCCACGGAGTCATTATTCCCAAGAACCACGCAGTGGGCCTGACCGCCACAGTTGCAAGAACCTCCGCCGGTGCCCTGAACTACACCCCGGTCGCCAAGGTCACCAATCTGTCCAGAACCATTGAGGACCTAAAGAAAGAAGGACTCTGGTTCGTCTGTGCCGACATGGACGGCACCCCCATGTACCACCTTGACCTGAAAGGTCCCATCGGCCTTGTTATTGGCAGCGAGGGAGAAGGCGTCTCCCGCCTCGTGAAAGAAAAATGCGACATGACAGCCGCCATCCCCATGAAAGGCAACATCGACTCCCTCAACGCTTCCGTAGCCGCCGGCGTGTTAGCGTATGAAATTGTGCGCCAACGGATGAATTAAATAATTCCACTTCGGTTATGTGATGTTGATAAGGTAAGAATCGGAATTTATAGGAAGAACGAAATGCTTAAACACGAAGAATATACCCACTGCACCGACGGCGAACTGATCGACCGCCTGCGCCGTGGCGAAGAACCCATCATGGACTACATCTGCGACAAATACAAAAACCTGGTCCGCAGCAAAGCCAAATCCATGTTCATCCTGGGAGCCGACAACGAAGACCTGATCCAGGAGGGCATGATCGGCCTGTTTAAAGCGGTCCGGGATTTCGATTCCGGCCGCGACGCAAGCTTCCATACCTTTGCGGAGCTGTGCATCAGCAGACAGATGTACACCGCAGTCCAGGCCTCCAAACGCCAAAAGCACTTCCCCCTGAACACCTATGTCTCCCTGGACAGCGGAGATGCTGCGGTGGACGGTCAGGAGGGGATACACCTGACAGAGCTGCTGGCAGACAGGGCGGAGCAAAGTCCTGAGGAGCTCTTTTTGGATAAGGAGCGGGTGGCATACCTGGAGGAGGCTATCGAAAGAGAACTCAGTGATTTTGAGCGCCAGGTACTGGATCTGTATGTGACGGGAATGAGTTATACTGAGATTGCCAAGGTCCTGGGACGGGATGAAAAGGCAACGGACAACGCCCTTCAGAGACTCAAAGCGAAAATTCGTAAAATGCTGTGAGATGTCATTTGGGCGAGCATATCAAATAAACTCGTGAAATTAATGGATCACACGGAATAAATAGATTGCATAGATTGCAAAAAGTAGAAAGGCACATACAATTATGAACATTATCATTGTGGGCTGCGGCAAGGTGGGATCCACCCTGGTAGAGCAGCTGAACGGGGAAAATCACAAAATTGTGGTCATTGACGAGCGGGAGGACAAGGTGAAGTCCATCACGGACGAACTGGATGCCATGGGTATCGTGGGAAACGGTGTCAGCCATGAGACTCTGCAGGAGGCGGGAATCCGGAACGCGGACCTGTTGATCGCTGTCACAGGTTCCGATGAGCAGAATCTCTTATGCTGTGTCATTGCAAAGAAGACGGGAAACTGTAAGACCATCGCCCGGGTGCGCAATCCCATTTACAGCACAGAGACAGCATTCTTGAGGGAAGAGCTGGGCCTTGCCATGATCATCAATCCGGAGCAGACCGCGTCCTCTGAGATTGCCCGTCTGTTCCAGTTCCCTACGGCGGTGAAGATCGACACCTTCTCCAAGGGACGGATCGAGCTGCTGCATTTTCGTGTTACCAGCGAATGTCTGCTGAATAACTATGAGCTGATTCACATCCGCACCACCCTGAAATGCGACGTTTTGGTCTGTATGGTGCGCAGAGGAGAAGAAGTGCTGATCCCCAGAGGCGATTTTGTGTTCCAGGAGGGCGACGTGGTGGCCATCGTGTCCACTCCTCCCAGGGCCAGTGATTTCTTCAAAAAAATTGGCATCAGCACCGGTAAGATCCGTACTGCCATGCTGGTTGGCGGCGGCAATATGGCCTATTATCTGGCAAGACGTCTACTGGCGGTGGGAATCGAGACGAAGATCGTGGACCAGAACCCCGTCCGCTGCGAGCAATTGCATGAGTTGCTGCCAAAAGCCACCATCATCTGTGGCGACGGTACTGACGAGAAACTGCTGCTTCAGGAGGGAATGGAGTCTGTGGACGGCTTTGCGGCGCTGACAGGGCTGGATGAGGAGAACATTCTGCTCTCCCTGGTGGCAAAGAAATATTCCCATGCAAAGATCGTCACCAAGATCAACCGTGTCAATTTCAACAGCGTGTTGGGAGACATCAAGATGGACACAACTATCTTTCCCAGACTGCTCACCGCAGACGTGATCATCAAATATGCCCGGTCCATGAATGAGTCCCTGAACAGCAACGTGGAGAATCTATACAAGCTGGAGGATGGACGGATGGAAGCGCTGGAGTTCTATATCAAGGAAACTTCTGCAGTCACAGGAGTTCCTCTGTTAAAAATGCGGCTGAAGAAGGATCTGCTTCTCTGTTCCATCACCAGGGGCAGCCAGGTTATCATTCCCGGCGGTCAGGATGAACTGCAGGTGGGGGACTCCGTGGTGGTGGTGACCACACACACCAAACTGAATGACATAAAGGATATTCTGGAGGATTGAGATGAATTTTGCTATCGTGCGGTTTATTATCGGCTGGGTGCTGGAATTTGAGGCGGCATTTCTGCTTCTGCCTGCGCTGGTGGGAGTCATCTACGGGGAGATCCGCGTTTCCATAGGATTTCTTGTCACGGCGGCGGTGTGCCTGCTGCTGGGCTTTTTGCTAAAGTTAAAAAAGCCCGCCCGGAAGGATGTTTATACCCGAGAAGGATTTGCCACCGTGGCGCTTAGCTGGATTGCAATGAGTGCCTTTGGGGCGCTTCCCTTTTTTCTTTCCAGGGAGATTCCTCATTATATTGACGCGCTCTTTGAATCCGTCTCCGGCTTCACAACAACAGGTGCGAGCATCCTTACAAATGTGGAGGCATTAAGCCACGCCAGTCTCTTCTGGCGAAGCTTCACCCATTGGATCGGCGGTATGGGCGTATTTGTGTTCATTATGGCGGTTCTGCCCCTGATCGGTGGAGGAACCACCATAAACCTGATGCGGGCGGAGAGTACCGGCCCTGCTGTGGGCAAGCTGGTGCCAAGGGTGAAGGACACGGCTAAGATCCTCTATGAAATTTACATAGGCCTCACTGTGGTTGGGACTATTGTGCTCTGTGTCTGCGGCCTGAACCTCTTTGAGTCATTGACAACGATCTTTGGCACTGTTGGCACCGGCGGCTTTGGCATCTATAATGACAGTGTCATGAGCTTCAGTCCCCTGGTTCAAAATATGATCACTGTGTTTATGATTCTCAGTGGTATCAATTATACCGCTTATTTCTGTCTGCTCAGCTTACGGCTGAAAGACGCCTTCTCAATCGAGGAGGTGCGCTGGTATCTGGGGATGATCCTTGGAAGCGCTGCCATCATAACCTGGAATATCCATAAATTGTACCCCACAATCTGGGAATCTCTGCGTCATTCCTTTTTCCAGGTGGGCTCCATCATGACCAGCACGGGCTTTTCTTCCACGGACTTTGATACCTGGCCCGAACTGTCCAGGACCATCCTGCTGCTTCTGATGTTCATCGGCGCCTGTGCGGGCAGTACCGGTGGTGGAATCAAGGTGGCGCGTTTCGTTATATTAATGAAAGCCATCCGTAAGGAACTGGCAATGATGATCCATCCCCGGATGGTCAAAAAGATCAAGGTGGACGGCCATACGCTGGCCCATGAGACGCTGCGTGCGGTGAACGTGTTCATCTCGGTGTATTTTGTGATATTTTTTGCTTCCGTGCTGGTCATCAGTCTTGACAATTTTGGTTTTACCACCAACTTTTCTGCGGTGCTTGCAACACTTAACAATATCGGTCCCGGACTGGATCTGGTGGGCCCAACCCAGAACTTCTCCATTTTCAATTACTTCTCAAAGTGTGTGCTGATCTTTGACATGCTTGCCGGAAGGCTGGAGCTGTTCCCCATGCTGATCCTCCTGCTGCCTTCCTGCTGGAAGAAGTATTGATCGCAGATCAGGTACATCCGTGATAAAACGATATAGAACCAGTATACATGGCACCGGCGGAGTTCCGGGAGGAAGTTTTATAAAGAGAAGAACTAAGATTGCCCTTATTGTACTGCCGCTAGTCCTTATCTTGTTGATCACTTGCATCATTTATTTCAAACCTCTGCACTATTCGGGCAGTTGTACGGCATGTACTGTAGAGGGCGATACCATTTTGGTAGAGTTTGATGTCATTTTACATAGAGGATGGTGGAACAAGGTTAAAATAACGGGTAGTATTTTTGTGGATGGAAGGGAGTATGTGAGTTTTTGGGACTTAAACCGCAAATACCATATAACTGTAGAGGATTATACGAATGGTGTCTCCCAAATATTCTGTCAGCCAGCTGATACATACATGGAAAGCTTCAGAGGAGACAAGGTTTATCTACACATGAAAAAAGCCCGACTCGACAATTTCATGATCAGTATGGTCAATAGATTGGATGAAATCCCGTCTGATCCGACGGATGGGAATGCGTCAGTACAGAATGGAGAAAACGAAACTCCTTTGTACTTTGGACCTGCAGCATCACAGGCTGAGGCTGAAGAGGTATATAGAGAATGGTTTTATAACGGATAGAAGCAAATGCTTCTTTCAACGGATGTGAAACTCATGCAGGGGGCAAACAAACCTCCTGCTTTTTATTCTTTTTTAATATTTTTCACCCCTCATGCCCCCTTGACTTCCGACATAGCCGGTTTTATAATCAACAAAGGAAAACCGACCGACTGGTCGGACGATGAAAAATGGAATTGATGTCAAGGGGCGAAAGAGGGGTGGTTACACCACCCTTTTTGCACCCTCTTGAAAAAGGCTGGAGGAATAAATCATGATTTCAAAATTCAGCGTGAGAAAGCCATATACGGTGCTGGTGGGCGTAGTGCTGGCCATTGTTCTGGGCGTGGTATCCTTTACCAGGATGACGGCGGATCTGCTGCCCAGCATCAGCCTGCCCTATGTGATCGTGGTGACGACCTATCCCGGCGCCAGCCCTGAGACAGTGGAGACAGCGGTGACCCAGCCTGTGGAGGCGGCCATGGCAACCGTCAGCAATATCGAGGGCATCAGTTCCGTTTCCAGCGAGAACTATTCTATGGTGATTCTGGAGTTTGCCCAGACGGCGGACATGAACGCGGTGTCCCTGGAGATCCGGGAGAGCCTGGACCAGATCAAAAGCTACTGGGATGACATGATTGGCAATCCCATTATCATGAAGCTGAACCCGGACATGCTGCCGATAATGATCGCCGCAGTGGGTATGGATGGAATGGATTATGCTGAGATCAGTACTTATGTACAGGACAGTATCATGCCGGAGCTTGAGAGCCTTGAGGGCGTGGCAAGCGTCAGCGCCACGGGACTTCTGGAGGAGAGCGTCAACGTGATCATCCGCCAGGAGAAGGTGGATAAGGTGAACGCTCTGATTTTTGCATCCATCGATGAGAAGATGGCGGAGGCAGAGCAGGAGCTGGAGGACGCTGCCCAGGAAATCGTGGACGGACGGAAGGAGCTGGAGAATGGCCGGAAGGAGCTGCTGAATGGTAAGAAGGAACTGAATAATGGCCGCCAGGAGCTGGAGCAGGGAAAGAAAGAGCTGGAGGATGGAAAAAAAGAGCTGGAGAATCAACAGAACGCCATGGCAAACCAGCTGGCCACCCAGAAGGCGCAGTTGACGGCAGCGAAGACAAATCTGGAGAAGATTCAATCCGACTTGACGACAGCTAAGACACTGGATGAAGGGATTAAGCAGATAGATGCTATCCTTCAGCCTCCGTTAACAGTAGACAGTTTTAAAACTTATGAAAAACAGATAAATGAGTTGGCACTTGCCAGTACATTTGTCAATAAGTATTCTCAATATATATCAGCCTGGCTGACTGCAATGAAGAATAATGATGCTGACAATGCGACGGTGGCAGCATCAGCTATTACAGACCTGCAAAATGATTTTTCTACAAATTATAAACGGTTTGTGCAGATACTGTCCATGTCTGGACTAGATTCTTCTGGAAAGATTGCTTCATTACTTTCGGAAGATCCATGGTGTCCAGAGTCACTTGAGGATGAAAGAGCCGCGGAAGAAAAGATTACCACGGTACGAGACGGTTTAGATGCAGTACAGAAAGTGGCTGCACAGATTCAACCTGTTCTTCGGTATGATGACATGAAAGCGGCGTTAGCAGCTCTTACAAACGGTCTTGGCTATGATGCGTATTATAATCTGATTTTTGGTGAACTTTCCAAGCAGAACATCAAAAACCTCACTGACCTTACCAATGCTATTAAAAGTCTGGATAACGCTCTCCTCCAGATCGAGCAGGGTCAGATGACCGCAGCAATCGAGTTCGCCAACGGCAAGGCCCAAATCGCCTTGGGCGAGTACCAGCTTGAGCTGGCGGAAAGCCAGTTGGATGCGGGGGCCGACCAACTCCAGGCCGGTCTTGACCAGATGGATGATGCCCTGAAGCAGCTGGATGATGCTGAGGAGCAGCTGAATGAAGGCAGGGAACAGCTTGCGGACGCAAAGGAGAGCGCTTACGAGCAGGCTGACATGTCCAATATCCTGACAGTAGATACTGTCAAGGGCCTTCTGACCGCCCAGAATTTCTCCATGCCCGCCGGGTATGTGACAGAGGATGGCATAGATTATCTGGTCCGCGTGGGCGATAAGCCCTCCACAGTGGAGGATTTGCAGGCGCTACCCCTGATGGACCTTCACATGGACGGCGTGCCCGTGATCACCCTGGGCGATGTTGCGGATGTATTTTACACGGACAATTCCGAGAGTATTTATACCAATGTGGACGGCAGCGCCGGCGTGATGCTGACCATCCAAAAACAGACCGGCTATTCCACAGGTGAGGTTTCCGACCGGCTGGGTGAGCGGTTTGAGGAGCTGATGGAGGAGAACCAGGGACTGACTATGATCACTCTGATGGATCAAGGCATCTATATCGACCTGGTGATGGACTCCATCATCAACAATATCCTGTTTGGCGGCGTGCTGGCCATCCTCATCCTGCTGGTATTTCTGAAGGATTTAAGACCTACCCTGGTGGTGGCATTTGCTATTCCCATCAGTTTGGTGACCGCTATCGTCTGCATGTACTTCAGCGGCGTGACGCTGAACATTATATCCCTGTCCGGGCTGGCGCTTGGTATCGGTATGCTGGTGGATAACTCCATCGTGGTGATCGAGAATATCTACCGCATGCGGAATGAGGGCATGTCCGTACAGGAGGCTGCCACGGAGGGAGCAAGAGAGGTGGCAGGCGCTATTCTGGCCTCCACCCTGACCACAGTCTGCGTATTCCTGCCCATTGTGTTTACAGAAGGAATCACCAGACAGCTCTTTGTGGATATGGGTCTGACCATTGCCTATTCGCTGTTGGCCAGCCTTGTGATCGCACTGACGGTAGTACCCGCCATGTCTTCCAAGATGCTGACCAGGACCAAGGAGCAGAAACCGGGCAGGATCTTTGAGGGCCTTGTAAATGTTTATGAAAAGCTGCTGC
This sequence comes from Acetatifactor sp., assembly GCA_022511385.1. Taxonomy (GTDB): domain Bacteria; phylum Bacillota; class Clostridia; order Lachnospirales; family Lachnospiraceae; genus Acetatifactor. The sequence continues at coordinate 11,647 of JAFLRN010000072.1, forward strand.
GTGGCGCGCTGCATGTAAAATCTCTTGTGATCGTGCTAGTGGTGGCGATGCTAGTAATCAGTGTTGCCCTGGCGTTTACCAATGGTACAGCCTTTATGTCAGATATGGATTCCACCCAGCTGACCGTCAGCGTGAATCTGGGTGAAGAGGCCACCCTGCAGGAGACCGCAGAGGTGACGAACCAGGTGGTGGAGGCGATCCTTTCTATTGAAGATGTAAAGAATGTAGGCGCTATGACCTCTTCCAACACCATGTCCTTGCTGGGCGGCGGGGGCGGAAGCGTCAATAGGGCAACCGTCTATGTGGTGACTGAGGATGACAAGACCATGAGCAACGAGGAGATTGCCCGTCAGATCCAGGAGAAGACCGCCGGTCTAAACGCAGAGATCAGGGTGGATACCTCCAGTATGGACATGAGCGCCCTTGGCGGAAGCGGCATCTCAATTCAGGTGAGAGGCCGTGAACTGGATACCATCCAGCGTATTGCAGGCGAGGTTGCCGCGATCATTGAGAGCGTGGAGGGAACAGCCGATGTTAGCGATGGTTTGGAGGAAGCGGACGAGGAGCTGCGCATTATCATCAACAAGGACGAGGCCGTGCACTATGGTCTGACTGTGGCGCAGGTTTACGCCCAGATTTATCCCAAGCTTGCCGCAGCCAGCAGCGCGACCACTCTGGTGGCATCGGACAAGGATTACAGCGTTTATGTGATGAACGGAAATGATATAGAGCTGACAAGGGAGCTGGTACAGCAGCTGGAGATAAACGGTACTGACGAAGAGGGAAAGAGCGTTGAGATTCCGTTGTCAGAGATTGCGGATTTTGAGAAGGCTTATGCGTTGACCTCCATCAACCGTACCGCCCAGACCAGGTATGTGTCCGTGACCGCGGCTATTGCTAAGGGATATAATGTAGGGCTGGTATCGGCGGATGTGAATGAGAAGCTGGCGGATTATGAGGTCCCTGCGGGCTATCAGCTGGTATTTTCCGGCGAGAATGAGACGATCAATGACGCCATGGAGCAGGTGATGCTGATGATGCTTCTGGCAGTGCTGTTCATGTATCTGATCATGGTGGCTCAGTTCCAGTCACTGCTGTCACCCTTTATCATCATGTTTACCATTCCCCTGGCCTTTACCGGAGGCTTCCTGGGATTGTTCATCAGCGGCAGCGAGGTAAGCGTCATCGCCATGATCGGCTTTGTCATGCTGGCTGGTATCATCGTGAACAACGGTATTGTGCTGATCGACTATATGAACCAGCTGCGGGAGAGCGGCATGGAGAAGCGTGAGGCGATCCTTACCGCTGGGCGTACCAGACTGCGTCCGGTGCTGATGACAGCCCTGACAACTATCCTTGCCCTGTCCACCATGGTGTTCAGCCAGGATATGGGAGCCGAGATGGCGAAGCCCATGGCGGTAGTTACCATCGGTGGCCTGCTGTACGGTACGCTGTTGACCCTGGTGGTGATTCCCTGTATCTATGATATTTTCATCAGGGATGGCCGAGGCGGAAAAAGAAAGGAAAAGAGAAGACTGTTTACGAAGCGGCATGATGACTTGCTGGAAATGGAGGGTGAGTGATGGCTAAGGTGACGGGTTTTGAGGACATTGGTCAGATTCCTCCCAAGGTGCTGAAACTGTATGAGGCGGTAAGCCAGTTGGTGGAAGAGGGTGCAGATCCCGGAATGCTCCGGGTCTCCACCATTACCGACAGGGCTGGCATTGGCAAAGGTACAGCATATGAGTATTTTGACAGTAAGGATGAAATCGTGATATATGCTGTTGTGTATCAGATGCAGACGGCTATGGTGGAGCTGGCGAAGGGTTTGCTGGAGCGGAAGACTTTCCGGGAGCAGATGAATTATCTCCTGGACGAGGTTACTGCCCAGGAGGGGCGACAGAACAGTTTTTTGAAGCTGGTTCACCTTCTGACCGACAATTCGGAGTTCAGTCGACAAGTACAAGGAATTATGGCTTCCGCGGCCCATGAGAAGTACAGGTTGATACAGCTTTTTCGCAATCTGCTGGGTGCTGCTGTGGAGCGGGGAGAATTGAGAAAGGACCTGCCTCTGGATTATATGGTGTTTTCCATGGGTGGCCGGGTTCTGGCTTATATGATTGCAGTTTCCGAGGGAGGGCTGCAAATCGAGCTTTCCCGGATGCGGGAGTTGGTGTATGATGGGATTTTGAGTGAATTGAGTGAAAAGTAGAAACAAATTTAAAACGCCTAATTTGTGTTGACAAATGACATTCCCTTTGCTATAATGAAACACGGTGATTGCGGAAGCAGTCACCTGTGCTGCTGTGGCTCAGTCGGTAGAGCGTCGCATTGGTAGTGCGGAGGTCACG
>JAFLRN010000073.1 GCA_022511385.1 Acetatifactor sp.
GCAGAGGACTGAAAATCCTCGTGTCACTGGTTCGATTCCGGTTCTGGGCATTTTTGTATAATTTGTCATGTTGAACGGTACTGAAAGGTAGATTTTTGGCCTTTTGGTGCTATTTTTTTATCTAATTCCATGCTATAATAGCTATGTATCTGAAAATATGAAAAAGAAAAAGGCTGAGAGGATTATGGGAATAGACGAAAATAAGAAAACCGAGGTCATAAAAGCAGAGGCTGTAACAACCGAGAATAAAAAGGTAGAAGCTGCGGAGACAAAGAAAGCAGACACAGCAGAGCCAATGCAAGCAAAAACAACGGGGATTGAGAAAGTCAAGGCAGAGACGAAGAAGGCAGAGACCAAGAAGACAGAAACCAAGAAGACAGGGACCAAGAAGGCAGAAACTGCAGAGACCGAAAAATCAAATGCAGAAAAGATCGAAGGCGCCAAGGCAGACACGGAGAAGTCGGCGAAAAAGAGCCGTGGAAAAGTGATCTGCTTTACCTCACTGGCTGTTCTTGTGGTAGTGCTGACTGGCGTATACATCAGAATAGGGGTTTATTATCGGACTCATTTTCTCCCGAACACTTTTGTGAATGATAGGGATATAAGCGGCATGAAAGTAGAGCAGGCCGCGGAGCTGCTGGATGCATATGTGCAAGACTATGTTCTGGAGGTTAGAGGGCGGGAACCTGCTACAGCAGAAAGTGGAGCATTGTTGGGGACGATCACTTCGGATGCTGTTGGATTGACCAGTGGAAGTTCAGAGAGCACACTGAAAGATATCTTGGAAGAACAGAACTGGGTGCTGTGGATTCAATTCTTTTTGAAAAAGGACGGCACAACAGTTATCATGGACCGCGATCTTGCTATTTATGACGAGGAACTGCTGAAAAATCTCATGAAGAGCTGGAATGCCTGCCAGAATGTAAACATGCTGCACGCTGAAAACGCTTATATCAGCGAATACTCCCCGGAACGGCAAGCCTATGAGATCATTCCTGAGACAAAGGGAGCAGAATTGGATGTAGACCAGGCAATCCTGCTCGTTGGGGAGGCGCTTCAATATATGGAAAGCACCGTGGATCTGGAGGAAGCAGGGCTGTATGCTGAGGCGGAAATTCAGCAGGACGACCCTCGCCTGACAGTGCCGGTGGAGACAGCAAACCGCTGGCTAGGTACCAACATTGTCTACAACTGGGTCGGCAATGAGGTGGTGCTGGATGTGGAGACAATTCAGGAGTGGGTGACTATCGAAGATGGTGAGGCAATACTGGACGAGAAATCAGTAAAGTCTTTTGTGAAGTCCCAGTCACGTCAATATGATACATATGGCAAGAACAAGAATTTTGTGACAACAGCGGGAGTGACCCTTAAGTTGACCAGCTCATCCTATGGGTGGCGCACGGATACCGACGCTGAGACGGAGGAACTGCTGTCGTTGATTTCGGAGGGGAGCATCGGTTCCAGAGAACCTGTTTATTCTCACAAAGGTATGATAATGGACACTGACGGTGTCAACGATATCGGAAATTCTTATGTAGAGGCCGATTTGACGAACCAGCATCTGTATCTTTATCAGGACGGCGAAGTGGTGTTGGAGACGGACTTTGTATCCGGTAAGATTAGCAATGGCAGCGGTACCCCGGCGGGAATTTTTGGGATTACCTATAAGACAAGAGATGCAGTACTGCGCGGACGTGATTACGAGACACCGGTAAAATATTGGATGCCCTTCTACAAAAACTATGGGATGCATGACGCCAACTGGCGAGGGGCTTTCGGTGGAGATATTTATCTGTCCAACGGTTCCCATGGCTGTATCAATCTGCCCCCGTCCATGGCGGAACAGATTTACCAATATATGTCTAAAGGATTTCCGGTGATATGCTATTATTACGAAGAGCCAGTGGTGCCTGAGGATGCGGTAGAATTGCCGGATCCGGAGATCACGGCGTCAGCGGTGGATCCTTCGGCCGAGCAGCCCGTTCCTGAGCAGTAGGCTAGCAGAAAGAAACAGGTCAGCAAAGGCAAACAAGCCAGCAGAAAGAAACAGGTCAGCAAAGGCAAACAGGGACAGAATGTGAGGAAATATGAGGGACAGAGTGAATGGGCGCACCGTCAGGCAGTCCAAACGCTGGCAGAAAAAGCTGGATAATTACCGAGCCAGCTGCAGGAAGATCAAAAAGGCGGCGCCGGATATTTTAAACTCTAAAAATTTTCATACGACGAAGCAGCATATTCAACATGGTAATGTGACTGTCAATGATCATGTGCGGGATGTGGCCAGATACAGTCTTGCCATCAGCGAAAAACTGCACATCCGCTGCAATCGCAGAGAGCTGATTCGGGGTGCGCTGCTCCATGATTATTTTCTCTATGACTGGCATGTGCCGGACGAGGAAAATTCCCATAAGCTTCATGGCTTTTATCATCCCGGAAAGGCTCTGAAAAATGCTTCCAGGGAATACAACCTTACAGAGCGCGAAAAAGATATTATTAAAAAACATATGTGGCCGCTTACGGTGGTTCCGCCGAAATATAAAGAGGCATGGATCGTGACGGCGGCGGATAAGTGGTGTTCCCTGCGGGAAACCATACATCTGCGAAAAGGGCACGGGGCAATCCTGGAGAAGCTGAGGAAGAACTGAATTGGAGAACCTGTTTGAAAAGCTGAGAGAAAACAGAGACAGCGGTATATATCCCTACCATATGCCGGGGCACAAGCGCCGGGCCTGTGGTGATATTGGCCAGGATTTGTGCGGCCTGGATATTACAGAGATAGACGGCTTTGACAATTTACATCAGCCCACGGAGATCCTGCTGCGGCTGCAGCAGCAGGCCGCCAGGCTTTATGACGCTGAGGAGAGCTTTTTTCTGGTAAACGGCAGCACCGCAGGAATCTTGGCGGCGGTCAGCGCAGCTCTTCCTCGGGGAGGGCATATCCTAATGGCCCGCAACTGTCATAAATCCGCTTATCATGCAGCCTATCTGCGGGGACTGGAAGTCACTTACCTGTATCCCGCCCTGCTTTCAGATTTTGATATCTTCGATGCGGTGACACCGGAGCAGGTGCGTACAGCGCTTGCAGAGGATTCCCGGATTGGGGCGGTATTGCTGGTATCTCCCACCTATGAGGGCAGAATTTCGGATATAAGGACCATTGCGCAGATTGTTCATGAAAAAGGGATTCCTCTGATCGTGGATGAAGCTCATGGGGCCCATCTGGGCATTGGAAAGATTTCTCCGGAAAACAGCTGCCAGGCAGGAGCGGACCTGGTGATCCACAGCGTTCACAAAACACTTCCAGCCCTGACCCAGACAGCATTGCTTCATGTAAATGGGAAGCTGATTGACAGGGAAAAGCTGAGACGTTTTCTGCAGATTTATCAGACCAGCAGCCCGTCTTATATACTGATGGCAAGTATCGGAAATGTGCTGCGGTTTTTGGACGAAGAAGATACTGAAGTTTTTGAGACTTTTGCACAAGCCTACAATAAAATGCATAAGCAGTTGGGCAGATGCAGGTGTCTAAAGATTCTGCCATGGGAGATGCCCAGGGAGCAGCAACGGAATCTGCTCGGAGAGGCACCCGGGGAGCAGCAACGGAATCTGCTCGGAGAGGCACCCAGGGAGCGGTATCGGAATCTGCTCAGAGAGGCGCCCGGGGAGCGATATCGGAATCTGCCCAGTGAGATACCCGGGGAGCAATATCGGTCCCTGCTCCGGGAACAGCACAGGGACCTGGGAGAGGGCGTACAGGACATAGGAAAATTAATCATATCAACAAAGGAAACAAGCCTTTCCGGCAGAAAGCTTTATGACATTCTGCTGAATCGGTACGGTCTGCAGCTTGAAATGGCATCGGAAAGCTATGTGCTGGCCATGTTTACTGTAAACGATAGTCCGGAAGGGTATCAGCGCATGACGGAGGCTCTGCTTGAGATCGACCGGGAACTGGAGCAGAAAAGGGATTTGGAAGAATGCATGTTCCGAAAGATTGAGGATCAGAATGTTCTCCCAAAACCTGTGTGCAGGATTCCTCTGGCGGAAGCCTGGGATATGGAAAAGGAGCTGATGGCACTCTCGGATAGTGTGGGCAGCTGCGCTGGGGAATTCGTGAACTTGTATCCCCCGGGAGTACCTGTGCTTGTGCCGGGAGAGCTGATTACGGAGGAAGTGTGTGACAAGGTTAAATGCTGGCTGTACAGTGGTCTTACAGTTCAGGGGATAGAGGTTGTGGGAAGCGTGGCATCTATAAAGATACTGAGCAATCCGGTATAATTGGCAGCCGAGGGACCCTGTCGTGATGCTGTATATGGCTTTTTTGCAGATTGCGTGAGCGTTATCAAAAGAATTGGATGGATGCCATATTGTCGGCAGAATGTGAGGGAAAATGGGGAAAATCATATATCTTATGGGGAAGAGTTCAACGGGAAAGGATACCATTTTTAAGAAACTGTTGGAGGACAGATCCCTGGGACTGAAAAATATTGTTCCCTACACCACAAGGCCCATCCGCGGCGGGGAAAAGAGCGGCGAGGAATATTTTTTCACGGACGAGGAGGGCTATCGGAAGCTGAAAGAGCAAGGAAAGATCATAGAAGACAGAGTCTATCACACCTTCCATGGGCTATGGCGGTATTTTACCGTGGATGACGGACAGGTGCAAAAGCGGGATCAGAACTATCTCATGATCGGTACTCTGGAATCTTACCTGAAGCTAAAGGATTATTTTGGAGCAGACAGAATGCTTCCAATTATGATAGAATTAGATGACGGCATCCGCCTACAGCGGGCGCTGAACAGGGAGCGAGCCCAGGAGTCGCCCAGGTATGAGGAGATGTGCCGCAGATTTCTGGCAGACAGCGAGGACTTTGCGGAGGAAAAGATCCGTGAGGCAGGAGTTGAGGAACGGTTTGAAAACGACGATCTGGACCGCTGCTTAGACAGGATTAGAAACTACATAGCGGAAAACATGGATATCAACTTGATATAATATATAGGGAAGGAGGGCGACAGCATGGAGATTAAGGTAGGGCAAGTGAGCCAGCCGGCACCGGTGGAGCAGACCCAGGTGAACCAGCCTACGGACGGCACCTTTAAGTTTACGCTGGCCAGTCACATCGAGGAAGCTGAGCTGCAGGCCAGACTCCAGACCCTGATGGAAGAGATCACCATGCAGGGAGAGAAACTATCCAAACGCCGGGATGTGAGGGATATGAAGCATTACCGGGCGTTGGTAAAAGAGTTCTTAAATGAAGTTGTCACCCATTCCCACTCCTTTTCCAGGGAGAACTTTCTGGACAGAAAGGGACGGCACAGGGTATATGGCATCATTCGTCTGATTGACGAAAACCTGGACCAGCTGGCCCAGGAGCTGATGAAGGATGAGAAGGATAATATTGCAATCCTGAATAAGATCGGAGAGATACAGGGGTTGCTCTTGGATATATTCACCTGAATACATATAAATGTCATACGATGAGTTCAAGGAGAAGGATGTACCTGTGAAATGCGGACGGTTTCAAGCGGGAATCGGCAGGTGCGGAAAGGTACGGGGTTATGGCACAATTCAAGGATATTATCGGACAGGAACAGATCAAGGAGCATCTGCGGAATGCGCTTTCCACAGGTAAGGTCTCCCATGCATACATTATCAATGGTGAGAAATCCTCTGGCAAAGAGTTTATAGCCAAGGTGTTTGCCATAGCCCTTCAGTGCGAGAAGGGTGGGGAAGAGCCCTGCCAGGAGTGCCGTTCCTGTAAACAGGCTCTGTCGTATAACCATCCCGATATTATCCGTGTCACACATGAGAAGCCGAATACCATCAGTGTGGATGATATCAGAGCTCAGGTGAACAATGATGTTGGAATCAAGCCTTACAGCAGTCCTCATAAGGTCTATATCATCAACGAGGCGGAGAAGATGACGCCCCAAGCCCAGAACGCCATTTTGAAGACCCTGGAGGAGCCTCCAGCCTATGCGGTAATAGTGCTGTTGACCTCCAACGTAAATTCCCTTCTGCCCACGATCCTCAGCCGCTGTGTGGTGCTGAACATGAAGCCGGTGGCGGATGAGCTGGTGAAGAAATACCTGATGGAGCAGCTTCAGGTGCCGGACTATAAAGCTGAGGTCTGTGTGGCATTCGCAAGGGGAAATATCGGCAAGGCCAAGGCACTGGCCTCCAGCGAGGACTTTGAGAACGTGAAGGCGGAGGCGCTGTCGCTGTTAAAATACATACAGGACATGGAGCTGAACGAGATCATTGCGGCCATCAAGAAGATCACGGAATACAAGCTGGAGATCAATGATTATCTTGATATCTGCGCCATCTGGTACAGGGACGCCCTGCTGTTCAAGGCTACCCACGACGTAAACCACCTTGTTTTTCGGGAGGAGCTCCAGGCCCTGCGCCGCACCGCCCAACACAGCAGCTATGAGGGCATAGAGACCATATTGAAGGCCCTGGAGACTGCAAAGCGTCGCCTGGATGCCAATGTAAACTTTGAATTGACTATGGAACTGTTGATGCTGGCGATTCAGGAGAATAGCTGAGAGCACACAGGCAATATTTTAAGTCCGGACATCTTAAGCCATTGCTTAGGGTGGCCGGGCTTTTTCTTATACAATCGACTACAATGCGGCGACAAAATGGTTGACAAAAGGAAAAAAATCATTCAAAATGAAGTTAGGTTGTAGTCTACTGTCAAAATAAGAAGGGAGAAAAGAAAACTATGAAAAGTAAGTACAGCGTATCGGAAGCAGAATGGGAGGTTTTGAAGGCACTCTGGAAGCTGGACGAGAAGGTCACACAAACTCAGTTGCTGGAGCAGTGTCAGAAGGAGGGAAAGCAGTGGAAACGTCAGACGCTGAACACATTTCTGTTCCGGCTGGAGGAAAAGGCGCTGGTGAAGCGGGAAAAAGGTTTGGTCTGGGCGGTCTATGGGGAAGAGGAGTTCAGCTATCTCTTGATGAAGGAAGGTATTGAGCGGCTGTACCAGGGGAAATTCAGCCGTTTTGTGGCGGCGTTTTCCCAGAGGAACGCGATTGATCAGGAGGATGAGCAGGAGCTGCTGGAAATCATACGGAAGAGTTCCACTGAAGGAGACAGTCTATGAGATATCTCATACAGATGACACTGTCTGGGAGTTCAATGTTCATACTGTACCTGGTTGTAAAATTTTTCTTTGGTAAAAGAATGTCCAACCGCGGAAAGCAACTTATGCTGAAGGCGGTTGTGCTATTCTATCTGATACCGCTTACAGCCTTGAATCAATATCTGGCGGACCATGTGGATACCGTGAGGAAGGTTTTTCAAGATAACAACAAAGTAATTATACTGGGAGAACATACCGGTATCTTGTATCGTACTTCAAATGGCCCTGTGATGAGCCGGGGGCTTCAAGTACAGATTTTTGTAGCAGCGGTCTGGGGGATAGTGGCGCTTGGTATTTTGACATATGAAGGCATTAGCCATCTGCGCTTGGCAAGGTCATTGGGCAGGCTGACAGAACTGCCGACAATGGCAGAAACAGAGATTGACCTGAATGAAGTAAAGAAAGTATACGGCGTAAAAGGGCGTATTAAGGTCTGTCGGAAGCGGGACGGCGACAAACAGGCATTTACTCTGGGCTGCATTCGCCCCGCTATTTTTTGCTTGGGAGACATGAGTAAGGAGGAAAAGGAACTAGTATACATCCACGAAGTGATCCATATCAAAAGAGGGGATGTTTTCTGGAAGATCCTTATGGAGTGCGTATGTCTGGTTCATTGGGTGAATCCTCTTGTGTGGTGGCTGCGAAAGGAGCTTGAGTTCGTATCTGAAGAAGCCTGCGATGACATAGTTCTAAAGAGCAGAGGGAAGCGGGAGCGGGAATTGTACGCAACGCTGCTCCTTGAGTTTGCCAAAGGAGAACCCATAAAGAAAGGCTGGAGTATTCCGTTGAGTAAGAAAAACAAAAGATTACAGGAAAGGATAGAAAATGCAATGAGAGAGAAAACAGGTAAGAAGGTAGGACGATTTATTTCTTTAGGAGCGGTTGTGGCTGCTGTGATGGTCAACTCGCTGACGGCGCTGGCATTTGGAACGGTTCAGGAGGTGTATGTTCCCTGGGAAGAAGATGACTCGAGTCACTGGGGGGAACAAGGTGAATTCATTTTTGTGCAGGATGGTGCAACAGCATGGGATTTTGAAGAAGCCGGATTTGAGGATTGGGATATGCCTGAATATGATTTTTTGTATGATTTTGAGTTTGTTGATAAGAATGGAAATATTTATTCGGTGGAGAAGCAGGATGCGGTTTTGCATGCTACATGTCAGCATCAATATGTATTCGGTACAGCACAAAAGCATGTCAAGGATGCCAATGGCGGTTGTACAATAACGCAGTATGAGGCATCAAGATGTTCATTGTGTGGGTATGTGGTGTTGGGGGAAAAGATTAATACACTGCATTATGACGTGTGTATACACTGAAGAGGACAAAGTTGGATGTAAAGTCTGTAAAATGTGAAGAAAATGGTTATAAAGATATTGACATAACATAATATAGACTATAAAATATAATCAAGACTATTTAAAGTAGTCGTACAGTGATACATGCCCTTGGGTATTAACTAAAGACTGCCCACTGACGGGCCGGGGGTTGGAGTTACCGTTTCTGAAGATTGGTTACTTTTTGGCAAGAAGAAAATATTTTATATATTATATCTGATATGATATTTTTACTGTGCCACTTTTTTATGTGGAAAAGTTATACAGAAGATAGCAAAAGGTCATGTTTTTATAAACTGAAAGGAGAGACGAAAGATGAAAAAACAGTGAAATATTTTGCTGCATTTGCCCTGTGTTTTTGTATTTTAGCTAATTGCTTGCCTGTTCAGGCAGCGGCAGTTCTGGCAAGACCTTGTACTGTATGCGGCAAAGCGGCGTATTACAGTGGTTCGGAGGTAAAGAACGCTACAAAAATTGGATATGCATATATAGATGGAGAGTACATGAATGTCTATCATGTATGGTACGAAGATTTGTACAGATGTGGATGTGGGGCGTTGTCTCGCTTTATCCGAGAGGAAGATGAGTATCGTTAAGTAAATAACTAATTCTTGTTAATGTCGATAATTCCATAAAAACATGGCCTTTTGCTTTATTGTGCTACATACAATATTTTTACTATATCCCTAAGTCGATATTTTATGAGTGAATCAAATGCATATTGTGTGGAGGTAACAAACTTATGAGTCGCTGGACAAAAAGATACCTAGCACTTTTCCTTGTCCTGCTTCTGTGTGCGGGCTGTGGAATGCCCGGGGGCAGTGCGACAAAAGGGAGCGGAACCACAGAGGGAAGTGGTGGGCAGGGTTCTTCGGATAATACCTCGGCAGAAAATTCTGAAATAGCTTTGCGGGTGGGACAGATCATACATTTGCCCATCGAGGATCCTGATGAGAAGTTTACGTCCAAGACAGTATACTCAGGCTCCTTTGGTAGCAGACTCTATCTGCTGGTATCCTATCAATTTGGGGACGGTGAGCAGCCCGCCATGTGGCTGTATACCTTTGACCTTGATACTCTGGAGACGGAAAAAACTTCTTTTGCGCTGGAAGTACCGGACCTGGAAAGCTTTTTCGTGGATTCCATGACCGTCACCGGCAGGGATGAACTGACCTTCAGGCTGTACGGCGCATCGGAGGGAAGCGATACCGTCTCCTGCTTCCTGTGCAGGACTAACCTGTCGGGGAAACCGTTGGATGGGGATGAACCCTTTTCGGAGGACACGGGATATCCACCCGCTTCGGGGAAATTTTTTACGATTCCGGACGGATTGCCTCTCCTGGCTGAGAGAGAGGGTTCTGGTACTCGCCTTTCCCGCTATGATATGGAAAGTCTGAAGCCGGTACCTTTAACCGTCGTAGGTGATTATGTCAACGCTCTTTGTTCCGACGGGCAGGGAGGTCTGTACTATATGAGCGCATCAGAACTGAAGCATCTGTATCTGGACAGCATGGATGAAGTGATTCTGGGCAGCATTGCTGGCAGCGGTATCATGCTATCTGGTGAGAGTTGCCTCTTGGCCGGAAAGGAGGGAGACCTGGCCGTCTGTTCCATCAGTTTCAACAATCCGACAGTGTATCTGCTCACCGCCCAAGGGGAGACCGTGGGGCGAGAGGACACAGAGCAAGCGGATACAGAACACGAGGACACGGAGCGCGAGGATGTACATCTGGTCGATATTGACCCTTATGAGGGACCTGTTTGGGCGTTTGATCTGGCTGCTCTATGGTCCGTCTCATCAGACAACTGCCGCATCACAACGGAGACGGCGGAACCAATGTCTCAGGCGCTGGATGCCCTCCGGGATCGGACGATGGCGGAACTTGCCGCCGGCAAAGGCCCCGAAATCATGTTTGTATCGGAAGACGATCTGCACATTTTGGCCGAGAAGGGTGCGCTGATGGACTTGTCAGAGCTGATTGATGAGGATACACGGGAGCAGATTTTATCCGGTGCTCTCCAGCTTGGCACCATAGATGGTGTATGGGTGGGGATTCCTGGTTGGATAGACTGTAAAACCATGATGGTTTCAGATGCTCTTTGGTCCGAAGACAGATGGGAGGTGTCCGACATGCTGGATCTTGCAGACTCCCAGGACAGCTGGGGTGAATGGATCCTGAGCGAGATAAAGCTTGGAAACAGACTAACTGGTCTGCTGCTGGCTCCACCGGACAGCAGTAGGCTGTTTGAGATGGGATTTGCCCAGAGCCTGGGAGACTCTCCATTCATGGATATGGAAAAAGGCATCAGCTACTTTAACAGTGAGGAATTTATCCGGGTCCTGGAATTTTGTAAGGAGTATGGGTATACCGGCAATGCCACCTCGGATATGGATTCGGTTGCCGCGATGCTGGGGCAGGGAAGAACCATAGCCCAGTTCGTTGACTTATATATGGGAATGCAGGATTTTTCCAGGGAAATGGCAAGCCATGAGAATTGCCATATGGTGGGTTTTCCCTGTGAGTCGGGCAGAGGCAACTATATATACTCGCAAGGTTATTTCGTAGTCAATGCCAACGTGGATCATATAGAGGGGATTAAAGAATTTCTTAATTACCTGTACAGCTATGACGTGCAGTACGGAAACATGACCCCCATCAGAAAGGATGTGCTACGTGACCGAGTCACAATCCATCCCCAAACCGGAGAGCCGGCCATATTGTTGAATCCGTCGGACAAAGACAATCCTTATTCTTATGGAACTCTGGATAATAAACCGGACGGTACATCGTATCTGGAAGAGTACATGGACTTTGTGGAGAACTGTGAGCCGGTACCGTACTGTCCAACGGCGATCACTGAAATTGTACAGGAAGAGCTAGGATCCTACTTTGCTGGGAACAAGAGCGCCAAGGACACGGCGGATATCATCCACCGCAGGGTGCAGCTGTATTTTGATGAACGCTGAGACATTTTGCTTCTGCAAGATAAAAGAATATTGAACATTAAAGAGTTGGCAAGGTGTTCGAATTTTGAGCACCTTGTTAATTTTTTGTGTATTCTTTAAGGTTTGTTTAAGAACTCTTTAATCTTTATTAAGACTGCTGCCGCTTCGTTGTGAACTCCTTTCCGCTATGATATGATCATAAAAGGAGGAGAGAGTTTATGAAAACGTACAGACACTATATTATAACACTGTTATGCCTGTTTATTCTGTCCGGCTGTGGAGGGAAGGCACCGAAAGAAGAACAGGAGAAGCTGCCTCAGGGACCGGCAGTCACTATGCTGGACACTGGATCAAGCAAATACTTGCGGGTCGATCAGACGATCTCGCTGGAAATAGAAGACCCGGATGGCTTTACCAACAAGAATGTATACTCCGGTTCCTACGGCAGTGAGCTTTACCTGCTGACGGAGTATTGGTTTGAGGGCGACGAAGAGCCTGCCATGTGGATGTATACCTTCGACCTGAATAAGCAGGAGACGGTGAAATCCTCTTTCTCTTTCGAGATGCCGGACATGGAAAACCTTCATATGTACGGGATGGTCGTGACCGGGGAAAATGAACTGACCTTCCGGCTTTACGGGAGCATTGGGGGAAATGCCGCTTCCACCTATTTGTGCAGGACCGATCTCACAGGGAAGCTTTTGGATGAAGAGAATCCCGTTTCGGATGACAACGGATATCCTCCTGACACGGGAAGATTTTTTGCCCTTCCTGACGGAACCTGTATTCTGGCGGAGGCAGGAGAAGCCATGACTGGCAGTCTTTACCGCTATGATGCACAGAGTCAGACACCGACTGCTCTTGCTACCGTGAATGGTATTGTTACGGCTCTCTGTTCCGACGGGCAGGGCGGCTTGTACTATGTGAACTCTGAGCAGCTCAGGTATTTGAATCTGGCTGACATGACCGATGAGCGCGTGTTCAACACCGCGGAATACGGTATCAGGCTGACCGTGGATAATCGGCTTCTTTGCGACAAAGAGGGCAGACTGGCCATCTGTGCGGTGAATACCGATAATCCGGTGGTATATCTGCTCACGGATCAGGAGGAGACCATAGAGCGCGAGGAGATACGTATGGTTCGTCTTGGCAACTACTGTCCTCTGTTCTGGCGTGCGGATGAGTGGTCAGCCAAATCAGACGCTTATCGGATTGTCAAGGAAGAGATAGATGAGTCAAAGCTTGAGACGAATCTGGTATCAGAATATTTGGAGGCAGTAGAACCGCTCCGGACCCGTACAATGGCGGAGCTTGCGTCAGGACAGGGACCGGAGCTGATGATCGTATCCAGGGATGACATGTATATATTGGCCGAGAAGGGTGCGTTGATGGATATGTCGGAGCTGATTCCGGAAGATATACAGGAGCAGCTTTTCCCCGGCGTGCGGCAGATTGGAACCGTAGACGGACAGTGGGTTGGGATTACCGATATGGTCTTCTGTTATACCTTAATGACCGCCGATTCCCTTTGGAGCGAAGACAACTGGACTGTTTCAGAGATGCTGGGCCTTGCGGATTCTCAGGATGACTGGGGGGATTGGATCCTGAGCTATTCTAAAACTAAGCCGGATTATAACGAGTTGTTTAAGTGGGGATTTGCCAGAAGTATGGGGGACTCTCCGTTTATGGATCTGGAAAATGGCATCAGTTATTTCAATGGCGAGGAATTTATCCGGGCACTGGAATTCTGCAAGAAGTACGGACAGCCCGGTAATGCAGAAGTGGAAGATTACGAGGATCTGTATCAGATGCTGTTGGAAGAAAAAAGTCTTGCTGAAGTGGTTTATCTCTATGATGGACTGCAAAGCTTTTCAAGACAGATGGCCAGTCATAAAGATTGCCATACAGTAGGATTTCCCGGTGAGAATGGCAGCGGCAATTATATGTATGCCGATAGTTTTTTGGTAGTCAACGCCGATGCGGAGCACTTAGATGCGATCAAGGATTATATTGGCTATTTACTGGACTATGAGATACAACTTGATTTCGTTAACTCTGTCAGGAAGGATGCAATCCGCGATCAGGTGGGCGATGATCCGGATATTTATCCGACACCATATATAATAAGGGTATCGCCGTTTGACGGAAATTATTATCCATGGCCCTTGGAGGGTCTGAAGCCGGACGGAACACCTTATCTGGAAGAGTATCTGGACTTTATGGAGAGCTGCGAGGCGGTGCCCTACTGCCCGGACGCTATCACCGAAATTGTGAATGAGGAAATTGATGCCTATTTTACCGGAAACAGGAGCGCGAAGGATACGGCAGACATCATTCACCGCCGGGTGCAGCTGTACTTTGATGAACACCAATAAAATATTCTTTTTCTTAAGAGATTCCCAGTAGTTTTTTCCCATTTTTTGTGATACAATGCAAAATAGCAGTTCCCCAGTGAGCGGCGGCTGCTATTTTTGTG
>JAFLRN010000074.1 GCA_022511385.1 Acetatifactor sp.
CAAAAATTTCAACTATATAATGAAATTTATTGTAGTTATATGTCGTTTGAGCGACTACGCAAAGCTTTTCCCCGGGTGACGGAATAAATTTATCGGCATCCTCCGGCTCCTCCAACACAGTGACATCTCCTCTGCACCAGCCCACAATGCCCTCTACCTCCGGGTGTCCGGCATTTCCGATCACCACGATATGGCTGCCCTCTGCGCTCTCCTGCTCCACAATCCTGTGTATCCGTTTTACAAAAGGACATGTGGCATCGATGCACTCCAGCCCCTTCTCCTCCAAAAGGCGGTATATCTCCTCAGAGACCCCGTGCGCGCGTATGATGACACTCCCTGTTTCCAGTCTTTCAAGCTCTTCCCTGGATTCCAGAACCTGAACGCCCATCCGCCCCAGCTCCCTCACTACCTCCTCGTTATTGACGATCGGGCCATAGGTATATATAGTTTTCCCAGTTTTTACCTGTTCATACACAGTGTCAACTGCCCGGCGAACGCCAAAGCAAAACCCTGTGTGCTCAGCCAGCTTGATCTCCATAACACGCCTCCCAGGCATCTTCATTCCATTCTCTCCAGACACAGCTGGACAAGACGGTCAATCACCTCCTGCACCGTCAAATCTGAGGTGTCCACCAGTACCGCGTCCTCCGCCTGACACAAGGGCGATGTCTCCCGATGCATATCGCGATAATCCCGCTCCTCTATATCAGCCTGTATCTTCTGAAGATCGCAGTCCTGTCCCTTTGCCATCAGCTCGTCATAGCGGCGCTTTGCCCGTACGGCGCTGTCCGCCGTCAGGTAAATCTTGAGCTGAGCACCCGGCAGCACACAGGTGCCGATGTCACGGCCGTCCATAATGCAGTCGCTGGCAGCTGCGAGGCTATGCTGCAGTTCCACCATCTTTTTCCTCACTTCGGGAACGACGCTGATCACCGAGGTAGCGTTCCCCACCTCCTCCGTGCGCAGATAGGGATTTACATTTGCTCCGTTTAAAAAAACAACCTGCTCGCCGTTTTCATAACGTATGGTGATATCCGCCAGATCGCATTTTTCAATTACAGCTGTTGTGTCTGCCGGATCCACGCCACTTCTCAACATATACAGCGCCATGGCCCTGTACATGGCCCCGGTATCCACATATATCAAATTTAACTGCTTTGCTACTTCCTTGGCTATGGTACTCTTCCCCGCTCCCGCAGGCCCATCAACCGCAACATTGAAACCCATGTCTCATTTCTCCTCTCTGACTATCCAATATACCGGAAGAACGCTGCCCTCGCTTTCTTCTAGATGAAACACAGTTGTTTATGGGCATCATCCTCTGATGTCTTGGAACAACTTTTCGCCTTGACCGGCAAGATGCCCCGTAGACCATGCGATCTGAAGGTTAAATCCTCCCGTCAGCGCATCCAGGTCCAGCACCTCCCCTGCAAAATACAGCCCTTTTACCTTCTTTGATTCCATCGTAGACGGATTGATATCCTTCACAGATACCCCTCCCCTGGTAATGACAGCCTCCGCATAGCTTCTGGTTCCTGTCACCGTCAGAGGAAGCCTTTTGATCATCTCCGCAAAGCTTCTCCGCTCCTCCCGGGTAATCTCATTTACCTTTTTCTCCGGCCGGATCCCTGACAACTCCACCATCACCGGAATCAGCTTCCCAGGAAACAGATCGCCCAGCGCATTCTTAAACTGCCTGTTTTTATTCTGTTCAAAGTCCCGCAGCAGACGCCTGTCCAGCTGTTCCGCGTCCATGGCCGGTTTTAAGTCAATATACAACATCGTCTCATCAGCTTCGCCTCTTCCTGCTTTTCCTTTCTTTTTGCCGTAAAAACTGCTGGCAGAAAGGATCAGAGGACCGCTGACGCCAAAATGTGTGAACAGCAGCTCGCCAAACCCGCGGTAAACCTCCCTGCCGCCTTCCAGAAGCCTCGCCTGTACATTGCGCAGGGAAAGTCCCATCAGCTCCCTGCACCAGCTCTCCCTCACCTCAAATGGCACCAGCGAGGGACTGCATTCCGTCACTATATGTCCGGTCTCCTCCGCAAAGCGATAGCCGTCTCCGGTGGATCCGGTGGACGGATAGGATAAGCCGCCCGTACAGACAATGACACGGTCAGCCTCTAAAATACGCCCATCTGTAAGCGTAGCCCCCGTTATTTTTCTTAAGGGTGCGTTGGCTTTTTCAGTGTCCGGTTTAAGCTCCTGCCACAAAAGGCTCCTGACCTCCGTGTTCAGACAAACCTCCACCCTCCGCTTTTTCAGCTCCCGCTGAAAGGCCGCGATCACATCGGAGGAATGGTCCGAAACAGGAAATACCCTGTCCCCCCTTTCAACCTTCAAGGGACAGCCTGCCGACCTCAGCCAGTCCATCAGCGCCCGGTTGTCAAAGTCATAAAAAGCACTGTATAAAAATTTGCCGTTGGTGCACACATTAGCGAAAAGCGTCTCCATATCGGCGGCATTCGTCACGTTACACCGGCCTTTTCCCGTAATAAAAAGCTTTTTTCCGAGTTTTTCATTTTTTTCAAGAAGGCAGACGTCAGCGCCCTCATCCGCAGCAGCCACCGCAGCCATCATGCCCGCTGCGCCGCCGCCGATCACCAATACTCTATTTACTTGCTGCATCCTGCTCCCTCCGAAGGGAATAATTTAGGATTGGCTCATCATCTATAAAATTGATTTCATCATTCAGATATACCTGATAGTTGTTCCAGGTATCCTCCAGCATTTCCAGATTCCTGCGCACTTCCTGGGGACATTTCAGGCACATGGCGACCACTAAGGCATTGATCAAGCTTAAGGGCGCAACCAGGGAGTCCACAATGGACACCATATCGCTTCTTGCCAGAAGATTGCAGGAGGAATACAGGCACATGGGCGAATGGGCGGAATCGGTGATGGCAATCACCTTGGCATTCCTGTCGTTGGCAAACTCCATGGCCTTCAGAGTTCGCATGGAATACCGCGGAAAGCTGATGCCGATAAAACAGTCCTTCTCATGGATACGGATCATCTGTTCAAAGGTCTCACTGACGCTGGTAGTCTTTAACAGCACCACTCCGCCCCGGACCATATTCAGATAAAAGTGCAAAAATTCCGCCAAGGGCTCATTACTTCGCAGACCCATCACATAGATGGTCTCCGCCTCCAGGATCGTGTTTACAGCGGTCTCAAATGCCACTGGATCCAAATTGTCAATGGTGTGCTGGAGCTTTTCCATATCAGCCGTTATTACAGAAGTGAGCACTTCGGACTGGGAGCTTCTGCCATACTTGGCGTCCATTTTCTGGATGCTGCTCAGCTTGCCCTTCACACATTCCTCCAGTGCTTTCTGAAACTCCGGATACCCCTCGTAACCCACTCCGGAAGCAAACCGCACCACTGTTGATTCGCTGATTCCCAGAGTCTCTCCCAGTTTTGCCGCCGTCATAAATACCGCCTGGTCATAATGTTCCAAAATATAGGATGCAATTGCCTTATGACTCTTGCTCATCTTATCGTAGCGCTCAGATATTCTGGTCAAAACGTCATACTGTCTTTTCATGTTCTATCTTCCTATTCCCAACAGAGCCGGTTTGTAAAGTATGTGCTCTCCGCCTGCTCTCATTCCATTACTGGTTTGCTGACACAAAGGCCTGATAGGATTTCTCCAGCAGCTCAAGCGTCTGCACCTCTGACAGATCATAGTCCCCCGTCAGCGTCATGCAGGCGGCGCCATGGATAAAGATCCACATTTTCATAAACAGATCACTGGGATCAGCGCAGCCTGCCGCCTTGGCCAGATTAATCTCATAGAGCACATTTCCCTCAGCCCCATTCAAAAGCTCATACATGCTTTTTCTCTTTGCCCCACTGGTCACAAAGAGAAGCTCAAACAAATGCTTCTCTTCTCTGGCAAAGGCAATATAGGCCATGCCAAGGTTCACAAAGGGAGCCTTGCCCATTCTCGGGTAGATCTTATAATAATCCTGAAAAAAACTGGCTGCCCTGCTATAGACGGCGTCCCACAACTCGTCCATATTCTTATATACGCGAAAGATC
This sequence comes from Acetatifactor sp., assembly GCA_022511385.1. Lineage (GTDB taxonomy): Bacteria > Bacillota > Clostridia > Lachnospirales > Lachnospiraceae > Acetatifactor. Next base: position 4,045 of record JAFLRN010000074.1, read on the forward strand.
GGTTGTGTAGAACAGCCGGCCTTTGCCGCCACCTTTCTGGCTGTCACGTTGACAAAGCCTTCCTCCCTGGTCATGGCAAATGCCGTATCCAGAATCATCTGCATTGTTATCGTCTCTTTGCGAGCCATAATCCCCTTCCTTTCATCCATATCCACCGTGCATGTTTATAACACTTGTTATTTTACTGAATAAACATGGGTGTTGTCAAGTAAAAAATCCCCGGGCAAATCTGTGTTGTACAAACTCACCCGGGGATTCTATCATTTCTCTTCCAAACTGAAAATCCAGCGTTTCAGAAATTACACAGGATACGCTCCATTCTTTGTGTCAGCCTGGGTCATGTCAACCTTCTCCTGCTGTGCCTGACGGTACTTAAAGAAGTCAGTGGCAACCTGAGGGAACAGCGCATAGCTCAGAACATCCTCGTCCTGCTGCTTCCATTCCTTCATCTCGCCCTCCAGCTTATCCATCTCGTTCTCAAGCATATCTGCATAACGGCAGGTAATGCGGGTCTCGCCGGGGATGACCTTGTCGATGACTTCCTGACTCATGGGTTTAACGGTCTGGCCATACTCGCCGCGAAGCACTGCCTTGGTCTCCTTGGTAGCCATCTTGTATCTCTCGCCCATCAGCACATTGAACACTGCCTGAGTACCCACGATCTGGGAGGAAGGGGTAACCAGAGGGGGCTCGCCCAGGTCTTTACGCACCTGAGGGATCTCCTTGAGCACATCGTAGTACTTATCCTCCGCATTCTGCTCCTTCAGCTGGCTCACCATGTTGGAAAGCATGCCGCCGGGCACCTGGTACAGCAGGGTCTTGATATCAACACCCATCACCCTGGGATTCAACAGGCCGTTCTTCAGGCACTCATCCCTGTAAGGACGGAAGTAATCTGCGATTTCTGCCAGCAGATTCTGGTCGAAGCCTGTGTCGTAGGGAGTTCCCTTGAAGGTCTCCACCATAACCTCGGTAGCGGGCTGTGAGGTTCCCATAGCAAAGGGGCTCATAGCGGTATCGATTACGTCCACACCTGCCTCTACTGCCTTTAAGTAAGTCATGCCTGCAACACCGGAGGTGTAGTGGGTGTGAAGCTGAATGGGAAGCTTGGTTGCGCTCTTCATGGCGGAGATCAGTTCGGCTGCCTTGTAAGGAACCAGCAGACCTGCCATGTCCTTGATGCAGATGGAATCTGCTCCCATCTCCTCGATCTTCTTTGCCATGTCGGTCCAGTACTCCAGGGTGTATGCATCACCCAAGGTATAGGACAGGGCGATCTGCGCGTGGCCCCTGCCCTCCTGCTGCTTCATCCTGTTGGTGGCGTTCACGGCCTCCTGCAGGTTGCGCAGGTCGTTGAGACAGTCGAAGATACGGATAATATCAATACCGTTTGCGATGGATTTCTGTACGAAGGCATCCACCACATCGTCGGCGTAGGGTCTGTAGCCCAGGATATTCTGGCCGCGGAACAGCATCTGGAGCTTTGTGTTCTTGAAGCGGTCACGGAGCCTGCGAAGACGGTCCCAGGGATCTTCCTTCAGGAAGCGGAGGGATGCGTCAAAGGTGGCGCCGCCCCAGCACTCTACGGAATGGTAGCCGACTTTATCCATTTTCTCCGCTATGGGAAGCATAAGTTCGGTGGGCATTCTGGTGGCGATCAGGGACTGATGGGCGTCACGCAGAATGGTTTCCGTTATTTTAATCGGTTTTTTAGCTTGTTCTGACATTTGCGATTTCCTCCATTTTATAATTAATCAAAATACACCAAAGATTGCCATGAAGGTTCCGGCGGCTACGGCGGTTCCGATAACACCTGCTACGTTGGGTCCCATGGCGTGCATGAGCAGGAAGTTGGTGGGATCAGCCTGGGCACCTACCTTCTGGGAGACACGAGCTGCCATAGGTACGGCAGACACACCGGCGGAGCCAATCAAAGGGTTCACCTTGCCCTTAGTGGCCTTACACATGATCTTTCCAAAGACCACACCGGCTGCAGTGCCGAACATGAAGGCTGCCAGACCCAAAACGACGATCTTGATCGTATCCAGATTCAGGAATGCTTCTGCGCTGGTGGTCGCACCTACGGAGGTACCCAGCAGAATGACCACTATATACATCATTGCGTTGGATGCAGTCTCGGTAAGCTGTCTCACCACGCCGGACTCTCTGAACAGGTTACCCAGCATGAGCATACCTACCAGAGGTGCAGTTGTGGGCAGGATCAGGCATACCACGATGGTCACGATGATGGGGAAAAGAATCTTCTCCAGCTTGGTCACAGGACGAAGCTGAGCCATTTTAATCTTTCTCTCCTTTTCGGTGGTCAGAAGCTTCATAATGGGCGGCTGGATAATGGGTACCAGCGACATGTAGGAATATGCTGCCACGGCAATGGGTCCCAGGATTGCAGTCTGACCCAGCTTACTTGCCAGGAAAATAGAGGTAGGGCCGTCCGCGCCGCCGATAATGGAGACAGCAGCAGCAGCCATGTCGTTGAATCCCAGCAGGATTGCGCCAAAGTATGCGGCAAAAATACCGAACTGCGCTGCAGCTCCCAAAAGGAAACTCTTGGGATTGGCGATCAGGGGACCGAAGTCGGTCATGGCGCCCACGCCCATAAAGATCAGGGAAGGCAGAATCGCCAACTCATCTAATTTATAAAAGTAATACAGCAGGCCGCCCGCACCGTTTGCGGCGTCCTCTGCGTGGAGCATGATGTCGGGATAAATATTCACCAACAGCATACCAAAGGCTATCGGAAGCAGGAGCAGGGGCTCAAACTCGTGACGGATAGCCAGATAAAGGAAAAAGCATGCAACCAGTATCATGATGTAATTTCCAACCGTCAGGTTGAAAAACGCCGTCTGATGAAGCAGGTTGTTCAGCGTAGAGCCTATATATTCCATTTGTTCCTCTTTTCTGCTGCCGTCAGGCAGCTTTTAATGTTTCACTCATCTGCCTTGACTTAGTTCATGGTTGCAAGCAGTGCACCTGCCTCAACAGCATCTCCTACTGATACATCAATGCTTGCCACGGTTCCGTCCTGAGGAGCCACAACAGGGATCTCCATCTTCATCGCCTCAACGATTACCACAGGGTCACCGGCCTTCACTGCCTGGCCCACGTTTGCCTCAATCTTAAACACCTTGCCAGCTGCGCCAGCTTCGATCTTCACGCTGCCTGCTGCACCGGAAGCCTTGGGTGCTTCAGCTGCAGGTGCTGCCTTGGGAGCAGCCTTAGGTGCTGCAGGAGCCTTTGCTGCCACGGGTGCCCCTGTGGAAGCGCCCTCCTCCACTACTACATCGTATACATTGCCATTCACGGTGATGGTATAATTTTTCATTTTTCTTCTCCTTACTGCCGCTCTTTTGCGGCTTTAACTGCATATATTCTTTTCAGTCTTTTTATTTTTTTATGACCAGCGTCTGCGGATGGATCTCACCACGTATCCGTCAGTAGATGCGGAGCCTTCATAAGCCGCAATAGCCGCTGCGATCACAGCTGCCAGTTCAAAATCGTCCTCCGAGTTCTCCTCATTCACTGAAGATTGCACCACTGTGCTCTCGGTCTTTGCCTCCCTGGCGATTTCCGTCTTCTGAGCTTTCTTTTCCGCCGACTTTTTCTGAAGGGCAGGAATTACCTTGAAGCAGGAAATGATAGCGCTGATCAGGATCAGCACCGCGAATACCATGCACATACCGATCAGGGTATTCAATGCCGCCCCTGTCATCAGCTCACCTATGCCGGCGTCAGGATTCAGAGCTGCAGATTCCAGCTTCATAAAGAGATCGTTAGAAAAGATGATCTCCGCCACAGCATTCTTGTTTGTACCATTTACCTCCATCTCAACAATGACCTGACTGCCGTTGATCTTGGAGTTGATCTCTCCAAATTTTATCGTTCCGTCACTATTGTAAATATTGCCGACACTGTCAATTGCTGAGCTGAAAGAATCTATTGCTGTTGAAAAACCATATCCGTCTGCCTCTAAGCCGAAAGCATTTTCAACAATATATTCTACTTCCTCCGAAGAACGGTTGCTGAGAAAATCCAAAGACTCATCCTTGCCCACGACATCGGCCAATAAATAAACGACATATTGTGCTTTCTGCTTCGCTTCCGTTAGGCTCTCCTGGTCGCGTTGTGACATCACTTCCTCGCTTCCGCAGGCGGTCAGTCCAAAGATGCAGGCAAGCATACATACAAATGTCAATAATTTCTTCATCTTGCTATCACCCTTTCTACACTGTTCCGTGCTTTTTAGCAGGACGATCCTCGCTCTTGGTAAAGAGCATTTCAAAAGCGCCGATCACATATTTTCTCGTGTCAGCAGCTTCTACGATCTGATCCACATATCCCCTTCGTGCAGCGCTTCCTGCGCTGAGCTTCAGCGCGTCGTACTCTGCTGCCTTCTCATTGATCACATCGGCGCCCTGGCCCTCAAACATGATCTTTGCCGCAAGCTTGCCGTCCATGGTTCCGATCTCCGCATCAGGCCATGCAATTGTGATGTCTGCACCGATCGCCTTGGAGTTCATAACGATGCCTGCAGTACCCATGGCTTTGCCGATGATCACATTCACCTTGGGCACAGTTGCATGAGCCAGCGCATAAGTAAGCTTTGCAGCCGCCCTTGCAATATTTTTCTCGGAGTCAATGGTTGCCTTGTAACCCTTTACATTGGTCAGGGTCAATACCGGAATTTCAAAAGCATCACAGAAATTCACAAAATCTGCTGCTTTTTGACAGCCCTCTGCAGACAGGACAGCATCCAGCTTCTCAGCTACCTTGCCCTCCTCGTCGCAAACCTCGCTGCGGTTTGCCACAGCGCCCACCGTCACACCGTCAAGCTTAAGAAAACCTACGACCATATCCTTTGCATAATTCGCCTTTACCTCAAAGAACCTGTTGTTATCTGCCAGGATTGACAGAGCAATGGACGTATCGCCCACACAGTTTGCCAGCTCAGGGCTTACCCGGTTCAGATCGTCCGCACATTCCACAATGTCGCTGCCCTCGCCATTGTTGGCAGGCAGGAACGAAATCAGCTCTCTTACCTTCTCAAGAACAGACGCCTCGTCAGCGACCACATCCACAATACCGCTCTCCTCGGACTGGAATGCCGCAGAGGAGGAATCACACTTTGTGATCACGTTGCCGTCCAGCGCATTAGGTGCGTTCACGAACAGCTTTGCGTTCTTCTCCTCCATGAATGTAAAATCCGTCAAGGTTGGGAACAGGGCAAGTCCACCGCCGCAGCTGCCCAGGATTGCAGTGATCTGAGGAATCACACCCGATGCCAGGGTCTGCTTTAAGTAAATTGTGCCGAATGCATTCAATGCATCCGCAGCCTCCTGAAGTCTCAAACCTGCAGAATCGATCAGGCCGACGACGGGGGAGCCCGTCTTCATAGCCAGATCGTAGAGGTTCACGATCTTCCTGGCATGCATTTCACCTACCGTACCGTTCATGACAGACGCATCCTGGCTGTACACATAAACAGGCTTGCCATCTATCACTCCATAACCGGTAATGCAGCCGTCAGAGGGAGTTTCGTTGGGTTTCATATTGAAATCAGTGGCTCTTGCAGTGACAAGTCCGCCGATCTCAACGAAACTGTTGTCGTCGAGTAAAGCATTGATTCTTTGACTCGCTTTTGAAGTAGTACTCATGCTTTCAGTCCTCCGTTTATTATGAATAAATAAAGACAGATTAACACAGGGATCAGGACGGTAACGCCATATACCCCCATGATTAATAATCGGTACTAGTATAACATGAAAAATGCAACTCGCAAAGGCTGAATTTCAAAATTTGCTAATTTTTTTCACCAGCCTGTCGATATATTAATTGAAAGAACCATATAGACACTATTGAAATATACATCCAAGGAGGGATTGACGCAGTGAATGGATTCCTGAGCAATTTCATGGTGTACCCGGTTCAAATGGTTTCAAGGCCGTCAAAGCTGAAGCGTGAAAACGGACGTTCAGGGCAGCGCCGCCCCGACTCCTCCAACACTTCTGCTTTCCGCCAGCTTCTGGAAACGGCAGCCGATGAGAGCTGTCCGCCTGAGTGCTATGTAGTTACCTACAATGCCAGCTGTCAGCTGCAGACCTACTCCTACCGCTCCAGAGAATACACCTGATGAACCGACAAAACGAGGCATTTGCGTAAGGCTATGCCTCGTTTTGTTGATTTCCCGTTTTATTAACTCACCGTTCTGTTGTTTTGGCAAGACAGATGCATGGAACGTCTCACAGCAGAAACCTCTGAAGCACCTTATGCACACACCAGCGCAGATCGATCCGCTCCACTGTGTCTGTTGTGACAATGTCTTCCCTCCGGTAAACCGTCCCCCCCACGCTGTATTCTATCACTCCCACTCTGGTGCCGCTCTCCACCGGCGCCGTCAGCTGCTCTTCCACTTTATAATCTACTTGTATTTTCTCATCCGTCCGCATCAGAAGCTGCGACCTGTCAAGCGGTTCCGCGCTGTCTTCTGATGGAGTGTGTTCATCCGTACTCTCATCCCTCCCCACAATCTCCACAGATGTGTAGGCTGTCTCACCCAGAATTTCCGTCTGTCCCTCGGAAACGGGAATGGGATTCAGTCCGGATTCGTCAAAAGCCACGCCTTTCTCCGTGAAGCTTTTATAAGAAAAATTTTCAATGCCATACTCCATCAGTTCTCTGGTGTCACTCCATTTATAAGATTTATTGTTGGGCCAGCCACATGCAAGAAGCGCCACCACAAAGACTCTGCCCTCGCTCTCCAGCGCCCCGACATAACAGTATCCCGCCTTGTTTGTAAAACCTGTCTTGCCGCTCAACGCACCGTCCATCATGTTTAAGAAGGCATTGTGATTGGTACAGGAAAAGCTGCGTCCGTTGGCATAAAAACTGTAGCTTGGAGTTTGGGTGATAGCCAGAAAATCCCCACTATGATCAGACTCTCCTATACAGTATGCCATGATCCTGGCAAGCTCCGCCGCCGTGGTACAGTGTTCTTTCGTAACAAGGCTGCCGTCCGGCATTGCAGTTTCTTCCGTGGCATCCAGACCGTTGGGAGTGATAAACCATGTATTCACACACCCAAGCTCTTCGGCCTTCGCATTCATCAGCCCTGCAAACGCAGCCACTGCCTGTCGGCTCTCCTCCGCTGTGTACTCGCTGACGGGCTTATTCCGCAATTCCTCCGACAGCAGACTGCGGCCAACATGCTCCGCCAACGCCACCGCAGAATCGTTGTGGGATTCCAGCATCAGGGAGTAAAGCAGATCCCGGACCGCATACTCCTCCCCCTTCTTTATGTACAGCTTCACCTGGGGCATACTGGCGGCATAGGCAGACACCGTCAGCGTCTCATCCAGGGATGCGTTTTCCAGCACCTGGATACAAGTCATGATCTTAGTCGTGCTGGCCATAGCCATTGGTGTATCCGCATTTTTTCCGTAGAGCACCCGCCCCGAATCCGCATCCAGGAGCGCTGCTGCGGTGGCATACAGAGAGATATCTGACGCAGGATCTTCATAGTCCTCCTGCTGTGATCCATCCGGCTGTGGGTTTATCGGCTGAGCAGCCCAGACTGTCTGAACTGCTATGGCTGACAGCAAAAAAAGAGCGCAAAAAAAGCCCCCTATACTTTTTTTCGTCCGCATGTTCCAACCTCGGAAATTAGGATTATTAACAGTATATGAGGCAGTTTGTTCCTTTTATGTTTGTATGCCAGTCCCGTTTTCAGCCATGCTTGTTGGAATGCTAGACATCCAGCTGCAGCTGCACCTCTGCTTCCGCCTGCTGCTTGAACTCCTCCATCTGTACAGGGTTCAACTCCGGCAATTCCTCCAGGCTGGCTACACCGAAGCTGCGCAAAAACTGCTCGGTTGTGCCAAAAAGCAGGGGTCTGCCCGGCGCATCCAGCCGGCCCAGCTCCGTGATCAGATCGTACTCCAGCAGCTTATTGATGGCATGATCACAGCTGACACCTCTGATGCGCTCCACCTCGATCCTGGTGACGGGCTGTTTGTAAGCGATAATGGAAAGCGTCTCCAGCACAGTATCCGTCAGCATCATCTTTCTGGGGGCTTTTGCGATCTTGATCAAATATTCATACATCTCAGCCTTTGTGCACAGCTGAACCGAATTGTCCAATCTTGTCAGGAAAATTCCTCTGTCATCCCGGGCATACTGCTTCGCCATTTCCTCCAGAATTTCATTCGTAGTCTTTACATCTTCTTCTATCACATCAGCCAGCCGGCTTATCTCCACGGATTCTCCCATGGTAAACAGCACCGCCTCGATCACGGCCTCTGCCTTCGTCCTGTCCATATGTATCTCCTTTTTATCCTACTCCGCACCCGTCCCATCTTGTACACTCATACTTTGGAGGTAATCCTCCGATTTTTTTTCAGCAAAATAGCGCAGGATGAATTCTCGGCCTGCAAGGCGAAGGAGGGAGGCGATGCGGTGGCACGCCTGCCGACGACAATGCGGCAAACGGAAATTCAGACAAGCTATTTTGCGAAATATGATGGATACAGTGCACTAAGCAACATTAGAAGTAATCATAATATCGTCAAAAATATTTTCCTGGCTGATAAGAATCTTTCCCGTCTTCATCAGCTCCAGAATGATCAGAAAGGTGACAATGACCTCCATTCTGCTGGACTGCTTTTCCAAAAGCTTTCGGAAACTGAAAGTCCTGTGCTCCCTGGCATAGGCTTCCACGTACAGGGTTTTTGTTTCCATATCGATCTCATCCTTCTCGATATTGCCGTATTGGCTGCGGATAGGGTCGATCTTGTCCTCCTGCTTTTTTACGATGGATTTAAAGATTTCATGCAGTCTGTGTAACGTCATGTCGCCCACCAGTTCCTCGTAATTGATGGGCTGCCTGTACGCCGCCACCTCCTCCGGAAGCAGCTGCTCCCGATACATGTTCCTGGCTGCATCCACCTGACGGTCGCGAAGTTCCAGGGACATGTATTTGTACATCTTATATTCCAGCAGCTTCTGCACCAGCTCCGCCCTGGGATCCTCTTCTTCGCCCTCTTCGTTTACTTCCTTTGGCAGCAGCATACGGCATTTAATGTCAATCAGCGTGGCCGCCATGACCAAAAATTCGCTCATCACATTCATGTCATCCGTCTCCAGCTGCTGTATGTATTCCAGATACTGGGCTGTTATCTCCACAATGGGGATGTCGTATATATCCACTTTATTTTTGTCGATCAGGTGCAGCAGAAGGTCCAGCGGGCCTTCGAACACCTCCAGCTTTACAGGTATCGCCATAGTTTCCCTCAGTATACAACTCAAATTCAGATGTCTCTTTTGGGCTGCGCCTTCATGCGCTCGCCAATTCCATATTGTACAGGTTTTGTTGCCGCATTTCAAGAAAAAACATTCGTTCTGTTTTGCTTTCTCCGGCTGTTACTTTTCATACTTCAACCATGCGAGTGACGCCCAGCCCTGACAATGTCCTGACCGCAGACGCGCTCCCGCTCGGCTCCGCACGTAGCGGACACTAAGCTCGACAGGACC
>JAFLRN010000075.1 GCA_022511385.1 Acetatifactor sp.
AATAAAGCTAAGGGGTGGTACAAGCCTTGAATCTACACGATCATAATATGTGAGCATAATTCCCATAACGGATAAAAGGACCATAGGAATTGCCATATATATGTATGAGGTATTTTTAAGAAATTTGTTATCAGTGAATACACCGCATAGCAGCATACATAGTGCGGGAGTTATAATGGAGAACAAGTCAGCAGCTTCGTATGTGGTGGCGCTGACTGCTGTTGCAGCAATAGGAAGAACTGCCCCAGAAAACACCAGTAAAAAGGCAATAATGTTTAATAGCCACAGGCTGAGCCCCTGATTTTTTTCTTTGATCTTCTTGTGGAATATCCGTATCAGTATCAGGACGGGAATAAGTGCACAAATATTCCAGACACATTCCACGAGAGGATTGACAAATAAATCCTTGTAATTATCACCGGTGAAGGATATGTCGGTGTATATATATGTTCGAAATTTAACCAGAAATACTCTGCTTAAGAAGGAATATACTGTGAGGATAAGAAAGAACCACTTGAAATCTTCGAAACTCATTTCTGATCTTTGCATGATAGATTTTATATAAGCGATTTCTGAATTGATTTTTTGGTTCTCACCGATTTTCATAGATTCATCACTCCTTACTTTATATTATAAAGTAAGTATAAATTAATCATGCAGTAATGTCAACATAAATATTCGAATTCTTTTATATTCCGTCTGGACTTAAAACTTATCAGCTTGAACTTAATTCGTCAGGCTAGAACTTGAAATTCGTCAGGCTATATTGAAAGTCGGGTAAAGCCATGTTAAAATTGAGAATATCAGGAAATTTGCTGTGAGCAGGATAATCAAAAGGAGACGGAGAAATGGTTGATGTAAAAGGAAGATGGGCACTGGTGACGGGCGCGAGCAGAGGAATCGGCAGACTGGCTGCACAGTTTCTGGCGGAACAGGGCTGTAATATTATTGCTCAGGGGAGAACGAAGGAGCACTCCCAGGAATTGATAGAAGAACTGAAGTCCCTGGGGGTAGAGGCCTATGCGGTGGAAGCAGAGCTCTCAGACATGGACTCTGTAGCAAAAATGCTTGGGGAAATAGACCACACAGGTACAGACGTGGACATTATTATGAACAACGCGGGTATGCAGGTGGCATACAGAAACGAATACCTGAAGACTCCGGCAGAGGATTATACAAAGAGCTTTGCCATAAACACCATATCCCCGATGATGATCTGTTACCACTTCCTGCCCAAAATGATAGAGAAAGGGTTTGGCAGGATCGTAAACACCACCAGCGGCATTGCCCTGGAGCCGCAGCAGGCCGGCTATTCAGCCAGCAAGGCGGCGTTGAATAAAGTGACCATCGATCTTGGCTCAAAGCTTCAAGGGACAAATGTGATGATCAATCTTACCGATCCAGGGTGGTGCAGAACCGATCTGGGCGGGCCCCATGCCCCCAACGATCCTAAGAGCGCCCTGCCGGGAGTAGTGGTTGGTGCCTTTGTGGATGATAAAAAGTCCGGACGGTTCTTCAATGCAGGGATTTTCTATGACATGACCCTGGAAGAGGCCGTGGCGAAGGCTGAGAGTATGGAAAGTCCTTATTAAAGATACATGCTGCATGGAGGCCGACGGTAAAACGGATATAAAATGAATAGGATAGAGCCTTCAAGTCTGTAAGGATTTGAGGGCTCTATTTGTTTGAGTTTGAAACAGAAAAGAATGTAATAAAAAAAGATACATTCTGGATACAAAGTTTTGCAATATTTGTATTCAACGATAAAAATTCTTTTCTGGCACATGGAGCCGGGGTGGGGAAAAGAGGAATGGGAGGAAGGATCATGAGGAAGAGAATTGCGTTGCTTTTGGCGGTTCTTTTACTGACGGGCTGCGGCAGCACGGACAACAATACAAATAATCCGGGGAGCGTTTCGTCCGGGGGCACGGAGCAGTTGGGCAGCGAGGGAAATTATGGAGAGACGGAAAACTCCTGGCGGGCCAGCCACATTGCGTTGGAGAATAGATACGAAAGTGTCACCGTTTCGGGAGACATGGTATACGGCTGCCGCCAGGAGAACGGTCAGACAGTCATTGAATATCTGGACAGGGAGAGCCTTGCGGTGAAGCAAAGCGTTCCGTTGACCGGCAGCATTTTTGTCCAAAACATAGCGGCGGACGGACAGGGGAATCTGTACCTGTATGGCAGCCAGAACGGAAGCGACAAATTCTGGAAACTTAACGGGGACGGGAGTCTGCAGGCTCTGGAGGATTTTGTGCTGGAGGATACGGACAACGCTGGATATATAACGCCCAGCGGAATTCTGGCTGATGATAAGGGGTATATTTATGTCTGGTATCGTATGGACCTTCCCGCTGCGGAGGTGATGGAGGGCAGTGAGGAATATGAGGAATATGGGGAAGATGTGGAAGATGTCCATATGTTCGTGGACCGAATTTACATCATGGACTCCCAGTTCAATACTTTGTTTTATGAACAGATCAGGGATGCTATGGGGATGAGGCTTCTGAGTTTCCAGGCAGGCGGGGAGGAAGATCCGCTGCTTGTAGTCCAGGATGGGGATGATATTTATGCTCAGACAATCAATGTGGAACAGAGAACCCTGGGAGAGCGGATTCGCAGGGAAAACTCTGCGGAGGTGGACTCAGTGGCATCCATGAGGGACATGGAGCATGTGACGGCAATGGAGGGAGGCTTCCTGTTCTGCCAGGGAAATACCCTCTATCAATACCGCTATGACAGCCGAGAACCGGAAAAGCTTCTGAATCTGTCGGACTTTGGTATTTATATACCAGATATTCTGTATCTTGGAAAAAATGAGGAGACCGTGGAGATCATTGACAATCATGGAGAATCGCAGCACTCGGAGTTTACCCGCATAGAGCGGGGGCAGAGCGAAAAGACGGTTCTGACGCTGGGGGTGATGTTCCTGTCCCAGGAGCTGGCTTCTGTTATCACGGAATTTAACCGGTACAGTCAGGATCTGCGTGTCCAGGTGGTGGATTACTGGGAGAATGCCGATACTTACGACCTGGGTGTGGATCGGCTGAAGCTGGACCTGGTCACAGGAAGGGCTCCGGATATTCTGGCAGTGTCTGCTTTGGACTATGATCTTTTGGTGGATAAAGGCGTCCTGGCGGATCTGTATGGCTTTATGGAGGAGGATACGGAGTTAAACAGAGATATGCTGATTCCCTCTGTGGTCAAGGCTTATGAGATGGACGGTCATCTGTATGGCCTGGCCCCCGGCTTCCAGCTGTATACGATGTGGGGACTAAAAACCGTTACTGGCGGCCGCGCCGGGGTTACCCTGGAGGAGCTGATGCAGATTCTTAAAGAGAACGGAAAGGACATAAACACCATCTATGGATTTACAGCGGATGAGCCGGCGCTGAAGACGCTGTGTACCTTCGGCATGGATGAATTTGTGGATTGGGAAAATAAGACCTGCGAATTTGATGGAGCATATTTTAAGTCGGTCCTTACGTTTGTGAAGGAATATAAGGGAACCTGGCCGCAAAGTCTGGAGGATATACGAGAGGGGAGACTGTTGATGACCACAGGCATCATATCCAGCGTGGCTTCCTATCAGCTGCAAAAAGAGATATACGGCGGAGAGCTCGGGTTCATCGGCTATCCAACAGCCAGCGGTTCGGGCACGGCAGTGGGCTTCCGTGGGGTCGAGCTGGGGGTCAATGCCAGGAGCGATAAACAGCAGGAGGCTTGGCAATTTGTGAAATATAATCTGATGAACGGCTATGAGGGACAGGGGCTTCCGGTTCTGAAGGAGGAGTTCGACAGAAACCTGGAGCGGGCAATGGAGGAGGACTATGACATTGATATGTTCGGTACAAGCTATCGTATGGAAAAGGGAAGCTGCTATGTGGGGAGCGACCGCATATTTGTGTATGCAGCCACCCGGGAGGATGTGGATGTGGTGAAGGCGCTGGTGGAGAGAGCGCAGAATCGGTACAATTACCACACTGTGCTGCAGAATATCATAGACGAAGAAGCAGAGAGTTATTTTGCAGGACAGAAAAGTGTGGACGATGTGGCAAAGATCATCCAGAGCAAAGCTTCGCTGTATTTGCAGGAGTAAAATATTTACATAATGCGATTGTTTCGGTATAATCTAATTACGGACAACGCATATCGAAGAACAGGCAAAAGTAAGAAGGCTTTTGTCTGTTTCTTCCTCTACAGACGAAAAAAAGAGGAGGCAAAGCAATGACAGAAAATATTCAGGTTTTAACTCACAGCAGTATTAAGATTGCAGGCAATCCCACTGTTTATGCGGATCCCTTTCATATCGTGGATGCTTCACATGACGCTGATGTCATATTGATCACACATGATCATTTTGACCATTTTTCCCCGGAGGATATCCATAAGGTCATCAAGAGCGACACCACCCTGGTGGTGCCGAAAAAGATGGAAAAACAGGCGGCAGACATTGCCTGTGGCCAGCTCATCACCGTGGAGCCGGGAGAGAGGAAACAGATAGGTGACATTGTGATCGAGACAGTTCCCGCCTACAATCCCTTCAAACCGTTTCATCCAAAGGGAAGCGGATGGATAGGATATATCATTGAGAGCGGCGGCATCAGAATTTATATAGCAGGTGACACGGATGTCACAAAGGAAAACAAGGAGGTATCCTGCGACGTGGCTCTGGTACCCATCGGTGGAACATATACCATGGATGCAAAAAAAGCAGCGGAGCTGGTGAACATCATCCGCCCCAAGGTGGCAATCCCCACCCATTATGGAAGTGTGGCAGGCTCAAAAGAAGATGAAGAAGTATTTCGCAAACATATTGATCCGTCCATTTCGGTTGAGATCAAGATGCAGCAATATGAAAATTGATCATGCTGGCAGATTCACTTATAGGAGAATCTGCCAGCATGTGTTCTTCTTGTAAAAGCTGGTCAAGGTTGCTATAATAGGAATATGTGGGGGAATGAGCAACAGACTGAAAATAGATGCTTCAGCCTGTGGCGTATAAGTGTGTCAAAGTGCGGAATGGAAACAGGTATGAAAAAAGTTGGAGTTGTCACGGATAGCCACAGCGGAATCACACAAAAACAGGCACGGGAAATGGGCATATTGGTGCTTCCAATGCCTTTTTCTATCAATGGAAAGGATTATCTGGAGGATGTCACTCTGTCAAGGACGAGCTTTTTTAAACGCTTGGTAGAGGGTGCAGAGGTTAACACCTCCCAGCCCTCGCCTGCTGATGTGACCGGTATCTGGAACAAGGCGCTGGCAGAGTTTGAGGAGATTGTGTATATCCCTATCAGCAGTGGTCTTTCCGGCTCCTGCATGACGGCGATGGCGCTATCCGGCGGAAAGTCTTACCAGAACAGGGTTTTCGTGGTGGACAACGGCAGAGTTTCCACTCCTATGAGGCGCTCTGTGATGGATGCCATGGAAATGGTGCAGGAAGGTTATGGCGCAGCGCAGATCAAGCAGATGCTGGAGGCGACAAAGGCACGGATGCAGATATATGTTGCGGTGGATACTCTGGAGTATCTGCGGAAGGGTGGGCGGATTTCCAGGACAACTGCAGCAATCGGTACGGTGATGAACATCAAGCCGGTGTTAAAGTTCGATATTGGCTCCTTAGAAACTTATAAGAAATGTCGGGGATTTGGACTGGCAAAGAAGGCTATGATTGAGGCCATGCGTTATGATCTGGAGACAGCCTTTGCGGAGGAGATGGCAAGGGGGGAGGTATATCTGCTGGCGGCATCAAGTGCTTCCGACGAGGTCACGGCTGCATGGGTGAGGGAGATCGAGGCGGCCTTTCCCGGAATGGAGGTTCTGTGCGACAATCTTGCGCTTGGTATCAGCTGTCACATTGGGCCAAATGGCCTGGGGATTGGATGTTCCTGTCGGCCGAAGAGGATTTAATAAAATTGCAGCTGAAGAGCCAGTACAGGTTATAAACGGCATGAAGCAACCGGGGCAGTGAAGAGGATACTCTTCGCGGTCCCGGTTTTAGTCGTGGTATGCCTGGTGAGCGCACATTTTTCTGCGCAGAAGCTTACGCTGCCTTTTGTTTCTGATATCTGTTGGGGATCAGCTTTGCCCTCTGCAGCGCAAGATACAGGATGGGCAGGAGGATCAGCTGCAGGATGATCCCGGGGAAGCTGGAGACAAAATATCCGGTGGCCCATGCGTTCAGAGAGTAGATGCCGCCGGACCGGGGAACAAAGATCAGAGCTCTCGCGATACCGGTAATAATACGGCCCGCCAGCATTGCCACGATCAGGCTGATATAAAGGTCAACCATCAGTCTGCCGGTATGTACCAGCTGAATCAGTATGCCGGAGATCAGGCCGTACAGCGCCAGCTCCACCATCATAGTGGGCAGATAGCCCCAGCCGGGCATGCTGGTGAGCAGGCTGGAAAGCAGGGGCCCCAGGATGCCACAAGCCAGACCGTAGGGCCAGCCGCAGACCAAGCCGCAGAGCAACACGGGAAGGTGCATGGGGGAGAGCAGCGTACCAAGGTTGATGGAGCCAACACCGGGAATCCAGTGCAAAGCCATGGGAAGCACCACGCAGAGGGCGATGCACACGGCTGTGGTAACAGTTCTTGTGAGATGATTCATTTTTGTCATGATTTTTTACCTCTTTTCTGCTAATTTTCTGCTAAAAGCAAGTTTTTAAAATTATGATAGCTTTTTGTAACCCAGGGCGTTACGACCACAAAAAAGCCATGAAAACCCGAACTCTTTTCAAAAAGTCTCAAGCCTTCATGGCATTCTTACAGGATGTTTTCATGTTGTGATCGTGTCAGTCCTTGCAAGCCGCATACCCTTGCGGCGGTTAATATGGTAAAAGACCTTATTCATGGTGAAAGCATTTTTCTAAATGCGCCGTTCCTTCCTGAAGCGGCTTCACATTTTTATCATACAGAAAAAATTTCAAATGTCAAGAAATAGAATGAAAGAACTTGAAGGACACGGTCGGGACATGTTATGATGGATAAAGTTATTAATCCGGAAAGGCAAGGATTCTATATGAAGATTATGGTCATGGACGGACAGGGGGGCGGCGTGGGCCGCAGTCTTGTGGAGGCTTTGCATGCCAGGTACCCGGAGGCGGAGCTGATCGCAGTGGGTACAAATGCAACGGCAACCGCCAATATGATGAAGGGCGGGACTGCCATCGGCGCTACCGGAGAAAATGCGGTGGTCTATAACAGTGCCAGAGTGGATGCCATTGTGGGGCCTATCGGAATTGTCATGGCAAACGCCATGCTGGGTGAGATCACTCCGCGGATGGCGGAGGCGGTGGCGTCCAGTGATGTGCCAATCCTGCTGATCCCCATGAGCCGCTGTAACGCCCAGATAATGGGTGTTGGAGAGCGGAAACTGGCCGAGAATATCAGGGAAGCTGTGGATCGGCTTGGTGAGATATGTATTCAGGCGTAAGGAGACAGACAAAGGCGGCACGGATGGGAACCGGTCATGCTGATATGCAGCTGGCTGTCAGCCAATGGATACCCTGGCAGCAGAATGAGAGGGATTATGAAGATTGTAGAGTTTTTGCAGGAGCAGGCTGTCCGTCATCCCGCCATAGAGCCAGTAGATGTGATCAAATTGTGTTACCAGGCCGCATTTGGAGCGGAGCATCTGTTGGAAGACAGGGAAGCTGCATTCCAGTATCTTCGGCAGGAATATGACAGGGTGCATCCCAATGAGAAGGAGCCTCTGTATGAGGCTATTTGTGACGGCATTTGTCGTGTGAACCTGGGGGCGTGGAAACAGCGGAAGCTGCCTGTCAGGTGGCTGTTTCGAATGTTTGAGGAGACGGCGTCCCATGCTTGTCAGGAGAGACTCTCCCAGAAGGAGGGAGTAACAGGCATAACATTTTTTCAGAGCTGCCTGGAGGAGGCGGGAAATCTTGTAAGTGCAGGGACTTTTGGATTTGACCGGAAGACCTGGGAGGCTTTTCTTGCATACTATCCCACGGACCGTCCGGAGGCGGTGCACCACAGTGAGGCCTACAGGCAGGCGGAGAAGCCGGCATATCGCTTGGTGAGCAGTGGGTTTATCAGGCTTTTTCCCATCTTGGAGGTCATGTGTGCCCATTGTGCCCCTTGGGACTCCTGGGCACAATGGGCACAGGGGGAATGCCTGGAGGACAATCCAGGTAAATGTGTGGTGGCCATAGACGGACGCTGCGCTTCAGGAAAGACCACTTTGGCGGAGCAGCTGGCTGTGGTGACAGGTGCGGGCGTTGTGCACATGGATGATTTTTTTCTTCCGCCGGAGCTTAGGACTGCCAAGCGGCTTAAAGAACCCGGTGGAAATGTGCATTACGAGAGGTTTCAGCAGGAGGTGCTCACTGCGCTGGAACGGGGAGAGGATTTTTCCTACCGCTGCTTTGACTGCGGCACAATGACTTTTGGGCGGGAGAGACAGGTATCCGGCAGGGGAATTGTGGTGGTGGAGGGCGCTTACAGCTGTCATCCCAAGCTGGGGAAATATATGAATGTCAGGGTGTTCAGCGATGTGGAAGGTCAGGAGCAGCAAAGGCGTATTGCTGCCCGGGACGGGGAGGAAGCTCTGCAGGCCTTCCGGGAACGCTGGATTCCCATGGAAGAGAATTATTTTAAAGCGTATAAAATCCGAGAGCGGGCGGAGATTGTCCTTTCATCCGTGCGTTCTCCGGAATAACGGAAAACAGGTGATTCTGTGGGGAGGAAGATATATGCTTCAGCTTTTTTATCCTGACAATGAGGTGGACAGCGCCTATGATATCGACTATAAGTCCCTGTACGAAAAGGGCAGCTGCGGCGTGATCTTTGACATTGACAACACCCTGGTGCCTCACGGTGCGCCGGCGGATGACAGGGCAAGGCAGCTTTTTTCCAGGCTTCGGGAATTGGGGTACAAGACGGTGCTCTTGTCCAACAACAAGGAACCAAGGGTAAAATCCTTTGCGGACAGCGTGGGATCCCTGTATGTGTTCAGGGCGGGAAAGCCCGGCAGCAGGGGTTATGCAAAGGCCATGGCAGACATGGGAACGACTCCGGAGAATACGCTGTTTGTGGGAGACCAGTTGTTTACAGATGTGTGGGGGGCGAAGAAAATGGGAATTGTCACTTATCTGGTGAAACCCATTCATCCCAAGGAGGAGATTCAGATCGTGCTGAAGCGAAGGCTGGAGCGGATCGTGCTTTTTTTCTATCATCGGGCCAAGCGTAAGGGGCGGCTGTAGACTGGCAGGACTTTGGAATTTATAGAGTAAGCAATCTGATATAACAGACAGAGGGGCGCAGAGGGCTGCGCAGAAACGAGGTAGCATGATAATTGATGGGCGTACCCGCACCTGCGGGGTGATCGGAAATCCGGTGGAGCATACGATGTCACCGGCAATTCATAATACACTGGCGGAAGCCATGGGAGAAAACCTGGTGTATGTGCCCTTCCATGTGTCCGAGGGCAGTGTGGCTGAGGCGGTGAAAGGCGCCTATGCCCTGAACCTGTTGGGCTGCAATGTGACGGTTCCCTACAAAAGTCAGGTGATTCCGCACCTAAAAGAGCTGGACCAGCTGGCGGAACAGATAGGCGCGGTGAACACTCTGGTGCGGACCGAGGGCGGCTTCAAAGGCTATAACACGGATATGCCGGGACTGTACCGGGCCATGTGTGAGGACGATGTGAGAATAGAAGGGGAAAAGGTTTTGATCCTGGGAGCAGGGGGCGTGGCAAGGGCGGTTGCCATGCTGCTGGTCCAGAAGGACGCAGAGGAGATCCTGATCCTGAACCGGACGCTTGAAAGGGCAGAGCGGATCGCAGAGGAAGTGAACGGCTTTGCAGGCCACAAGATCGTCAAAGCGTTAGCCCTGGATGCGTACAAAAGTCTGCCCGGGGGAGAACGCTGCCTTGTGATTCAGGCCACCAGCCAGGGAATGTTTCCGAATGTAAACGATGTGATCATTGAGGACCCCGACTTTTACAGGAAAGTACATACGGGCTATGATCTCGTTTTTAATCCGGCCAGAACCAAGTTTATGTCTCTGGTGGAGGAAAACGGAGGCAGGGCCTTTGGAGGACTGAAAATGCTGTTGTACCAGGGAATCATTGCCTATGAACTTTGGACCGGAACTCAGGTGGGAGGAGAGCTGGCGGAAAAAGCTTATCTCGAGATGCTGCGTGCCATGGGGCTTTTGGCGGATGGAATACATGGACTGCATGGGGGAGAATGATCAATGAAGGAAACAAATCTGATATTGACGGGATTTATGGGAAGTGGAAAGACCTCGGTAGGTGTGAAGCTTTCCTACCGGCTGAAAATGCCTGTGGAGGACACGGACAAGCTGATTGAGCGCCGGGAGGGCAGGCGGATCAGTGATATTTTTGCCCAGAGTGGTGAGACTTATTTTCGGGAAAAGGAGACGGAGCTGCTCCGGGAGCTTTCGGAGAAACAGCAGGGAGTTCGGATTTACTCAGTCGGAGGCGGCACGCCGGTGAACCCGGAGAACAGAGCGCTTTTGAAACGGCTGGGAACAGTGGTATGGCTCAGGATCCAGCCTGAGACAGTATACGAACGGCTGAAGAACGACACCACCAGACCGCTTTTGCAGTGCGATGATCCCCTGGGGAAAATAAGGGAACTGATAGCAGCCCGCAGTGAAGCATATGAGTCCTGTGCTGACATTATTGTGGATGTGGATGATATAGAAATGGAAGAAATCTTGAGAAGGATAGAAAGGGAGATGAAGAAAATGAAGCTTCTTGTGATCAATGGTCCCAATCTCAATTTTCTTGGAATTCGGGAGAAGAGCGTATACGGTACCCAGGATTACCAGTATCTGTTGGATATGATCCAGAAGAAGGCCCGGGAGACGGACAGCGAAATACAGGTATTTCAGAGCAATCACGAGGGCGCCATCATTGACCGTCTCCAAGAGGCATACTTTGACGGAACAGATGGGATTGTGATCAACCCCGGCGCCTTCACCCACTACAGCTACGCCATCCGGGACGCCCTTGCCAGCATCACTGTTCCCAAAGTGGAAATCCACATCTCCGACATCACAGCCAGGGAGGAATTCCGCAAGATTTCCGTCACAGCACCTGTCTGCGACAAGCAGATATACGGCAAGGGACTTGAGGGATATCTGATGGCCATTGATTATATTCTGAACCAGGAATGAAGTTACTTTTCACACATTGCCGAATCCAGCCTAGCCCTGTCAATGTCCTTCCGGCAGACCGCCTAAGCACGTCGGCACTTGGCGAGATACTTTCGAGCCTGGTGTCCGTTACGTGCGGAGCCGAGCGGAAGCGCGCCTGCCGGAAGGACATTGACAGGGCTGGGCGTCACTTGCATGAATTATATGTGAATAGTAACAAATGAAGAAGGCATTTTGAAAATTTTTTTCCAAAATAGTTGAAATTTGTACACATTTATATTACACTATTCTGGAATTATATTTAGCTTAGAATATTAGGAGGAAGATAATATGATTTCTGCAGGTGATTTCAGAAATGGTATTACTATTGAGTACGACAACAATGTGTACCAGATCATTGAATTCCAGCATGTTAAGCCTGGTAAGGGGGCAGCTTTCGTCAGGACAAAGCTGAAAAATATCAAGAGCGGCGGCGTGGTTGAAAAGACCTTCCGCCCCACTGAGAAATGCCCTCAGGCTCGTATTGATAGAAAGGATATGCAGTATCTGTATTCGGACGGAGATCTTTTCTACTTCATGGACACCGAGAGCTATGAGCAGATCGCATTAAATGCGGACACTGTCGGCGACGCTCTGAAGTTCGTGAAGGAGAATGAAATGTGCAAGGTCTGCTCCCATAACGGCAGCGTGTTTTCCGTGGAGCCTCCTCTTTTTGTGGAATTGGAGATCACAGAGACCGAGCCCGGATTCAAGGGTGACACCGCAACCGGCGCAAACAAGCCCGCTACGGTTGAAACCGGCGCACAAGTTGCAGTTCCTCTGTTCGTGGAGCAGGGCGATAAGATCAAGATCGACACCAGGACCGGCGAGTATTTGTCCCGTGTGTAACGACTGAAATCCATTCTTTTCCTATTTTGACTTGTAAGGCAGCGGCATCCTTTTGGATGTTGCTGCCTATATTTTTTGTATCATTCTAAAATTCTGTCACTGCGGACCGGTGCCGCTGTCCGCAGTACGATCTAATGCCACCCTGACTGGTGTCTGAATTCACAAACATATTCTAAAAAAGCGGCGCAGAAAGAGGAAATCATATGGATATAACGGATTTTGCACAGAAGGTATGCAAAGCAGTGAAGGAAAAGCTCAGCGATCAGCATACCGTGGAACTAAAGGAGGTACGGAAAAATAACGGCGTGCTGCTTCACGGCCTGCTGATCTCATCGGGCAGTCATAATGTGGTACCCACTATTTATCTGGATCACTTTTTCCGTGCTTATAATGAAGGCATGACATTTGCGGAGATTTTGCGCAGACTGCTGGAGGTTTATGGACAGGATGTACCGGCCAGGAGCATCGATATGGAATTTTTCAGGGACTTTGAGAAGGTCCAAAACCGTATCTGTTTCCGGCTGATCGGTCAGGCCGGCAACGAAGAGCTGTTGAATGATATTCCCTATGTGGAATTTCTGGATATGGCAATCTGCTTTTTTTACGCTTACAAGGGGAATGAACTGGGAGAGGGCAGTATTTTGATACACAATTCCCATATGGAGATGTGGGAATGCAGCGTGACGGATCTGATGGGACTGGCCCGGCAGAATACTCCGGCGCTGTTTCCCTGGCAGTGCTGCACCATGGAAGAAGTGATCCGTGAGATGATAGATAGGGAACATCAGGAAGAGCTTCTGGCAGAGGAGGTGCCTATGAAGGTGCTGAGCAACCGGCAGAGAACAAACGGTGCAGCCTGCCTGATCTACCCGAATGTATTGGAGCATTTGGCGGAGGAGAGTAAGTCAGACTTGTACATACTGCCTAGTTCCATCCACGAAGCAATCCTGTTGGCAGACAGCGGAAGGGAAGACCCCGGGGAATTAAAGTCCATGATCGTCCAGGTCAACAGGACACAGGTGGCGCCGGAGGAAGTGCTTACTGACAGCTTATACCGCTATGACCGTGGAAAAAAACGGGTGGAAATCATTCTGTGATTCCATATATGTGTCTTTTTTGTTATATTTTGGTATTTTAGAAACATTTTTAAATTCACGGTAGACAGACAGATCATTTTGTGATATTATAGTCAGGGTGATGTAACAATTTTGTAATATTTGCAGCCGTAGTCTA
>JAFLRN010000076.1 GCA_022511385.1 Acetatifactor sp.
CACGTTCTTCCACAGAAAACAACGGAGTTTTCTCTTTATTATTCAAAACACTTACGATTAATTCATCAAATATTTCAGAGGCGCGCTTTATAATATCCAGATGGCCGTATGTAACTGGGTCAAAGCTGCCGGGATAAACTGCTCTTTTCATGTAAACTCAAATCCTCACCTTTCCGGTTCAAAACCAGAAGTCATCCGTGTAATCTTCACGGTCGATCAACCTGTTAAAGCAAAATTTTGCGGATAAACATATGCTTGTTTGTCTTGTAACGTTTCTCCTTCTCCAATACAAAGCCTGTTTCTCCAAGCCAGGAAAAATCTGTATCCAGGGATGCCTCCACAATGATCAGGGTATCCTCCGTCACATAGGTCTGATCCTTCAGCGCCGCCAGCACATTCTTTTCATGGCCCTGATCGTAGGGGGGATCCATAAAGATAATGTCAACAGCGGTCTCGTGGATGGATGACAGCCCGCTGCAGGCTTCCTGCCTTATTACTATAGCACGATTCTGTAATTTCGTAAATGTAAGATTTTTCTGAATACATTCAATTGCCCTGGCTGCGTTGTCCACAAAATAAGCTTTTCTGGCGCCGCGGCTCAGAGCCTCGATGCCGATGGCACCGCTGCCGCTGAAAAGGTCCACGAACACTGCGCCCTGCACATCCCAATGGAGTATGTTAAACAGGGTTTCCTTGATCCTGTCCGTAGTTGGTCTGGTATCCAGTCCTTCAGGTGTCTTTAGAGGCAGGCTTCTTGCTGTCCCTGCGATTACCCTCATGTACTTCCTCCTTGTCTGCAGTGTTCAGGCAGCTAAATACGAATCTTGGTTCCTTTTGTGTCACGTTTACCGTTCTTCAAATCGTTCAAAACAATATTTTTTTCCTTGTACTGGATTGTGGTATTGTCCAGAACCATGGTATAGTACACATTTTCAACCACATCCTTCGGTCCCAGCTTCATTCCCCTGACGCCAATGGCCCCCTTCTTCTTCTCCGGGATCTCCTCCAGGGAAAATTTCAGGAAAAAGCCATCCTTTGTCTGTAGGACAATATACCGCTGTTCTAAAAGCGTCACTACACTGACCACAGTATCGCCGTCCGCCAGCTTTGTGGCGGCCACGGTGCGCTTGGAAACATCGAACTCGCCGCCGTCCACCAGCTTCATCATGGATTGTGCTGTGACGAACACCACCTGTCGGAGGTTTAACTCCGTCTGGCTGGTCATATAGACCACCTGCTCCTTCTCTGAGTTGTAATTACTGATATTGTCTAGGGGCGTACCCTTGTCACGGAATTTTCCGAAGGGAATGTCCATGACCTTGATGGTGTGGAGCTGGCCTGTATCGGTGAAGACACAGACTCTGCCCGTATTCTTACAGTAGAACACAAAGCGGTTCTCCGCATCGGCAGCCTCCTTATTGCGCTCGTATGTGGCGGTGTCGATGGTCTTGATGTATCCAAAGCGGTCCACCAGAATGCAGACATCGGTCTCCTCGATCTCCTTCTCCTTATAGACGGCTTCCTCTGCATTTTCGATGGAAGTGCGGCGCTTTCTGCCGTATTCTTTCTTGTATTCATCCAGCTCATTGATGATGACCTGGGCCATGGAATCCCTCCGCTCCAATATGTCCTCATAGCGGTAGATATTTGCCATGGTCTCCTCGTGCTCGTTGATCAACGCCTCGATTTCCAGGCCGATCAGCTTGTACAGGCGCATCTCCAAAATGGCGTTTGCCTGTTTCTCAGAGAACATCAGTTGTGTTGCCATAATCTTAGATTCTTTAGATTTGAACTTGATGCCGTCGATCTTTCCTTCCACCAGGCAGGCTTTGGCCATGTTCCTGTCCTTGGAGCCCCGTAGAATCTCGATAATAAGGTCGATGACGTTGCAGGCCTTAATTAGACCCTCCTGAATCTCCTTCCGCTCCATCTCCTTGGCCAGCAGGTTGGTGTATTTTCTGGTGGCAACCTGGTACTGGAAGTCAACATTGGCCTTCAGAATCTGCCTAAGGCCCATGGTCTCCGGCCTACCGTCACAGATGGCCAGCATATTCACGCCGAAGGTGTCCTCCAGCCGTGTCTTTTTGTACAGCAGATTTACAAAATTCTCTGCGTCCGCATCCTTCTTCAGCTCAATGACAATGCGGATGCCCTCCTTGGAGGACTGGTTAGAGATATCCACCACATCCTGGGTCTTCTTCGTCTCCACAAGGGCTGCCACATCGGACAGGAATTTAGAAATTCCCGCGCCGATCATGGTATAGGGAATTTCCGTGATCACCACATTAGTCTTTCCGCCCTTTGTCTTCTCAAATTCCACTTTACCTCTGATCTTAATTTTACCGACACCACTGTCATAAATCTCCAACAGCTCGTCCATATTTGTGACTATACCACCCGTGGGGAAATCCGGCCCCTTCAGATAGCGCATCAACTCCCTGGTGGTAATATTCTCATTCTGCATATAGGCCTTCATGGCCTCAATAACTTCACCCAGATTATGAGGCGGCGTGCTGGTGGTCATACCGACGGCAATGCCCTCAGAACCGTTCACAAGGAAATTGGGAATCTTCACAGGCAGGACAGCAGGTTCCTTTTCAGTCTCGTCAAAGTTGGGAACAAAGTCCACAACATCTTTGTCCAGGTCTCCCAGGAATGCCTCCTGAGTTACCTTCTGAAGTCTTGCCTCCGTGTAACGCATGGCAGCGGCGCCGTCACCCTCGATGTTGCCGAAGTTTCCGTGACCGTCGATGAGCGGCAGGCCCTTCTTGAAGTCCTGGCTCATGACAACCAGGGAATCATAGATGGAGCTGTCACCGTGGGGGTGGTATTTACCCATGGTATCTCCCACGATACGTGCGCTCTTTCTGTAGGGCCTATCCCATCGGATGCCAAGCTCGTACATGTCATAGAGAACACGTCTTTGTACCGGCTTTAATCCGTCACGTATGTCAGGCAGCGCCCTGGCAATAATGACGCTCATGGCGTAATCGATAAACGCCTTCTGCATCTCCTCGGAGTATTCTGTTTTAATGATTCTGCTGTCGTCCATATTGTTATTCCTTTAAAATTTCTCTCTTTACAAAGTGTTCCTACGGTAAATGGGAATTATCTTACTACAATTTCATAATGTATTCTTTGCCCTGCATATTCGGAACAGAAGGGTTCCTTACACTTATTTACAAGTTGAAAACCCGCACTTTCGTAGGTGTGTTGAGCAGGAACAAGAATCTCATTCGTACAAACGGCTATCTTTTTTGCTCCTTGCTCAATCATGCGACGAACTGCTTCTTGCATTTGACGTTTCCCATAGCCTTTTCCCTTGTAAGCAGTCATAATGCAGTTGTGTCCGACCTCTATTGATTCAGGAAAATTTCTCGGGTCCCATGAAACAAAACCGATAGGCTTTCCTTCTAAAACTGTCATAAATCCGCTAAGCTTGGCAATATGGGGGTTATCATAAAAGAAATCATCAAATTCTTGCCATTGTTTATACCAATCACGCTCGAATCGTGGCTCGAAAGAATAACCATCTCTCAAAAGAGTTACAAGTGTTCCTCTAGGGAACTCTGAAATTTCCCTAAATTCAATATCCATCCTTTTCTCCTGCAAAGTCCGACTTAATAACTGATTACTTTTTACAAACCAAAAAAAATTGTATCATTGGTCCCACTATTTCTTTTTTGTCTATTACAAAGTAGGCATCAAGTAGGGTTTCAAATTCTTTTACCGATAAATTAAATCTATCTGGCCTGCCCAAATATTCTTCTATCAGCTTTGCAATTTCAAATTCTGGACTACCAACATTCGGAATATCAAGGACATATTTTCCGTTAGGTTTCATTATACGATGAAACTCTACAACTGCTTGCTGCACAAAATCCCTTTCAAAATACTCCAGAGAACCTATGCACGCACCAATATCAAAAAAGTTTGTATCATATGGAGTTTTATGCATACTGCCACAATACAGATCACCAACCGTTAAATCATTCTTTTCCGTAAATTCATGCAACAACTCTATCGTTTTGCTACTGATATCAACTCCATAATATGCAGACGGCCAGTCTTTATATCCACGAAACATCAAGTTTAGGCAACATCCCAAATCAATAAACTTCATGCCAACCTTTGGCGCAAGATACTCGACAATCTCTTTTCGACCACTATCAGATAGTGTTTCGTTCATCTCCATTTGCTGAAACAAAGGATAATTGGGATGATTCGTAATGTAAGAGGGGAAATTTTCATAGGAACTGATACCTTTTCGTCCTAAATCAATACCTCTGTCATACGATTCTGTAATTAGGCCTAATTGGTTTTCCATTGTTTTCTTCCCCTTTCAAATTCCAATTGACCCTACTGCAACACAATGTAAAAGGGACAAAATTACCCTGTCACGCCTGCATATCCAGCTCCGCATCATGGGCATGATCATAGATAAACGCCTTCCTGGGCGGCACCTCCGTCCCCATGAGAAGTTCCGTCACCTCAGATGCCATCCTTGCATCCTCGATCTCCACCTGTTTCATCCGTCTGGTCTCAGGGTTCAGCGTAGTCTCCCACAGCTGCTCCGCATCCATCTCGCCTAATCCCTTATATCTCTGCAAGGTAAAGGGACCCCTGTGAGTCTTCCTATATTTCTCCAGCGCCTTATCGTCGTACAGGTACTCTTCTGCGCCTTTGGACGGCATTGCCTTGTACAATGGCGGCATGGCAATATAAACATGCCCTTCAAAAATCAGCTCCGGCATGAACCGGTAAAACAGCGTCAAAAGCAGCGTGGAAATATGAGCTCCGTCCACGTCCGCATCGGCCATGATCACAATCTTATCATATCTAAGCTTTGAGATATCAAAATCATTCCCATACCCTTCAGAAAATCCACATCCAAAGGCATTGATCATGGTCTTGATCTCCGCATTTGCCAGCACTTTGTCAATACTTGCTTTCTCCACGTTCAGGATCTTTCCGCGGATGGGCAGGATTGCCTGGTACATACGGTTTCTTGCGGTTTTTGCACTGCCGCCTGCAGAATCACCCTCCACGATGAAGATCTCGCACTTGGAAGGATCCTTGGACTCGCAGTTTGCCAGCTTTCCGTTGGAATCGAAGGAGAATTTCTGTTTGGTGAGGAGATTGGTCTTGGCACGCTCCTCGGTCTTTCGGATCTTTGCGGCCTTTTCCGCGCATCCGATAATATTTTTCAGGGTTTCTAAGTTACGGTCAAAGAACCTGACCACCTCGTCGCCTGTGACCTTGCTGACCACCTTTGCTGCATCCTGGTTATCAAGCTTTGTTTTGGTCTGGCCCTCAAAGCGGGGATCAGGGTGCTTGATGGAAACCACGGCTGTCATGCCGTTCCGCACGTCCGCCCCGGTGAAGTTCACGTCCTTCTCCTTCAGGATGCCAAGCTCCCTGGCATAGGTGTTGATCACGTTTGTAAACATGGTCTTAAAGCCCGTCAGGTGGGTACCGCCCTCGGAGTTGTAGATGTTGTTACAGAATCCAAGTACATTCTCATGGAACTCATTAATGTATTGGAATGCCACTTCCACGGTAATTCCCTCGCTCTCGCCGGAGAAATAGATCACATCGTGGATAGCTTCCTGGGACTTGTTCATGTCCTTGATGAAGCCCGTGATGCCTTCCGGTTCATGGAAGGTAATAGTCTCAGGCTCCTCTTTGCGAAGGTCCTTAAAAACAATTGTCAGGTTTGGATTCAGATAAGCTGTCTCATGAAGACGGCTTTTGACATCATCCTCCTTGAATCTCGTTCTGTCAAAAATAGTGTCATCGGGAAGAAAATTGATGGTGGTTCCGGTCTCACGGGTCTTTCCTTTCACAGGCAGTAAACCGTTCTCCAGCTCCACAGTGGGATTTCCTCTCTCATAACTGTCCTCATAGATAAATCCGCCAGTCTTGACCGTTACGGTCAATCTGGTAGAAAGAGCATTTACCACCGAGGAGCCCACGCCGTGAAGGCCGCCGCTGGTCTTATATGCACCGTTGTCGAATTTTCCGCCGGCATGGAGGGTTGTGAATACCAATCTCTCTGCGCTGATACCCTTCTCATGCATGCCAACTGGGATGCCGCGGCCGTTATCGGAAATCGTTGCGGAACCGTCCTTTTCCAATGTGACAGTGATGGTATCGCAGAAGCCTGCAAGGTGCTCGTCCACGGAGTTGTCTACGATTTCGTATATTAAATGGTTCAAGCCTTTGGTGGAGACGCTGCCAATGTACATGCCCGGGCGTTTCCGAACGGCTTCCAGGCCTTCCAGGACCATGATGCTGGAGGCATCGTAGTTAGTTGTATTTGCCATTTTAGATAACTTCTCCTTGATATTGTTGCTCTTGTGGAAAATCTTTACATAATTAATGATATTATAGCATAGATTTTGTGTTTTGTAAAAGAAAAAAATACTATATGTTGAGAAAATGGTCAAGACATTTATTGGGATTATCTTCTGGACTGGTGACGATACAGAATAAGGAAAGAGCATCACTTATCAATAATGTTTTTTGAGAAAAACTCGCCTGTAAAGCGAGTTTTTTGTGTTCTTAATGCTTATCCCTCTTTCTATTTGAAAAACATGGAATCTTCTGGATGCTCCATATAACTTAACCATTGCTGCGGAAGCTCGTCTGCATAAAGAGATACCATCCCACCCACGATGGCGCATATTGTATCCCTGTCTCCCAAAGCTGAAACTGCCATCCACAATGCTTCCTCAACCGAAGCATAATAAAATGCCGCACACCAAAGACAGAACGGGACAGTATCCTGTGCTGTCAGCATCATTCCGTTCCCCAGCACAGAAACTACAAAATCAATGCTACTGTCCTTTTTGATAGGGACCGCAGACAATATTTTATATTTTGTATCGCTTTCCGGAAGTTTATCTGCGACATCACGCAAAAAAACATCTCCCTCCCCGGAATAGAGTCCCAGTTTTTTATTCAAAATCAAAGCTGACGCTACGGCAACCGCCATTGCACCTACGATTCCTTCAATATGTGCATGTGTGACTTCCGCAGATGCCCTGGCATAATAAAGAACCTTGTCCATGTCGTCCGCAAAATAAGCGCCTATAGGTGCAGCACGCATTGCGCCGCCGTTTCCCATAGAACCCATTCCATCAAACGCTCCCGAAGCTGCTTCCCGCCAATCTTTTCCTTCTCCGATACTTCGCAAAATAGAATGTGCCGTTCCTCCATATCCCCGATGCCAGTCCAACGCATAATTCTCTGCAAAGACCTTAGCTAATTCGTTCTGATCTATTTTCCCGTACTTTTCAAGGATTTGATAAATCCCTATGGCCATCACGGTATCATCAGTAAAAGACCACGGCTCATTTAATATCTCCCTGTCTTTTATTCTTTGACGGGCAATCTCGTCAGACACAAAAAAAGTTTCTCCGAAACAATCCCCTAATGCAATACCATCCAATGCTCGTTTTGCATATTTTATTCTATCTTTCAGTTCCATTTTTAAAACCTCAATTACCTAATCATAAATCATAAATCATAAATTATAAATTATGCCGCTTTTATTCCTCTTTTATTTTCCCCCAGTCCGGCGAACCAGCGGAAAGTCAGGGGCCAGACTGCGGCGGCAAAGAGGACCATGAGGAAGTATCTCACCAGGGTCGCTGGATATACGGGCAGAATAGCCTGGAGGGGCGGCTTCAGACCAGCTCTGAGAGCAACGGTCAGGATAAGCCCAAGAATCACCTTCAGGATTTGTGCCCACCAGACTGCCTTGACCTGGAAATGGATATAGCGATCATCCAGGGCCTTGGCTGCAATCATGCCCAAAAGGGCCCCAAATAATGTATAGGCGTTCTTCACTCCTGAGGAAAAGTTTTCTGCATCAATGTCTGCCGGGAAAGAATAAAAGGTCACAAAAGCCCAATAGAGGACAGAGATGATCAGGGACATAAGGATAAGTCCCCATAATAAGCCCGGCTTCTCTTCGCTTTTGCGCACCGCAGGATACAGGGCAAAGGCCAACAACAGCGCCAGAACAAAGGAAACACCCACATCCAGGGGTGTATGGCAGCCCAGGTACATCCGGGAAAACGGCACCAGCAGCATTAAAATAATGGCCACAACGCGGATTTTTTTCTGCTTTGTGGTAAGAGTGACGCAGGTCATAGTCCCTACAATGTTCTGGGTGTGGCCGGAAGGAAATGAATAGCCTGTGGCGGCTGCACGGGCGCTTTCCACAATGGTAAAATCAGGATCCAGCACCCAGGGACGGGGAATCCGAAACAAAAGCTTCAAGAACTGGTTTCCCACTGTTCCCAGAAAGCCCACAAGCAAAATATAGTATCCGTCACGTTTACTGATACACCAAAACACGGTGATAGCCAGAGCCATGAAAAAGATTTCATCACCGCAGTAAGTGATCCAGGACATAAGCATAGATATGATAGGGGTTCGAATCCCCTCCAGAAAACGTAAAAATTCCATCTTATCTACATTCTCTCCTTTATCTTCCGGCTGCAGGCAAACGCCAGGGCCCCGGGGCCGATGTGGCAGGCAACGCTTAAGGAAAGCGGATCAATGTGGATGTCGTAGCCGGGGAATACCTCCAAGATTTCCTGCTTGTAGGCCTCTGCAGCCTCCAGGTTGGCTGAGTGGGCAATCTCCAGCCAAATATGTTTATCCTCAGCAAGACCGCCAAAACGGTTCTCAATATCATTCTTGATGGCGTTGATCATAATGGTCTTACCCTGGTTGGTGGTCCGTGCTTTGGCGAAGGCATCCAGCTTTTCTCCTTGGATCTGCAGCACGGGCTTTAATTTCAAAATGGTGCCCAGAGCTGCCGCAGCAGGTGTAATTCGACCGCCCTTTTTCAGGTAATACAGAGTATCCAGCATGATGTAGATGCTGCTGTTGAACTTATCCGCCTCCAGAAAATCCTTGATCTCCTTCGCACTCATGCCCTTCTCCGCCAATGCCAGCGCATCCAGACAGGATTGACGCTGGGTAACGGAAATGCGCTGGTTGTTCACCACCTGTACTTTTCCGCCGTAGTCTTCAGAGAGCATGATGGCACTCTGGCAGGAGCCGGACAGACCGCTGCTCATGGGAATATGTACCAGCTCGTCGTATTCTTTCAGGATATTGTCCCACAGCTCCATCACCGACTCCGGCGAGGGCTGGCTGGTACTGATATCCGCTCCGGCGGCAAGCCTTTCATAAAATTCCTCCTGTGTCAGGCTGATGTCCTCGTAAAAGGTCTCACCGTTAATCATAAAGGGCATGGGAAGAACAAATATCCCCATTTCCTTACCGGCAGCCTGGGTAATTCCACTGTTACTGTCTGTTACGATTGCAACTTTTGACATATTATGACCATGCCTTTCTACAAGTTCATTTCAACGATCGGTTGAATCCAAATGTTTCTTCGAGAATCTAAAGGTTTTATCGAAAATCAAAATGCTTTTTCGAAATTCTAAATGCATTTACGATAAACAATATGGTATCTTTGCAATTCTACAAGTTTCTTTATTACCACACTACGACTATTTTATCGTCATATGGACCGAAAGTCAACACTGTTTGACGCCGCATCCGTCAGATGGCGCTTTAATGGCTGATGCTCGGGCTGCACAAGGTCGGGGTCGCGGTTCATCAACGCTTCAATCGCGTCAGCTGCCTGCTTGAGGACTCCGGCATCCGTGTAAATGTCTCCCATGCGAAATGCGAACTCTCCGCTCTGCCGAACGCCGAACAGATCGCCCGGGCCTCTGAGTTTTAGGTCCTCCGATGCAATATGAAACCCGTCGTTGGATTTGTTCAGGATCTGAAGCCGCTCCATAGTCTCCTGGTCTTCCTTGGTGCTCACAAAAATACAGTAGCTCTGATGCTCTCCTCGCCCCACCCGGCCTCTCAGCTGATGGAGCTGGGCCAGGCCGAAACGCTCCGCATTTTCCACCATCATCACTGTGGCATTGGGCACATTGATCCCCACCTCGATCACGGTGGTGGAAACCAGAACATCGATGGAATGGGCGGAAAATTCTTCCATGATCCGGTTCTTGTCCGCGGGCCGCATCTTACCGTGGAGATAGGCCACCTGCACGCTGGGCGGCAGGGCACTTTTCAGCTTCTCCGTGTAGTCCACCACATTCTCCAAGTCCTCCATCTCCCCCTCCTCCACCTGGGGGCAGATCACATAGACCTGACGGCCCTCGGATACCTGGCCTGCGATGAATTTATATGCTGTGGGCCGGTAGGAGGTATTCACCACACAGTTTTTGATGGGTAGTCTGCCCTGGGGCAGTTCATCAACCACAGAAATATGCAGATCACCGTACAGAATGATTGCAAGCGTTCTGGGAATGGGGGTTGCACTCATGACCAGAATATGCGGACTCTCCCCCTTCTCCGCCAAATGCTCCCTCTGCCGGACGCCAAAACGGTGCTGTTCATCCGTTACCACAAGCGCCAAGGATTTATACTGTACCTTATCCTGGATCAGAGCGTGGGTGCCGATCACCAGGTTTGCTTCGCCTGAGGAAATCTTTTCATAAACCTCTCTCTTTTCCTTTGCAGTCATGGAGCCAACCAGCAGCACAGGCCGAAAACAAATGTGATATTTCTCCACATAGCCCTGGATAGTCTCAAAATGCTGCATTGCCAGCACTTCTGTAGGTGCCATCAGAGCGCCCTGATATCCGTTTGCCGCCGTCATCAACAGCGAAAGCACTGCCAAAATCGTCTTGCCGGAGCCCACGTCTCCCTGGATCAGTCTGTTCATACACACAGGGCTGCCCATATCGTTTCGGATTTCCTGCCACACCTTTGCCTGGGCCCTTGTCAGCGGAAAGGGAAGCTGTTCCAGAAAACGCACCGTATCCGCAGTCTCAAACATCTGAAAACGGTTTTCCAATCCCTCCCCCATCTGTCTGTTTTTGCGAAGCAGATAAAGGAAAGAGAAAAATTCATCAAACACAAGCCGCCGTCTGGCCCTTACCAGACTTTCCCTGTCTGACGGGAAATGAATGGTCTCCAACGCCTCCCGCTCCGGCATTAGGTCACAGGACTGTAAAAGCTCCGGTGTATAGTATTCTTCTTCCAATTCGCAGAAACTCAGAGCCTGCTTCACAGCCTTCTGCACCGCCTGATTGGTCAGACCTTTAGTCAGCGAATATTTGGGGATCAGTCGGTTTGTTTGCTTCCGATATTCCTCAATCGAAAAGAGCTTGGGCTGCTCCATAAACTTCGTAATGCCTCTGGTCTGAACTGTGCCCCGAAACAGATAATAGCCGCCCTGCTTCAACACCTTTTTTAAGAAGGGCATGTTAAAGAAGGTCAGCTGCATCCCGCCGGTTCCGTCGGAAATGTTCACGTTCAGGATATGAAGCTTCCTAACTCTTCTCTCGTTAGGAATCCCTACCACAGCCGCATATACAGCACAAACAGAGCCCGATGCAGCCTGGGCGATCTTCACAGGCTCGTCATAGACTTCATAATCCCTGGGGGAATGCGCCAGCAAGTCCCCTACTGTGCGAATATCCAGTTTTGCAAAGAGCTTCTGGGACTTCTCTCCTATTCCCTTAAGCTCAAGAATGGATGTATCTCGGTCCATGTGTGTACCTCTTTGTATCATATATTTAGCATATGCTTGAAAATTTCGCGAGTGTCGCCGGGTGAATCACGGGCATTCCTTTTTCTTAATTCCTTGCCTACGAAAAAGGAACGCCCTCGCTTCCCCCGGCTCGGTTATCGCTGTTTCCAGTACAAAGGCGTCTTTCTCTATTCTTAATATGTGGTTCTTAATATATAGTTCTTTATATAAGCGGAAACAGAGGCTGTGGAGAGCGCAGGAGCCTCTTGATCGTAAGCAAGGAATTTAGAGCAAGAGGCTCCTGTGATCTCCACAGCCGACGCCATTGCGAAGCTATAATGATACATCCTAAAGAATACTGTAAAAGGAGACAGGAAAATTCTGTCTCCTTCTGAACCACTAAGCTATAGAATGGGAATGCTCCACATTCCTTCCCTCACTCCACCGACATCACATAATAATAGATCGGCTGCCCGCCATACTGTAACTCCACATCGCAGCTGCCATATTTCTCCGCGATCCTCCCACAGAAGGCCTCAGCATCCTCCTGCTTCACGTCAGATCCATAATAGATACTGATCAGCTCGGCATCATCGTTCATCAGCCTGTCGATGGTCTCCTCCGCCACCTGTTCCAGGCTTTCGCCAACCGCCAACAGGCCGTTGTCACCAATGCCCATATAGTCATCCTTCTTGATTTCCCTGTCGTCAATCATGGTATCGCGTACGGCGTAGGTCACCTCACCGGTGCTGACTGTTTTGATCTCCTGCAGCATAGCCTCCTCGTTCTCGTCCGCGGACAGTTCAGGAACAAAGTTGATCACAGCTGTGATTCCCTGGGGAATGGTCTTTGTGGGAATCACAAGCAGATCCTTTTCCGTAGTCAGCTCAGCAGCCTGGTTTGCCGCCAGGATAATATTTTTGTTGTTGGGCAGGATGAACACGGTCTTTGCATTTACCTTCTCCACTGCGTCCAGGATATCTGCGGTGCTGGGATTCATGGTCTGACCGCCCTCGATAATATAGTCAACGCCCAGACTCTTGAATATCTCACTCATGCCATCGCCTGCAGAAACGGCAATAAATCCATAGTCCTTAGGGGGCTCATTGGCAGGTGCAGGTTCCGCATTTTCCTGCTCCTTCTCTGCCATCTTGAAGAGCTTCTCCTGATGCTCCAAGCGCATATTGTCAATTTTCATATTGGAAAGTGCGCCATACTTCAATGCCTTCTGGATAGCCAGACCGGGATCATTGGTATGTACGT
>JAFLRN010000077.1 GCA_022511385.1 Acetatifactor sp.
AAGTATTGACAGACCGAATTCACCACTTTATAATACTAACTTAGTGAAGGGGATTTTTAAGATTATTTCCCGTGGGAATAATAGGAATTGACCCTTATATAAAAGCGCCATCAAATGGGTGCTTCTGATAAGACAGGATAGAAAAATATTGGCATAGCTGGTTTTTACCGGCTATGCTATTTCTTTTCACAAATTTACGGAAAAGAAAGTCAAAATTGATTGAGAAAAATG
This sequence comes from Acetatifactor sp., assembly GCA_022511385.1. GTDB lineage: Bacteria > Bacillota > Clostridia > Lachnospirales > Lachnospiraceae > Acetatifactor. The sequence goes on from JAFLRN010000077.1 coordinate 232, forward strand.
TCTTTTTAGTATATAATAGTCTTAGGGAGAAAGGATTGCAACAGATGAATTAAGTGATTTTATGGAAAGGCGGTTAAAGTAATGACAGCATTGAGATATGAAGCGATAAAATTAGTAGAGCAGATGCCCGAAGAACAAATGCCATATGTTATCCAGTATATTCACGCATTAAAAGAGAAGGTTTTAGGAACTGAGAAGCCTTTTGATGACGAAGTGAAAGTAACGCCTAAAATGAGAGCATTTCTGGAATTAGAAAAAATGCTGATTCCTATATCACAGGAAATAGATTATGAGAAGGAATTAGCTGAAGCGAGGGATGAACGATATGGTTATACTGATTGACACCAACGTGGCGTTGGACTTTCTGACCATGAGACAACCATATTATGACGATGCCAGAAATGTTATTCAAGCTTGTGCGGGCGAGCAGGTACAAGGTTACATCGCATTTCACAGCTTACCAAATATTTTCTACATTTTAAGGAAGAGCTATTCAGATGTTGATAGGCGGGAAATGTTGAAAAAGTTGTGTTTTGTGTTGCGAGTGACGGGTGCGAGTCATGAAAAAGTTTGTGATGCAATTGAACGTAATGAGTTCTTCGATTTTGAGGACTGTCTACAGGATGAATGCGCTAAGGAGGTTTCTGCAGATTTTATTATTACAAGGAATATAGAGGATTTTCGGTATTCACAAGTTAAAGCAATAACACCACAGAAGTTTTTGGAGATCATTAAATGAAATGGAAAGGGTTGTGTTCAGAACTTACAGAGGAAGAATTATTGGATTTAAAGCAGCGGAAAACAAGCCGGTTGTCTATGATGAAGACTGTCCGGAGATGACTCCGGAAATGCTGATGCGATTTAGACCCTGGCAGTTGATGGTTAAGAAATGTCTTTGAGTAATAGAAAAGAACTTCCGTCTATTCCGGTATATTTGAATAGGTGAAAGTTCTTTTATTGTTACTCATAGCAACAGAAATTCTTGTTGTATATTTTCTATCGTTTGTCTAACAGACCAGCGGGAAGTATGCCCACGTGCTCAAAGCAGATGTCAATCTCCTGCTTCCTGTGACCACCTGATTTATCGGGAGCATGGACAAATACATCCTTCACTAATTTGTTCAGCAGAATGGGTGTAAGCTTTTGCAGTCCTTTGCACTTTTTTAGCTTTTCTATAAAATTGTCGATATATTCGCTCTGTTCGGTTTGCTGTGAAATTTCCTGGTTTAGTTGTGCCAGTTCCAGCTCCAGTTCCTTTTGTTCCTGTTCATAGCTGTCGGAGAGAATCTGGTATCGACTGTCTGACAGTTTTCCGCTTACATTATCTTCGTAGACCCTTTTGAAAAGCTTGTTCAACTCCTCAATACGGGCTGTGGCCTGAGAAGCCCTATGCTGTTTCGTTGCCAACTGTTGCTTTGCTTCCGCCTTCTTCATAGTCCCCATGACGGTACGGAAATGTTCTTCATTGTCCAACACGCAGTTCGCTGCTGTCTGTATGTATGTCAGTACACTTTGCTCCAACACCAGAGCCCGAATAAAATGCGTGGAACAGGTTTCCCTCCCCTTCAGACGGGAGGTGGAGCAGACAAAATAGTCCTGTCTGGATTCGAAGCTTTTACTGGTACAATAGTACAATTTTTTTCCACAGTCAGCACAGCGTGCAATGCCCGAAAACATGCTGGTCTTTCCTGTTTTGGCAGGGCGGCGCTTATGGGAGCGCAGCTCCTGCACACGGTTCCAAGTGTCGGGATCGATCAAGGCCTCATGAGTATTCTCAAACACCATCTGATTTTCTGTTGGATTATAGCAGGTCTTTTTATTTTTGTAGGACTGTCGGTAGGTTTTAAAATTAACAGTATGTCCTTGGTATTCCGGACGTTCCAGAATCCTTGCCACTGATTTTTCACTCCAGCCATAGGAATCTTCAGGCAGAGCATTTCTGAAGGTTCTCCCTGCATCATGATAATAAGCCGTGGGTGTCAGAACCTGATCCTCCTGCAGGATCCGGGCAATCTGCGAGGGACCGTAGCCCTCCAGGCAGAGACTGAATATGCGCCTGACAACCTTGGCAGCCTCCTCATCCACCACCCACAGCCTTTTATCCGTCTCGTCTTTCCGATAACCATAGGGCGGCACGGTGCACAGGGGCGCGCCCGATTCCCCCTTGGAGCGCATCACAGCGCGGATTTTTTTGCTGGTGTCCTTGGCATACCATTCGTTGATAATGTTAAGAAAGGGAGTAAAATCGCTGTCCTGCTGTCGGGTACTGTCGATACCGTTGTTGATGGCGATAAAACGCACACCCTTCTCTACAAAGAGCACTTCGGTGTAAAACCCTACCTTCAAATAATCCCTGCCAAGCCGGGACATGTCCTTGACAATCAATACAGCAATTTCCCCGTTTTCAATCTGCTCCAGGAGCTCATTCCAGGAGGGCCTGTCAAATGTGGTTCCGCTGTAACCGTCATCCACAAAGAACCGAAGATTGCGGAAACGGTTTTCCTTGGCATACTTTTCCAGAATTGTCTTTTGGTTCAGGATGCTGTTGCTATCCCCTTCCAGTTCGTCGTCTCTGGAGAGACGGCAGTAGAGAGCAGTAATTTTTTCCTGTGTGTTTTTCATGTGAATACCTATCCTTTCTTGTCTGTTTTATGCAGATTCATCCGCATATGTCAATTCTAGCACGTACCCTTATATCATCTTTTTTGAGCATGTTTTATCAGCCACCGCCTAATGGGGGTGACTTTATGTTTTTGGCAGAACATTCCCTGCAAAATGCAGGGGATTGTTGAGGGGCTATCCGACAGATGATAGAAAGGATTATTGGGCTGCTGGATAGTTTTGTATATTCAGAATTTAACCTTTGGAGGGTCTGCTTGCGATTCATATAGTTTTATAATACGGACTTGTGAGGAGATTATGAAAAAAGTTGGAGACGCCTTTGGAGGTTAAAGATAAATGTCAAATTTATAAGAGGAGGAAAAAGACATGAAAAAGAAATTGTTAGCATTGCTGCTTGCATCTTCAATGGTCGTAGCCATGGCTGCATGCGGCAATGACGACAGCGAGCCAAATGCTGGCGGCACTCCCGCTCCCAGCAGTCAGGATGACGGCAGCGGTTCCGATGTCAACGACGGCAACGACGGTGCAGACGGTTACGTAAGTCTTGACTGGGCTGCGCTTGACGCCATGGACTACGACGAGAGGAGCGAGACAATCTATGATTTCGTTCTGGGCGAGTTCGGAAGTGCATATGCCGCAGCTAAGGAAGAGACAGGCGCTAAGCGTATGGCTATGATGGCGCTGGCTGAGGCGAAGCTTCTGGAGTCCGGCGCATTTCTGCCGCTTATCACGCAGGGCGGCAATTACGCAATGTCCCGCGTGGTACCGCGTTCCAACGCCGCTACTACCCTTTGGGGACTGGATGAGTACCGCTATCACACCTTGGTGGTGACCAACGAACTCATCAAGGCTGAGGACCGCACCCATCTTTTGGAGCTGTGGAACGAGTCTGCAACTGCGGATGACTATCGCGCAGTTGCTAAAGAGTATCTGGGGGGCAAGGGATATACGTTCTCTGACACATACGTTGCGTCCAACGGTTACAACGTAAACATCTGGGATACCATTGCTACTTCCTATACCTCTGACTCCATGTTCATCTCCGGTACCTATGACAACCTGCTGGAGTACGATGCCAAGGGCGTACAGCAGCCCGGTCTGGCTGAGAGTTATGAGGTTTCCGCCGACGGCCTTGTTTACACCTTCCACATCCGTCAGGGTGTGAAGTGGGTTGACCAGCAGGGTACCGAGATCGGCGAAGTTACCGCTGACGACTGGGTAGCTTCCATGGAGCACCTTCTGGACAATTCCGACGCTCTGGGCTATCTGCTGACCAATACCGACGGCTGCGGCTTGTTAAACTTCACCGCTTACTTAGACGGCGAGATTACGGACTACACCCAGATTGGTGTTAAGGCAATCGACAACTACACTCTGGAGTACACCCTGGAAGCTCCTTTTGCGCCGTTCCCTACGATGCTGGGCTACGCTTGCTTTGCTCCCCTGAACCGCAGTTTCTACCGTGCGCAGGGTGGTACTTTCGGCTGTGAGGGAGAGACCTACACCCCTGGTAACTTCGGTAAGACCCCGTCCAACATCGCGTATTGCGGACCTTACCTGATCACAAACTTTACGGCGCAGAATGTTACCCGTTATGCAGCGAACCCGACTTACTGGAACTATGACGCAATCAATACCCCGAACCTGGTTTACAGCTTTAATGACGGAAGCGATGTGCTGCGCGCTTACAATGAAGCAAAAGACGGCACTATTTCCGGCGCCGGTGTCAACTCTTCCGCTCTGGTATTGATGAAGGACGACACGACTACAGCTGTGGACGGCACTGAGGGTACCTATTTTGACCTGTACTCTTACGTTTCTTCCGGTTCTGGCACCACCTACTGCGGATGGTGGAATGTCAACCGCGGTACATGGGCAAACTATGACAACCCCGATGTGGGCGTTTCCCCGAAGACTGAGGAAGATATTGCCCGCACCCGCGAGGCTATGCTGAACCAGCACTTCCGTCTGGCTCTGTCCGAAGCCTTTGACAAGGGTTCTTACAATGCGGTTTCCGTAGGTGAAGAGCTGAAGCTGGCCCGCCTGCGCAACTCCTATACACCGGGTACTTTCGGATTCCTTGCCGAGGAAGTGACCGTAGACATCAACGGCACTGCAAAAACTTTCCCGGCTGGCACTTCTTTCGGCGAGATCGAACAGGCACAGCTTGACGCTGACGGTGTGGCAATCAAGGTTTGGGATCCCAACGGCGACAGCGGCGCAGGTTCCGGCGACGGCTTTGACGGCTGGTACAGTGCTGCTAACGCGAAAGCTGAGCTGGAGCTGGCAATCGCTGAGCTGGCTCAGGTGGGCGTAGAGGTTTCCACTGAGAATCCGATCTACATCGATTATCCTTACGGTTCTTACAGCGATATTGCGACCAATCAGGCGAATGTTGTAAAACAGAGCATTGAGGGTGCTTTGGATGGTAAGGTTATCATCAACCTGATTGCATTTGATAAGGACACCGATGAGGAGAGCGCGACCTACCGTTTCAGCAAGGGAAGTGAGGGTAACTTCGACCTTTCCACCGGTTCCGGCTGGGGCCCCGACTACGGCGATGCCCAGTCCTATCTGGATACGATTCAGATTTACGGCTATATGTGCAAGAACCTGGGTCTGTTCTAAAAGGCGCACGGTAAATCCATAGGCCATGAATACTGCAAAGGGGGGTGGATGCTCCACCCCCTTATCTTAATACACAGGAACACAAACTTTAGCGAGGTCAGTAGAATGGGAAAATATTTAATCAAACGACTGCTGCACGGTCTGGTGTCTGTCATCTGTGTAGTTCTGATTGTCATGATCATGATCTATTCCCTGCTTGACAGGAATAAAATCTTTTCCGGCGACCCGAATTACAACCATACCGCCAGCAATGCGCGAATCACATATGAGCAGTCCCGCTGGGAGGCGTTCGGCTATCTTGACTATGTGCCCTACGCGGACTATGTGAATGAATTGGCGCTGAACGGCGAGATAGAGGAGGAGACCCGTGCCGCTGCTGTCATGCTCGGCCGGACTGCGGAAAAGGATTCCGAGATTACGGTTCAGTATGTTGCTCAGTTCACACAGTATTATGAGTCGCAGGGCTATACGGTCGTGCGTCTGGAGGCGGATGCCAAGAGGAACGGACAGCTCCGTGACGGCGGACAGCCGCAACTCTACGCCACCAAAGACATCCCACTGCTGAAACGCGCGTTTACATATTTCTCACAGATGTTTTTTGTGGATAACGTCCACTATGTGCCAGATTATGTTGACATTGGGGAGAGGGGGATTACTTTTACCTTGTACGACCCGGCTAAGAATCCGAAAGGAGCCGAGAAGAAGGTGTTCTCTCCGGCAATTATCGGCAACGGTACGCTTCATAAGTACCTGTTGTATTTCGATGCCCATTTTCCCTTTATCCACCAGAATATGCTGACGTTGAATCTGGGAGAGTCCTATACGGTGAACCGTGGCGTGGATGTGTTCACCACCATGACCGAGTCCCAGGGCGCTTATGTGCTGAGCACGGTGACATATCCCACAGGCGTGACAGCGCAGCGTGCGGATGATCTACATACGGCAACCTACGTTCAGGGTTCCCGGGAAGCGATTGCCACGAATATGGAATGGTTTGAAGATGACTATACCAATGTAGCCACCATAAAGCGCGGTTATTCCAAGCTGGGATACTCTTTCATCATCGGCATCATATCCACCATCATGGCGTATTTCCTAGGTCTGCCTATCGGACTTTTGATGGCCTTGAAAAAAGACCGGCTGATTGATAAGCTCGGTACCATATATATTATGTTCATCATCGCCGTGCCCAGTCTGGCGTACATTTTCCTGTTCAAGGCTGTGGGCGGAAGGGTATTCGGGCTGCCAACGCTTTTTGATATGGACTCTGCTTCAAAGCTGATGTACATTCTGCCTATCATCTCTCTGGCGCTGCCATCCATCGCCAATCTGATGAAATGGATGCGCCGCTACATGATCGATCAGATGAACTCCGATTATGTAAAATTTGCCAGAGCAGGCGGTCTGTCGGAGGGAGAGATTTTTACGAAGCATATCTGGAAAAACGCGGCGATTCCTATCGTCCACGGTATTCCCGGCAGTGTGATCTTTGCTATGACAGGTGCGATCATCACGGAGCGCGTATACAGTGTTCCGGGTGCCGGCAACCTTTTGACAAACGCTATCAACAGATATGACAACGGTGTCATTGTGGGCGTTACTCTGTTTTATGCGGTTCTTAGCGTAGTGTCCATCATTCTGGGCGACATTTTGATGAGTCTGGTTGACCCGAGAATATCCTTCTCGACGAAAGGGAGGTGAGGAAAATGGAATTGGATTTGAAAGAGCTGGGCTTGACGGAGGAGGAGCTTTTTTCTCCCATGGACCACAGCACACTGGAATCGGAGAAGATCACAGCGCCCCGGTATTCCTACTGGAAATCCGTGTTCCGCGTTTTCTTCCGCAACAAGCTGAATATCGTAATCTTGGCGCTTTTGGTGATTATGATCGCGTTTGCGTATATTTATCCCAGTGTGGTAGATTATGATCCTTTTGCGAACTTATTGGATGGGGCTTCCAAGCATTTATCGCCTGCAGCTGCGTTGGAGTATTTCGGCAGAAATATCCACTGGATCCTGGGTGCCGGTGCCTCCGGTCAGCCTACCTTTGACGCGATTTGGAACGGTTCCCGTATCTCCATCTCCTTAGCCTTTATCTGCGGTGCTATCAACATGACCATTGGTGTTCTCATCGGTGCGGTCTGGGGATTTTCCAAGAAAGTGGATATAGTGATGATGGAGGTTTTCAATATTATTGGTAACGTGCCTACAATCCTGATCATTTCCGTGATGGCAATGTTGTTTTCCCCCACCTTTTGGACCATGGTCTTTGCGCTGACTGTGGTTGGTTGGCTGGGAATTGCTTATTTCATCAGGACGCAGGTGGTCATCATCCGTGACCGGGAATATAATCTGGCCTCAAGATGTCTGGGCACCTCCACCGTCAAGATTGCCATGAAAAACATACTGCCCTTCATGACCTCTGTCATTGTGACGCTGTTGGCTACCGAGATACCGTCCTACATCTCTTATGAGGTGTTCCTGTCCTATATCGGCTTGGGAATGAGCGACATGTCTCTGGGTCGTCTGATTTATGAGGCGGAGAGTGCCATGGTCACCCCCGGCTGGGAATTTGAGTTCTGGAGTCCCGTTGCCATCGCATCCATTATTACCGTAGTGCTGTATGTGGTGGGCCAGAATCTGGGCGATGCATCCGATCCGCGGACCCATATGTAAAGTGTGAAAAGTACTTCTAAGTCAGCAAAGTACGCTGACTAAGAAGTACTATGTTTCACACTGAAGAATCGCAAGGTCGGCGATTCTTCTCACGGATTGTTTGCGCCGCCGCAGGAGGCATGTTTGGAAATTAAGGTTGAAGTGTCGCTGTTGGCGGCAGAATGAGAGGAAACATGGAAGAGAAAAAAGTATTGCTGTCGATTCAGAATCTGACGGTGAAGTTTCGTGTCCGCGGCCGTATTTTGACCGCTATACGCAATATCAGTCTGGATATTTATGAGAATGAATCCATTGCCATAGTGGGTGAGTCGGGTTCCGGTAAGTCTGTATTGACGAAGACCTTTGCCGGCATGACGGACTCCAACGGTTATATCGAGGAGGGAAATATCATTCTGGATGATCCTGAGTTGGCCGATACCACTGTGAGACTTACCTCCGGTGCACGCTTTATGATGAAACAGGCTTTGAACCGGTTGAATGATATATCTCGCTATGAACTGGGTGCTCAGACCTATCAGAAGATTCTGGAGCTGGAGGCGGAAAAAAAGCGTCACGGTACGCTCTCAGATGAGGAACGCCAAGCTCTTGAGAAGGAACTGCGAGAAGTAAAGTTCGTTCGGACCAATCTCTTTAATGAAAAACAGACCTATGACCCCCGCAAGGAAAAGGATAAAATTAAGGCTGCCGCCCTCAAGCTGAAAGAGTATGATGCGAAGATCAAAGAGCTGGAGGGCAGGGAGGCTGTTGAGGAAAAACGTCGCAAGAGCGAAGCGAATCACGACGCAGCCTTCAATGACAGCTATCACAAACAGATGGCTGAGCTGAAAGCCAAATATGAACAGGAGATCAAGGGTGAGATTTCCGAAGAGACGAAGAAGCGCAATGAGATATTGGGCAAGGAGATTCGTTTGTCTGTGGGGCGGTACAGCCTGATCAAGCGAATCCGGCTGACTCGCAGTCTTTTGGCGGCGTTGAAGAATGCCATGCAGCTGGGAGTCAACTTAGATGATGAAGAACAGAGAAATGCTGTTTTTGATACGGTGGCCTTCCGTGTGCGATATCTGGATGAGACTCAGGATAAGCTCCACGGAACCTGTATCCTGAATCTGGCCAAAGTGAAATATAACAAGGATTGGCTCCAGATTCGCGGACGGCGGATTGCTACGGTGTTTCAAGATCCTATGACCAGCTTAAATCCTATTATTACCATTGGGAAGCAGATCACTTCCGTCATTATGATGCATCAGCAATGTTCGGAGGCGGAGGCCAGATCCCGCGCTCTGGAACTGATGCATAAGGTTGGCATCCCCAAGGCGGAGGCCCGTTTCGATGATTATCCTTTCCAATATTCCGGTGGTATGCGTCAGCGTATCGTGATTGCTATTGCGCTGTCCTGTCAGCCGAAGATACTTATCTGTGACGAACCTACAACGGCTCTGGACGTGACGATTCAGGCTCAAATTTTACAGCTGATCAAGGATCTGCAGAAGGAATTTGGTTTTACCATCGTCTTTATTACCCACGATCTTGGTGTGGTGGCAAATATTGCCGACCGTGTAGCGGTGCTCTATGCAGGACAGGTGGTAGAGGTCGGCACGGTGGAGGATGTATTTTACGATCCGCGCCATCCGTATACATGGGCGCTTTTGTCAAGCCTGCCCCAGCTTGCTCAGAGAGACACGCAGCTGTATTCCATCACCGGTACGCCGCCCTCTTTGTACAACAGTATTGTAGGCGATGCGTTTGCACCCCGTAATCCATATTGCTTAAAGATAGACACCCTTGTGGAGCCGCCTATGTTTCAGGTTTCTCCCACGCATTTTGCCAAGACATGGCTGCTTGATTCCCGTTCACCGAAGATTGAGAAGCCCGAGGGGATACAGAACATTCACGAGAAGCTTATGAAAGCGTTTAATATTTAAGGGAGGTTGGAATTGTGGCAGAAGTAAATACAAAAAAAGAAGGCCGTTCCTACTTCCCGGAACATGGCCCGATTGCAGAAAACGGAAGAGAGGTTCTGTTGTCCTTAAAAAACGTGGACATCACGTTTGGTAAAGGAGAGAATGCCGTCCGCGCCGTACAGGACGCATCCTTTGATATTTATAAAGGTGAGACCTTTTCCCTGGTGGGTGAATCCGGTTCCGGTAAGACCACCATTGGTCGTGCCGTTATCCGGGTTAATCCGCTGGCGGGGGGCGAGATTGACTATAAGGGTGTGCGCATCTCAGGAAAAATTTCCCATGCCCTGGATCGGGAGGTTATTCGGAATATTCAGATGGTATTCCAGGATCCGGCAGCGTCCTTAAATGAGCGCGCCACGGTGGATTATATTGTCTCTGAGGGACTTTACAACTTCAAACTTTTTAAAAACGAAGCAGACCGTGTTCAGAAGGTGGAGAACATGATCAATGAGGTTGGACTGTTGCCGGAGCATCTGACCCGTTACCCTCATGAGTTTTCCGGTGGTCAGCGTCAGCGTATCGGTATTGCCCGGGCCATGGTCATGAAGCCGGAGCTGGTGGTGGCTGACGAGCCTATTTCCGCCCTTGACGTTTCCATTCGGGCCCAGGTGCTGAACTTGATGAAAAAGTTTCAGCAGGAGGATAATGTCACATACCTTTTTATCGCCCATGATCTGTCAGTGGTTCGTTTTATCTCTGATAGAATTGGAGTTATTTATAAGGGGCGGATTGTGGAGGTAGCGGGAGCGGAGGAGTTGTTTGATTATCCGCTGCATCCCTACACCCACTCCCTGATATCCGCGATACCAATTCCGGACCCTCAGCTGGAGAAGAACAAGGTTCAGTATATTTATGATCCTTCTATTCATGATTATAGCGAGGATAAGCCGGAGTTCGTGTGCATCGGCCATGATCACTATATATATGGAAATAAGAAGGAGATAGAAGAATATAAAGCGATCAGGGAGAAAGGCGTTCCCTTGAAGCCTGTTCAGATAGTGGAGGACGGCGAGAAAACTGCATCTTCACAGACGGAGGATTTCAGGGATGCAGATGCCGAGTTCTTAAAAGCGCCTGTGCATGATACCGGAAGTATCTGGTATACGGTGTTGTCATTTTTCCTGCCTGTTTTGGGTATTATAGCGGCGCTGATTTTCAAACGAACACGTCATTACCGAAATTACAGGGCATGTAAGAAGGGTGCAGTGATGGGATTTATTACCATTGCAGTTATCCTCCTCATCTTCTTACTGTTGCTCTGGCGGGTGGTAGCTTAAGTTGGGCCGCACGGTAAGAGGCCGCAGAGAGCCACATTTGCCCCGGGTGGAGAAGATTGAGCTGTCAGACTCCCATGTAAAAGGAAGAATGGCAGCTGCAGTTCTTCTGCTGGTGGTCGGTGTGGCTTTGATTGCTTACTCGTTTTCAAAGTTTCTATCCACTGATGCAGGATGGCAGGAGATAGAGGCGGATGCGGCCGGAGAGTTTCACTGTGGCGGGGACTTTACTTTTCTCTATGAGCTGGGAAAGGGAGAAGCTTCTGTCAATTCAGAAAAAAAGGAGCTGACCGCTCTTTATTCAGACGCGGCAAAGACTGCGTATGGGATTTTTAATGCTGACGTTGAGATAGAGGGTGTCGCCAACCTCTGGTATCTCAACCATCACCCCAATGAGGAAATAGTGGTGGATGAGGTACTGTACAACGCTCTTTCTCGGGTAAGCGACGACGGAGGGCGGTGGATTTATCTGGGCCCTGTCTATTCTATTTATGACAACCTGTTTTATATGTCTTCTCCCGACGGCGCTGTGGATTTCGATCCACGCCTGAATCCGGTGATTGGGGAACTCTTTCAGGAGATATGCCGATTTGCGAAGGATTCGGAAGCAGTGAACCTGGAGCTTATGGGGAACAGCACGATAAAGTTAAAGGTCTCGGAGGAGTATCTTGCCTTTACAGAGGCGGAGGAATTGGAGGACTTTATTGACTTTTATTGGATGAAAAATGCTTTTATTGTGGACTATTTGGCCGACAGGCTTCTGGCGGAAGGCTATCACCATGGGGTGATTTCCAGTTATGATGGGTATGTCCGTTGTCTGGATGACCGTGGAACAATATTTGCCTATCAGCTCTATCATGAGCAAGAGGGTATGGCAGTTCTCTCGGAAGTCATGGAATACACAGATCCCTGTAGTTTTGTCTCTTTTAGGAGTTATCCGCTGAATGGTCTGGATTATCGCCGTTATCTTATCCTTTCTGACGGAAGTGTGCGCACACCATACTTAAGCACAGTGGACGGCCTGGATCGGTGCTCCATAGAGGAACTGACAGTGTACGCCCGCAATATGGGCTGCGCGGAGATTGCATTAAAGGCTGCATCTGTGTATATTGCAGACGGATTTCAGGAAAACACACTATCTTCCCTGAGGGAGACAGGCATTTATGCTGTATATTGGGAAAGCGGGGAAATCCGAAATAACGGACCAGTGCTTTCTATTGAAGATGAAGATTGAGGGAAATGTTTTCTCTTTTTGGACGGATCCTTCGAAGCCGCTGCCGTCCGCCCTGCTTTATAAATCAATTTGAGAACAAAGAAAAACTTGGCAGATTGCCATGCTTTTCCACAAGGTTCCAACTGTTTTTTGGCGAAAAAGTATTGACAGACCGAATTCACCACTTTATAATACTAACTTA
>JAFLRN010000078.1 GCA_022511385.1 Acetatifactor sp.
CGGCACTTGGCGAGGTACTTTCGAGCCTAGTACCGCTACGTGTTTTTCCAAGCGGGAGCGTGTCCGCCGGAGGAATACTGCCAGGACTGGGCGTCACTTGCGGAAAACAAATCAAATAACATTTTGTAATCTACAGGTTTATCGCAGCAATGCCTGCAACACCTCCATCAGGTTCTGCACATTGATCGGCTTAGCCACATGTGCATTCATCCCACTGTTCATCGCATTCTGCCGATCCTCATCAAAAGCATTAGCCGTCATAGCCACAATGGGAATAGACGCCAGCTCCTTATCCTCCAAAGCCCGAATAGCTCTTGTAGCCTCGTACCCATTCATAATAGGCATCTGCACATCCATAAGAATCAGGTCATAATAGCCGTGAGGGGCATTCTTTACCTTTTCCACAGCTATCGTTCCATCCTCCGCCGTCTCCACCACAAAGTCGCTTTCTTCCAGAATCTCCTGGGCAATCTCACGGTTCAACTCATTGTCCTCCACCAGCAGCAGCCGCCTTCCCTTCAGCTCTACACTGGTTGCCGGCAGGATGGATTCTGTGGAAACCTTCCCCGTTTTGCCAATGGCGCTGGAGAGAGCATCCCGCAATTCAGAGATAAAGATGGGTTTATTGCAGAAAGCGGTAACGCCGGCATTTCTTGCCTCATCCTCAATGAGGGTCCAGTCATAGGCAGTGAGAATGATGATGGGGACATTCTCGCCCACAAGAGAGCGTATCTGCCGCGCGACCTCTATGCCTCCAAGGTCCGGCAGAGCCCAGTCAATGATGTAGGCATGGAATTCATCATGCATCTCCACAGCCTGTTTGGCGTATAACACCGCTTCCTTGCCGCGCAGGGTCCATTCCACTCGCATACCGATCTGAGTCAGCATCTTTGTGACACTGTCACAGGTGTTGAAATTGTCGTCCACCACCAATGCCCGAAGGCCCTCAAGTTCCCGGATCACTTCTATTTTCTTAGGCTCTGTCTGAAGTCGGAATTCCAGATGAATGATATATTCTGTACCCCTTCCCTGCTGGGTCTCCACCTCAATGGTGCCGCCCATAGCATCAATGATACTCTTTGTGATGGCCATGCCGAGACCGGTTCCCTGGATACCGCTGACCGTGGAAGTCTTTTCCCGTTCAAAAGGTTCAAACACATGCTTCGCAAATTCCGCGCTCATTCCGATACCGGTGTCCTTCACCCGAATCTCGTAGGCACCGTAGCCAATGGGAGCCCCCGGGTTCTGTTTAATGGTCATTGACACGGAGCCGCCGGAGGGAGTAAATTTGATGGCGTTGCTCAAAAGATTCAACAGTACCTGGTTCAGATGCAGTTTGTCACAATAGATATCCTCATCCACCACATCCAGGGTGTCCATAAAGAAATTCAGCTGCTTGGATTGCATCTGGGTCTGAAGAATGTTGCGCATATCACGGAAGATATCGGAAATACTGCACTCCTTTTCCTCAATATTCAACCGACCGCTCTCGATGCGGCTCATATCCAGAATGTCGTTGATAAGGCTGAGCAGGTGATTGCTGGAGGACATGATTTTGGCCAGATAGCCCTGCACACGTTCCTTATTTTCTATGTTGGTCTGAGCGAGGGTGGTGAAGCCGATGATGGCGTTCATAGGCGTTCGGATATCGTGGGACATATTAGATAGGAACATGGTCTTTGCGCGCTCCGCAGCCTCCGCCTTATGCAGCTTCTCCTCCAGTACAGCTGTCTCCACGGCCTTGTTTATAGCGTCAATAGCATTCTTTCGCATCCACATATAGTAAATGATCACAACGATTCCGGCCAGGCAGCCAATAACAAAGAACACCCACCGGATGGCAAAGACGTTGGCAAAGGCTTCTTCCTCAGGAACGGAGACCGCGATGGCCCACTGATTTATATTGGCTGGAGCATAGTAAAGGTGGACCCACTTTCCGGTAGCCTCTGACCGATATTCCACATGTCCCCTCTTCAGGTCCAGCACTTCCTGTACTTTTTCATCCCATATCGCTCCATCCCTAGTTTGTATGCCGGAACGGTCCTTGACATTTCCGAGATGGTCGCGCCAGGTATCCATGATGTAATCGCCCGTTTCCGTATCGATGATGTAAGCGTCCGCCTTGGCATTATAAATATGGTCGATGTTCAGAACGGAGGGCAGATTCTTCAGATCTGTGACACCGAAGAGCATAGCCACGGTTTCGCCGTTCTTTATAATGGGAACAAAGTAGCGGAGCACATAGGTATCGCCGTCCAGTATGCTAACCATGCGGTTGGACACATGCTCCCCCAACGGCATCTCTTTTTCAAAGGAGATTTCACCGTTGTTCGGCAGGGTGGAACCGTCCCACGCAATGACGGAATTATCCGGCAGCAGGATTTCCATATACATGGTTTCCAGCATCGGAGAAACAGCGGTCATAACCTCCCGCATGGTATCTAAGTTAAAATTGTCTGAGCTGGCCAGGATATTTGCCGTGGTATTCAGGATACGGCTGTCCCTTGTCAGCTTCTGGGTAATTTCGTCGATGACAGTGTCGACACCCTCCTCCATACGGAGAAAGCTGCGCTTCTCAATCAACTGGCTGCACCAGAGGTAGGCTGAGACAAACAGGATCACCATGATGAGTATCATGATAAAGGTAGCGGTGAGATTTCTCTCCCGCAGGAAGGTTTTGTTTTTCATCGGTATCTTACATCTCCTCAATGTTATTAAAAATAAATGATAAGTTTAAAAAATTATACCATAATCACCGTTAAAAATCCAGATATCTTCCATCATAAATCTCCTCTGACATAACAGTTAAACCGTACCATTCATAAGTTGACGGAATATACAATTTCACTAACTATTTCAGACTTTTGTCGACAACTTATCTCATGTCAAGCGTTCAAAATATAGAAATAATTGCATGGATTGCCCTTTGTGAACACGCTTCTGCGTGCAATCAGCACAATTAGTTCTGCATGGCTGAACTGTTACAAAATTTTATTTTTTGCTTGCAAAATCTCTGTCTAGGCGAAATAATGGAAGAAGAGTGAAAGTTTGCTGATGCAGCATTTTGGCGCGGAAATACAAGGAGGAAATAGCATGGATCAAAATCAATACAGCAGCCCCCTGGACCTGAAGCAGATACGGATCACGGATGAATTCTGGGGCAGGGAGCAGGAATTGGTGCGCAGAGAGGTGATTCCTTACCAGTGGGAGGCTCTGAACGACCGCATCCCAGAGGCAGCTCCCAGCTACTGCATGCGTAATTTCAAAGTGGCTGGCCGCATGATGCGGGAAAAAAAAGAGAAGGGAGCCGGTTTTGTAGCTCCTGCCTATACTTTCCGGGGATTTCAGGCACTGCCGGAGGAACCGGAAAATCCGGATCCCGATAAGTTCTACGGTTTTGTTTTTCAGGACAGCGATTTTTCAAAATGGATCGAGGCAGTGGGATATTCCCTGATCAACCACCCTGATCAGGAGCTGGAGCGTATTGCCGACGAGGCCATTGAAATTGTTTGCGCGGCCCAGGCGGAGAACGGTTATCTGGATACATACTATATTATAAACGGCATGGACCGGATTTTTACCAATCTGCGGGATCATCATGAGCTGTACTGCTTCGGGCATCTGGTGGAGGGGGCCATCGCCTACTACCAGGCAACCGGAAAAGATAAGCTGCTGAAGGCAGCGGAGCGGTATGCGGCTTTTATCGGAGAGTGTTTCGGCCCCGGGGAGAACCAGAGCAAGGGCTATCCCGGCCACGAGATTGCTGAGATGGCGCTGGCGCGTCTTTACGAGCTGACAGGGGAGAAAAAGTATCTGGAGCTTAGCAGCTTTTTCCTGGATATGCGTGGACAGAGGCCCTATTATTTTGATCAGGAAGAAAAGGAGTGGGCAGAGCACGACGGCAGACCTTACAGGGAGCCCGGGGAAGGTCTGCGCCATTTCTACCATCAGGCCTATCTGCCCGTCAGGGAACAAGCTGAAGCCACCGGTCATGCCGTACGGGCGGTGTATCTTTACAGCGGTATGGCGGATGTGGCCAGGCTGAAAAATGACGAGGCCATGTATGCCGCCTGCAAGCGGTTGTGGAACAATATTGTACAGGAGAAGCTTTATGTTACCGGCGGCATCGGCGGCACCCATATGGGAGAGGCTTTCTCCTTCTCCTACGACCTGCCCAACGATACGGCCTATTCGGAGACCTGTGCGGCCATCGGTCTGGTCTTCTTTGCAAGGCGTATGCTGGAGATAGAGGCGGTTGGGGAATATGGCGACGTGATGGAGCAGGCGCTGTATAACACGGTGTTGGCGGGAATGGCACTGGACGGAAAGAGTTTCTTTTATGTAAATCCCCTGGAGGTGCTGCCGGAGGCCTGCCAAAAGGACGAGCGGAAGTTCCATGTGAAAAGCGTGCGCCAGAAATGGTTTGGCTGCGCATGCTGTCCGCCCAATATCGCGAGGATTGTAAGCTCCCTGGGAGCCTATGTGTACACCTCCAATCAGGATACGCTGTATACTCACCTGTATGTGGGCAGCAAAATGAGCTGTGAGTTGAGCGGAAAGAAGCTGGATGTAATGCTGGAGAGCGACTTCCCCTGGGAGGGCAATGTGAAAATGACATTATCTGCCGCGGAAAGAGTCCATGGAACTTTGGCGTTCCGTGTGCCCGGCTGGTGTAAGACGGCGGAGGCGGAGGTGCGTGCGGACGATGTGACGCTTGCGGCCTGCAGTGTGGCTGGGGGTGCGGTGAGGTCTAAAGGGACAGCGGCATTTGGAGCAGTATCCCGGCAAGCGGAGACGCTCCAGCCTGGAACAGAGAACCGGATAGCAGAGGTGCGCTTTACAGAGGGGTATCTTTATCTGACAGGCGACTGGCAGGACGGAGATGAGATCTGGCTGACCTTCCCCATGGAGGTGCGGATGCTGGCTGCCCATACAAAGGTTCGTGAGGATATCGGAAAAGCTGCGTTTACCAGGGGGCCCATCTGTTACTGCCTGGAGGAAGCTGACAATGGAAAGGATATGCATCTGTTGAAGGTGGACATAAAGAGACTGTTGGATGGGGAGAAGCGCAGTGTGGATCAGGATGCGTTTTCTGTGGAAAAAACTGATGAACTGGGCCATGAGATGTGCAAGCTGAAAGTGCCCGGGCTTCGCCGGACTGAGGCTCAGAGTGCAGCGCTGTACAGCGATTTTACGCAGCCGAAGGAGAGTGAAGTCATTCTGACTTTGGTGCCCTATTATGCATGGAATAACCGTGGCGAGGGCGAGATGCAGGTTTGGACGGCGGTTTAAGATTTATTTCCTACCCCCTACATGTTCCATTTCAACCGATTTTGCAGCTATACCCCCAGACCAACTTAAGATACCTGGGTTCTCTGGGACAGTTCTCGATTTTCTCTCTAATGTGGAAAATATGTACCGCAATGGTATTATCTGGGTTGATGGCCCGCATATGCCAGATGCTCCCGTATATTAACCAGCTGGGTATATCTGCGCAATTGAGATTTGATTCTTGCTATTGATTTCTCTGTTCATATCAGTGTAATGCTGTCGTTTGTTGAAAACGGACAACGATTACAAAAGAGCAGTTATCTAACATGTGTTTATTGCAGCAAGAACCACAGTCGCATTCTGCCAATTTGTTGTAACTTGGCTGTTGCAGCCTGGCAACATAGCTGGACATTGTAAACACATCATCCTATCGTCCTGATCGTTGCAGAGATATCAAACAATAAATATCCCAGGTGGCGCAGCTGCCGCCTGGGACATTGTTCCTGAGTATCTGTTTTATGTTTGTCTGAAAATTCTTCCGATTCCCTTACCTCAGACATGATCTCTTTTGGCATTGAATGCGTTGCTCCTTTACTGTAACCTCTGGATTCTCCTGTGTTTCTTTGTGATGATATGAGTCAATAAAGGATGCATAGTCTCAATAATTTAATCAGTCTTTACACCCCTCGATATGGTATATTTAGTGTGCTGCCTTTACGCGGTGTGAACTGTTTTATCATTTTATGTCTGTCTAATATGGTGTGTACCCGCTCTACCTCGTCAAGAATTAATCTATCATAGCGCTGTAGCTGACCAATATTATCTTTTATTTCTATTACTTCTCCTTCTATATGAGCTACCCTTTCATCTAAAGAGGTACAATCTTTAGAATCATTGGGATATTTCTGAATCATTGCTTGGAATTACTGTAACACAATTTTCACACACCATTTTTACGGTTTACCAATAGTTTTTTTCTCTTGACAAAACAGACTACTCATAGTAGACTATATGAAGACTACTCAGAGTAGTATGTAAAGGAGGACTCGTTATGGCAGAGATACAACTAGGTGTGATTGAAGCGCGTTTTGCGGAGATGATCTGGGAGCATGAGCCAGTGACTTCTTCAGAATTAGTAAAGCTGGCGGCAGAAGCCTTTACCTGGAAAAGGACCACCACACACACAGTCCTGAAACGGTTATGCGAGAAAGGATTATTCCAGAACAATAAGGGGACAGTGACTTGCTTGATGACGCGGCAGCAGTTTTATTCCCTGCAGAGCCGACAATTTGTGGAGAATACCTTTGACGGGTCTCTCCCCGCTTTCATTGCTGCCTTTACAAAGAGCAGTACGCTCACTCCCCAGGAGGCTGAGGAAATCCGAAAAATGATTGATAAGGCGGAGGAAAGATAGGATGGATGGGCTGGGTGCAATTCTCCTGAAATTGTTGAATATGAGCATTGCCGCTGGCTGGCTGATCATAGCGGTCTTTCTGCTAAGGCTGATTTTGAAGAAGGCGCCAAGATGGCTGATCTGTGCGTTCTGGGCTATTGTGGCGGTTCGCTTGATCTGTCCTGTGATGCAGGAAAGCACCTTCAGTCTGATACCCAGTGCAGAAACAATTCCTGTCCGGAATATTTACTCATTTGGCATGGGGGATGCGGATAATTCCTATTATCACCAGATTGAAAGCGGCATTCCGCAGCTCAACAGGGTGCTTCGGCCGATGATAACGAAGATGGAGAACAGCAATGTGTTACAAGCTTATATCTTCCTTTTTACAAAAGTCTGGATTGCCGGTACGTTCTTTCTGCTTTTATATGCTCTGGCAAAACTGGGACTGATAAAGAGAAAATTGCGGGAAGCAGTGCCTCTGTGCGGTAATATCTGGCTCTGTGATGCCGTAAGCTCTCCGTTTATTCTGGGTACTGTCAGACCGCGGATCTATTTGCCTTCCGGAATGGATACGGTGCAGATGGATTATGTGCTTGCCCATGAGCGCGCCCACTTAAGGCGCGGGGATCACTGGTGGAAGCCGCTGGGGTATCTGCTGTTAGCCATATATTGGTTTCATCCGCTGATATGGATGGCGTATATTCTGTTATGCCGGGATATTGAACTGGCCTGTGATGAAAAAGTAATTAAGGATATGGATCTGAAGGGAAAAAAGGCATATTCGGAAGCTCTGACAGCCTGTAGTTTACAGCGGCAGATGGTGTTGGTCTTTCCTTTGGCTTTTGGTGAGGTAGGAGTGAAGCAAAGGATAAAGACGGTTCTGAAATACAAGAAACCGGCTTTCTGGCTGACTTTAGCAGCCATGACCGTATTTGTCACGGTGACTGCATGTTTTTTGACAGATCCGAAAGCTGTTTCAGAGGATGATGGAAACGGAGGCATGGGCAATCCTTATGATACTGAAATGGTGGGGATCACTGTACTCTGGCATCATAATGTATTGATCCACGGCGAGCAAATGACATGCGACGTTTGTGATGATGTTGTCAGGGATAGGTATATTTGTCCTAAATGTGGTGATCTCATTGTAGTGGAGCATAAAGCGGGCGAAAAGAACCATAGTGTATGTCCCTGGTAATGGTGGAAGAGGAGGTTGTCAATATGAAAGTGGGAAGGAAATGTAGTCTTTTTTTGCTGGTTTTGATGTTTCTGTGCGTGAGCTGTGGGAGAACTCCTGCGGACGGCGCCAATGGGGGAGGTGATGGAAGTGGATTTGCCGCGTCCCAGTGGCTTCAGGGCTTCAAGGAGTCAACATCCATGCCGGCGGCGGAGACATCGTTTTATGAGACCCGAAGAAGTGATCTTAAGGTATTGGACATTGGCTTTCCCGCAGAAGAGAAACGGGAGATTTCCGCATACGCCTGGGATGCCAGGTATGTGCTGACCAGTACGATAAGCCAGGGGGAGGAGCGGTATTTCTTAAGCCGCCAGAAGTCTGACCTGGAGATTGATGAGCCCATGGAAATTTTCACGGACTGGCAGGATAGACCACGAGGCTATGCGGTTTGCATGGACATTATAAAGGAGGGAATGACAGTTGTCCTGTTCGCGGAGTGTACACCAAATTGGCAGGGGGAGGTTCGAAGATACTGGCTTGTGACGATTGGGACAGAAGGGGAGTTTCTGTCCGCCCAGTCGGTGACGGAAAGTTATCAGAAACTGGAAGCAGAGGGCTATGTACCCAGTCTTGGAAGCTGGTGGTGCGATGCGGAGGGTTATCAGTACATGGCTGCGGACGGCACGCGGCTGGCGGTGGTGGATGCCAATGGGAAGCTGCTCCTTGAGAAAGAATGTGATCAGACTTTGGAGGAAAGCCTGACTGCAGCTTTCCATATGCCTGACGGAAGTCTTGTGTTCTCCAGGAGTATCATGGCGGAGGGAAGGACGGAGCTGCTCTGGATAGAGCTTCCCGGTGCGAAGGAGCATATTTTATGGGAGTACGCTGGAGTTGGCCTGAGTCAGTTCACGGTCACGCCGGAGGGCGTGATGTATTATACCAGTGGGGGTGTGCTGTTGAGCTGGAACCTGCAGACCGGGGAGAGGCAGCGCTTGTTTTCTTTTTCGGGAACAGGTATTTCGCCAGGCGTCATTTTCGGCGTGGGTGATACCTGTTATTTGACTGTGGGAGGTGAGCACGAACTGTTCTTACATGCTCTGGAGCAGAAGAAGATTATGGCACTGACGGATGTTGTTACGAAGAATGAGGGCGACATCCTGTGTGTATCCTTGATTGGTGGAGATTACGTGAGAACCTGTGCGGCTGCCTTCAGCCGGGAACATGCGGGAACGACTATACGGTTTGAGAGGCGCCAGGGAGCTCTCCCCGCAGATCGGGAGACTGAGTTTGCACGCCTGTCCGCGGAGATTGCCGCAGGGAATGCGCCGGACATTATGCTGCTTGAATACGGACAGATGGAGATTCTGCAGAGGTTAGGCGTTCTTGAACCTCTGGACGACTACCTGGATCAGGCTATCGTGGACGCAATGTATGCCGGTCTTCGGGATGCCTGCTATATGGATGGAAGGATGTATGGTGCGGCTTTTGAAATCTTTGCATCGGTATCGGTTACTTCTGACAAAATCTGGGGGGGAGAAGTGTGGGACCTTCATGATATTCTGGATATTATCGACAGCAGAGAGCTGGAAGGGCTGGTCGTTCTCACTGGAGCTGTCCCGAACAGCAGCCCTCTTTTGAGCCTGTTGTACCTGAGCGGATATTATCTGGCAAAATCCCCCTTCTTTGATGTGCAAAAAGGGGAGAGTTATTTTGAAAGTAAAGATTTCATACGGCTTTTAGAGATATGCAAGTTCTATGAAGAGGAGAGAAACGTGTCCAGACAGGAGGCCCTGAAACTGTTGGCGGAGGGAAAGATTCTTGCCGTAGAAGATCATTTTTGGAGCTTGAATGCCTTCAATGGTTATATTTCAGCACAGGAGGATTATGATGGGCCTTTCCATTATGTGGGCTGTCCCGGGCAATCAGGAGTCGGTGTTTATAATAACACCACCACTTTTGTAGTAGTGAATAGGGATGCTAAGGATAAGGAAGTAATAGGGGAGTTTTTAAATTATCTGCTTGGTGAGGAGGCCCAGAAGGGGGTGACTTACACCCCTGTCAACAGAAAGGTGATTGAAAATGAGGTGGATGCCTATGAGAAGATGATAGAGGAGGCACTGAAGCAGGACGCGCAATGGGTACAAGAACCCATTTGGGAGTACAGGAAATTCGCAGAGCAGTATTTTGCGCTTCTGGACGGTGCGGAGTTTCCTGAAGCACCCTACGGTGTGCACATATGGGATATTGTGATGGAAGAGGCGGAAGCTTATTTCGCTGGAACTAAGAGCGCGGAAGAGGTGGCAAAGGTCATAGACAACAGAGTACAGCTGTATCTGGATGAGAGGAAGTAAAGGACATAAATATTCTGATGAAATTACGCCGTCTTCTGACGAATCTGACTTGATTTTTTACTCAATAAAAGGTATGATAGAAATGCATAGCATGCTTGGTCACATGGTACAAAAAATACAGGGTGGAAACCCTTCCTCGCCGGGCATGCGTAGAAATGTAGAGAAGAACGTGGAGGAGGTTACAAATGCTGTACATAGGTGTGGATTTGGGAACGTCGGCGGTAAAGCTTTTGCTGATGGACAGCGAAGGCAAGATCGTCAATATCGTTTCAAAGGAATATCCCCTGTATTTTCCTCATCCGGGCTGGTCTGAACAGAAGCCGGAGGACTGGTACGAGCAGACCATCGCCGGCATCAAGGAGCTGATCAAGGATGCGGACAAGAATCAGGTGGCTGGTATTAGCTTTGGCGGACAGATGCACGGTCTGGTAATCCTGGACAAGGATGACAACGTGATCCGCCCTGCGATTTTGTGGAACGACGGCAGGACCACGGAGGAGACGGAGTACTTAAACACTGTCATCGGCAAGGAAAAACTGTCAGAGTACACCGCAAACATCGCTTTTGCGGGCTTCACCGCGCCGAAGATTCTCTGGGTGAAGAATAAGGAGCCTGAGAACTTTGCAAAAATCGCAAAGATCATGCTGCCTAAGGATTACATAGCTTACAAGCTCACCGGAGTGCACTGCACCGATGTGTCCGACGCTTCCGGTATGCTTCTGTTTGATGTAAAGAACCGCTGCTGGTCCAGGGAGATGTGTGATATCTGCGGCATCACGACAGACCAGCTGGCAAAATGCTACGAGAGTTACGAGAAGGTGGGAACAGTGCTTCCGGAGGTTGCCGGAGAGCTGGGAATCCCTGCGGGCACAGTGGTGGCAGCAGGTGCAGGCGATAATGCGGCTGCGGCTGTGGGAACCGGCACCGTGGGAGAGAACATGTGCAACATCTCTCTGGGCACCAGCGGAACCATCTTCATTTCCTCCGGGACCTTTGGTGTAGACAAATATAATGCTCTGCATTCCTTTGCGCATGCGGACGGCCATTATCACCTGATGGGCTGTATGCTCAGCGCGGCAAGCTGCAACAAGTGGTGGATGGACGATATCATCGGCACTAAGGATTACGGTGCAGAGCAGGCTCCTATTCAGAGGCTGGGCGAGAACCATGTCTACTATCTGCCCTATCTGATGGGAGAGCGCTCCCCTCACAACAACCCAAACGCCCGTGCGACCTTCATCGGCATGACCATGGACACCACCCGGGCTGACATGACCCAGGCAGTACTGGAGGGCGTTGCCTTTGCCCTGCGCGATTCCCTGGAGGTGGCGAGAAGCCTCGGCATTGACTTAAAGCGGACCAAGATCTGCGGAGGCGGCGCAAAGAGCCCTCTCTGGAAGAAGATCATTGCGAATGTACTGAACCTGAAGGTAGATGTGATCGAGAGCGAGGAAGGCCCCGCCATGGGTGGCGCAATGTTGGCCGCTGTGGCCTGCGGCGAATACAGCTGTGTGGAAGAAATTGCCAACAAAGTTGTCAAGATTGTAGACACCGTGGAGCCTGACCCTGAGTTGGTTGCAAAGTACGATGCACGCTATGCCCAGTTCAAGGAAATCTATCCCGCATGCAAACCTCTATTTGACATAATAACAAAGTAAAAATCATCATACCGTAATATGCATGTATAATATGTCAGTTTCAGGCGTCAGGCGGTGGGGATGCTCTAAGCAAACCATCAAAAGGCGCCCTTAGCGGAGACGAAATCCACTGCCTGACGCCGTCACTCGCGGAACACTGACAAAATATAAATTATAAAGAAAGGAAAATGAAAATGGAAATCTTATCAGTAAACAGCCCTGAATTCCGTAAATACGGCCGCGTCATCAATAACGTGGATATGACCGAACTGGTAAAAGCCATGAAAAACACTCCCGTCCCCGAAGGTGTCGTATACGAGCCCGGTGACGCAACTCTGGAAGCATTACCCGTATACAAGGACATTTCCAACATCTGCTACGGCGAAATGCCCATCCAGATCGGTTACTGTAACGGTCACAACTCCAAGCTGAACGCCCTGGAGTATCACAGAGACTCCGAGATCAATGTAGCAGCTACAGACGCTATCCTGATGCTGGGCCTTTTACAGGACGTAGAGGAGGACTTTACCTACGACACCTCCAAGGTCAAGGCTTTTCTGGTACCGGAAGGAACCGCTGTAGAGGTATATGCCACCACGTTACATTACGCTCCCTGCGGTGTGGACGGCAAGGGCTTCCAGGTGTCCATCATACTTCCCAAGGGAACCAACTACCCCCTTTCCACGCCTCATGCGAAGACCACCGCAACCACAACTGACAATGAGGACTGCCTGATTACCGCTACCAACAAGTGGCTGATCGGACATGCGGAGGGCGGCCTGGACGAGGGAAGCTTCCTGGGTCTTAAGGGCAAGAATCTGGATCTGAATGATTAATTTCGATATAGCCAGAAAATCATGCAGATAACTGATAAAATTAATATTGGAACCAAAAAATCATAATATAAATAGGAGGGTTCAAACATGAACAATTTACCACAGGTAAAAATCGGCATCGTGGC
>JAFLRN010000079.1 GCA_022511385.1 Acetatifactor sp.
TCAGGCCAGCACTGCCAATGTCCTTCCGGCAGACCGTTGGAGCACGTCGGCACTTAGCGAGGTCCTGTCGAGCTTAGTGTCCGCTACGTGCGGAGCCGAGCGGGAGCGCGTCTGCCGGGAGGACATTGGCAGTGCTGGCCGTCACTCGTATAGGGTATTTATGAACAATAACAACTGTTTGAATTTGCATATGAATATTATTTGGACTTGGTACAAATATTATATTGACTTGTACAAACATTATTTTGTCTGCGTTTGCAGGACTATGCTTATTATGGTATACTGTAATGCAGTGTGGATTGTGGAGAGCCTTCTAAGGGCAGAAATGGGGCAGTATGGAATTTAGACCTTGTATTGACATACATAACGGAAGGGTCAAGCAGATCGTGGGAGGAAGTCTGCAGGATACTGGAAATATGGCTCGGGAGAATTTTGTGTCGGAACAGGATGCTGCATATTTTGCAAGGCTGTACCGACAAGAGGGGCTTCGAGGCGGGCATATCATTCTGTTGAATCCTGTTGGGAGTGAGTTTTATGAGGCTACGAAGGCTCAGGCACTGGAAGCGCTTCAGGAATATCCCGGCGGACTGCAGGTGGGCGGCGGGATCACACCGGACAATGCGGCGGTGTTTCTTGAAGCCGGAGCGTCGCATGTGATCGTGACATCCTATGTGTTCAGTGAGGGAAGGATTCGCTACGACCGGCTGGAGCAGTTGTGTCGGGCGGTGGGTAAGAAACATCTGGTGCTGGATTTAAGCTGCCGAAAAGCGGAACATGGTTATATGGTGGTCACGGATCGGTGGCAGAATATGACAGCGGAGCAGGTGAATGAAGGACTGCTGGAGCGGCTGTCGGGTTATTGCGACGAATTTCTGGTTCACGCAGTAGATGTGGAGGGGAAATCCCAAGGCATTGAGATGGATTTGGTAAAGCTATTGGGACAGTGGAACGGACAACCTGTGACCTATGCCGGAGGTGTTCACAGCTTTGAGGATCTGCAGCTATTAAAAGCGTTTGGAAAAGATCGGTTGAATGTCACCATAGGAAGCGCACTGGACCTGTTTGGCGGTGCGATGGAGTGGGAGAGCGTGCTAAAGCTCTGCAGGACAAAATAAATTTGTCCTTATTGGCAATATCGCACAAATAGCGACTGTTATATTTTGGCATAATGCACAATAATGTAATTACATATTTGGCAAATGTTACAAAAATATTAAAATTGCGTTGCCGTGAAGAGTCACCTATGGTAAAATAATGAAGCTTACCGGAGGTGACTTTTTATGGGACGACGAAGACATAAGCGAAAGAACAGTCATGTAGTCATTGTTACATCCGATGCCGTAGATGCCACAACAAGACATTTTAGGATCAGATCCTGGATTGTGGAAACTTTTGTGATCCTCTTGTGTATTGTCGTAGGCGCAGCAATAGGATATATCCTTTTTTTACAGGATCTTCGCGTGGGTGAAGCGGGACAGGTACAGATTGTTCAACAGCAGGAAATCATTGAGGGATTGGAGGAAGAAAATGCAGCACTTCAAAGTCAGATAGCAGAGTTGAACAGCACGGTCCAAATTTTGAGTAACACCGTAACTCAGAAGACGGAGAGTGAGGGACTTCTGGCTCAGCAGTTGGAGCAGCAGTCCATTCCTACGGAATTGCCCCTGAAGGGAAAAGCAACTTTTGAAGAGACTCCTGAGGAGGGCGATCCCATGTGTATAATCACGGTATCTTCTGGCGGCATGGTAGTGGCGGCGGCCAGTGGTACTGTGTCTGCTGTGAACGACGACGGAGAGTATGGACATAATGTCTGGGTTGATCACGGAAATGGCTATGTCACAATATACAGAAATCAGGGTGAGATCAAGGTAAAACAGGGGGAGACTGTGAGACAGGGAAGTACCCTTATTTTAATCAACGAAGAGAATAACAGGCTTGTCTATCAAATGATGAAAGATGGAGCATACATCGATCCGATGGATGTGCTTGCCATCAACGGCTGATGCCGGAGACTATTGTGTTTATTTGGCCGCGCAGCGGCAGAAGGTGAGGAAGAGTATGAAGAAGAATACAGTGATTACGACTATTATTGGAAGGGGAGCAGAGTGTAACGGCGATTTCAATGCGGAGGGATCCGTCAGAGTTGACGGCGTTATTAACGGTGATGTTAAAGTGACAGGGACTCTGATCGTGGGTGCCACCGGATCCATTAACGGCGATGTGGATGCGCAGTCTGCTGTGGTAGGAGGCGAGATCATTGGTGATTTGACCGTCACAGACAGGACAGAACTGACTTCCACTGCCAGGTTAATTGGAAACATTTCAACAGTTGTCATAGTAATCGACGAGAATGCCATCTTTCAGGGAAGCTGCAACATGAATCAGGAAGTGCCCGGTAAGCGGCAAAAGCCTGCATCCAAGGCTATAAGGGCAGGAAAGAGATCGGCTAAGGAGGCTATTGAGGAGGCTCTTAAGGAAGTGGAGGCTGCCAATCGGGAGGAGACTTCGGAAGCTTCAGCTTCTGAGGATAAAAAGGACGTAACGTATATCTAAGAAGAGTGATACATAATATAGTTATAATATAGTTGCACACGGTAAAAGGGACTGATGCAAAATGTTTCACTCTCTTCAGTTTCTGGGCACATTCAACAAAAAACAATCCAATTTTCAAATACAGTTGCTGGACTTTTTAGTTGAATTGCACAGAAAACTGGAGTTTGTCGCCCTATTTTGCAACGGCCCCTTATTGCAATTATTAAAAATGGATGTTATTTTTGAACATCTTCCATACGGGCAAAGACCATTTCATAACCATCGTTGCCGTAGTTAAGGGAGCGGTTGACCCGGCTGATGGTTGCGGTGGAAGCACCGGTTTTTTCGGCAATTTCCAAATAAGTCTTGCGGCTTTTTAACATAGCAGCTACCTCAAAGCGCTGGGATAGCGACAGCAGTTCGTTGACAGTGCACAGATCTTCAAAAAAACTGTAGCATTCTTCCCGGGTCTTCAGGCAGAGCACTGCGTCAAACAGGGAATCTACCGCTTCTGTTTTAATTTTCTTATTCATATCAAAATACCTCATGGAATACTTTTACGCTGTAAAATTTTACAGTCTAACTAAAGGCATTTTACCATATTAAAGTTTTAAAGTAAACTGGAAATTTTGAAATATTTTTGTTGTCATGTAGTTTTGATTACTATATAATAAATTTGATAACACGCATGAAGGGCGGATGGATTTATGACGATCGATAACAATGACTTGCTGAACAGTATTCTGGCCAGTTTGGACAGGATCAAATATATTAAGCCAGAAGATATACCGGCGATAGATTTGTACATGGATCAGGTAACAACCTTTATGGACAACGGTCTGCGCTCCTCCGTCCGATATCCCGGGGAGGACAAGATCCTGACAAAAACCATGATTAATAACTATGCAAAGAATGATCTGCTGCCGCCGCCGGTGAAAAAGAAATATTCCAAAGAGCATGTGCTGCTTTTGATCTTCATTTATTACTACAAGGGCATTTTGTCAATCGGCGACATCCAGAAACTCCTGCATCCCATCACAGAACATTTTTTTCAGAGCGGCGACGATTTTAATCTTGAGAGCGTTTACAGGGAAGCCTTCAGTATGGAAGCTGCCCAGATTGAAGCGCTGAAGGCAGATGTCACACAAAAGTTCAAGGCTGCTGACGGCACATTTCAGGATGCGCCGGAAGAGAGCAGGGATTTCCTGAAAAAATTTGCCTTTATCTGTGCTCTGAGCTTTGATGTATACGTGAAGAAACTGTTGATAGAAAAACTGGTGGACGAGCTGGCAGACTCCCCTGCGGCCGAAAAAGCTGAGGGAAAACGGAAAAATAAAGAGGGAGATCTGAAGGAAGAATAAACTTTGGCTGGTTCTGTGGAACAGGAACTTTTCTGAAAAGACTTTCATATAATAGACCATCATCGGTAAGGGAGGTCTTTTATGAAAGGTATGAATCTGAAGAAGGCCGGTGCAGTCTGCCTGGGGGTGCTTACCCTGTTCGGAGCACTGACCGGCTGTGGCAGTAAGAACGGTTCTCAGGAAGGCGGTCAGGAAGTGGTGCTGAACGAGGTTGCCCACTCCATTTTCTATGCACCTATGTATGTGGCGATAGAAGAAGGATACTTTGAGGATGAGGGGATAACTCTGACCCTGGTGACGGGCTTCGGTGCCGATAAGACCATGACGGCGGTGCTCACCGGAGAGGCGGACATCGGCTTCATGGGAAGCGAGAGCACTGTGTACACCTACGCGGGTGGAACGGATGACTATGTGGTGAATTTTGCGCAGCTTACCCAAAGGGCGGGTAATTTTCTGGTGGCACGTGAGCCCATCGATAATTTTTCCTGGAAAATGCTGATTGGAAAGGATGTGCTGGGCGGCAGAGCAGGGGGCATGCCCGAAATGGTTTTTGAATATATTCTGGAGATGAATGGCATTGACCCCACAGAAGTGAACATTGATCAGAGCATTGATTTTGGCTCCACTGCGGCTGCCTTTTCCGGCGGTCAGGGAGAGTTTACGGTGGAGTTTGAGCCCCACGCCACATCCCTGGAGCTGCAGGGACAGGGTTACGTAGTGGCATCATTGGGAGAGGATTCCGGCTATGTGCCATATACTGCTTTTTCTGCAAAGAAAAGTTATCTGGAGAAAAACAAGGACACGGTGCAGGCCTTTACCAATGCGTTACAACGGGGCATGGATTACGTGCAGTCTCATAGCCCGGAGGAGATCGCCGATGTGATAGCGCCTCAGTTCGCAGAGACTGATCTTGAAACGTTGACCAAGATTGTGGCGCGGTATTATGAACAGGATACCTGGAAGGAGAACCTGATCTTTGAGAAGAGTTCCTTTGACCTGCTTCAGAACATTCTGGAGGACGCTGGGGAGCTGGAGAACAGGGTTCCCTACGAGGATCTGGTGAATACAGAGTTTGCAAAGGAAGCAGCCAGGTAAGTTCAAGCCCAGGATAGAAGAAAGGTAGTCGTCATTGGGAAGCCGGATAGAATTTCCACTTCCCGATGGCGGCATTTTATTTTCTTCGGCTGCACTTCAAATTCCACATGAAATCTTTTATAAAGTAGTTGTGAAAAGGTCTGAAATTTGGTAGAATGAGTATGGTTAGCAGCCTGTGAAGGAATCTGCAGGCAGTTGCGGGCCATATACATTAATGGAAGTATTGCTTAAATAATTTAAATGGAGGATGAAAAATGGGATTACTTAAAGCGGCAAAGGATGCCCTTGGCGGTCTGATGGCCGACCAGTGGCGCGAGTATTTCTACTGCGACTCAATGAACAGCGACACGCTGATGGTAAAGGGAGAGAAGCAGGTCACACAGGGACGTAACAGCAATACCAAGGGAAATGACAATATCATCTCCAATGGTTCCATCATCTCCGTGAATGTGGGTCAGTGTATGATCATCGTTGACCAGGGTAAGATTGCAGAGTTCTGTGCAGAGCCCGGCGAGTTTGTGTATGACACCTCCTCAGAGCCTTCCCTGTTGTACGGCAATTTGGGAGAGAATATAAAGAATTCCTTCATTCAGTTTGGCAGAAGGTTTACCTTTGGCGGCAACACCGCAAAGGATCAGCGGGTGTACTACATCAACACCAAGGAGATCATGGACAATCTCTACGGTACGCCCACCCCTATCCCGTTCCACCTGGTATCCAAGAACACCGGTTTTGAACTGGAGACTACGGTAAAGTGCAACGGTACATATACCTTCAAGATTGTGGATCCCATCCTGTTCTACAGCAATGTTGCGGGCAATGTGGTGGATCGCTATGACAAGAAGGATAAGCTTCAGGGCATCATGAAGGCTGAGCTTCTGACCAAGCTGCCCATAGCTCTGTCCCAGATTGCGGCTGAGGGCGTGCTTCCCTACCAGGTGCCCTTGCATCTGGAGGAGCTGACCAATTACTTAAAAGAAGGCCTTACTGCTCAGTGGACAGAACTGCGCGGTATTGAAGTTGTATCCATGACCATGGCGGCTCCTATCGTTCCTCAGGAGGATATGGATAAGATCAACAAGTGGAACGATACCGCAGTACTGACCAATGCCAGCATGGCTGAAGCAAAGAAGACGGAAGCCTTCGCCAAGGCCCTGGGAAATATGGGAGGCAATGGCGAGGAAGGTACGGGTTCTGCTGTGAACGGCGCAATGGGCATGATGGGTATGGCCATGATGCAGAACATGATGAACAACGGTATGGGCAATATGTTCGGCACATCCCAGCAGGCTCCCCAGATGAGACCTGCCAGCACTGTGGCAGAGGGCGCAGTGCTGGGCTGGACCTGCAGCTGCGGCAGGGGAGACAACAGAGGCAAGTTCTGTCAGGAATGCGGACTGCCCAAGCCCGCTCTGGACGGTTGGACCTGTTCCTGCGGTCATGTGAATCAGGGCAAGTTCTGTCAGGAGTGCGGACGCAGGAAGCCTGAGGGCGCACCTTTATACAGATGCGACAAGTGCGGCTGGCAGCCCGAGGATCCCGCACATCCTCCAAAGTTCTGTCCTGAGTGCGGAGATATCTTTGACGAAAATGATAGAATCTAAGTGTAAGTGATATCATGCTCGCGGCAGTTTCCTGCGGCTTTGGCTGCGGGGGGCTGCTGCGATATTAAATTTTACGAGAAGGCAGGTGAAGAGTGTGACCCCAGGTATGATTGGAGCAATCGTAATACTGGTGCTGACACTGACCGTCATGGGGACAGGATACTACGCTTATCGGCGGATCAAAAAAAAGATAACGCAGTTTTCCCTTGAGGCATTGGGTACGTCAAATCTGCTCAAAGGTTTGCAGAATGTAGAAAAGGAGAACGAAATTACGCCCAAGTCCGTGGCAGCGGCAACCAGCCTGTATCTGCCAAACATCATGCGGGATTTTCCGGATTTCCACTATGATGAGATGAAGCGCAGGGCGGAGAATGTGCTGATATCCTTCTTGAGGAGTGTGGACGAGAAGGATGAATCACGCCTGACAGAGGGAACCAGCGAACTTAAGAGCAAGCTGAAGCTGCGGATCGACATGTTGCGGGATGCAGGCAGGACGGAACATTTTTTGAATATTAGGATACACAGGACGGAGATCAGTGCCTACCGCAAGGCCAAGGGGCGCTGCAGCATTATTTTTCAGACTTCTGTCCAGTATAATTACTGGCTGGAGGAGAACGGTCAGGTGAAGGACGGCGCCAGGGATAAGCTGCACCAGAGCAGGTACGATGTGGAGTTGATCTACATACAGGACAGAGATGTGGTTGAGAACGTGGCCGACTCTGGACTTGCCATGAACTGTCCTAATTGCGGTGCACCCCTGCCCAAGCTGGGGGCGAAAAAATGTGCTTACTGCGATTCGCCGGTGATGGAGTTCAACATCCGCACATGGAATTTCAGCGATGTTCAAGAAAAGGCATGAAGTATGCCAAGTACGTGCATTCTTCATGAAACCAGACTGGTTCAGGAAAGCAATCTGACCAAATATGAGTGATACAGTACGCTAGCTGCGGGTGTTGACGATGGACAGCTAAGAGGTATGAAATGAGTATTTACGATACATTAAACAAGGAGCAGAAGCAGGCGGTCACAACAGTGGAGGGGCCGCTTTTGCTTCTGGCGGGAGCGGGAAGCGGAAAGACTAGAGCTTTGACCCACAGAATCGCTTACCTGATCGGAGAGATGGGTGTAAGCCCCTGGAATATCCTTGCCATTACCTTTACCAACAAGGCGGCGGGGGAAATGCGGGATAGAGTGGATGATCTGGTGGGCTTTGGGGCCGATCAGGTCTGGGTATCCACCTTTCACTCTGCCTGCATGCGCATTCTCAGACGGCATATCGACAGGCTTGGATTCGATAATGACTTTACCATTTACGATACAGACGATCAGAAGGTGGTCATAAAAAGTATCTGCAAGAATCTGAACATTGACACGAAGACTTATAAAGAAAAGACTTTTTTAAATGCTATCTCTTCGGCCAAGGACAAGCTGATCAGCGTCAGAGAGTATGAACTGGATGCGGCGAAAGATTACGGAAAGGCCGTCTATGCACGTGTGTACAGAGAATATCAGGAGACTCTCCAGAAAAATAATGCTCTGGATTTTGACGATATCATTGTGAAGACTGTGGAGCTGTTCAAGAGCTGTCCTGAGGTGCTCTCTTCCTATCAGGAGCGGTTCCGATACATCATGGTGGATGAGTACCAGGATACTAACCTGGCCCAGTTTGAGCTGGTGCGCCTGCTGGCGGACAAGCATCGTAACCTGTGTGTGGTGGGTGACGACGATCAGTCCATCTACCGGTTCAGGGGAGCCAATATCCGCAACATTTTGGATTTTGAACAGTATTTCCCGGAAGCAGTTGTTATCAAGCTGGAGCAGAATTATCGCTCCACCCAGTCCATCCTGGACGCAGCGAACGCAGTAATACGGAATAACATAAGCCGAAAGGACAAAGCTCTGTGGACGGACAAGGGAGCAGGAAACAGGATCCATCTGCGGCAGTTTGACAGTGCTTATGAGGAGGCCGATTTCATAGCCGACGATGTGGCGAGAAAGGTGAAAAAGGACGGCGCACAGTACAAGGACTGCGCCGTGCTCTATCGGACCAACGCCCAGGCCCGCCTGCTGGAGGAGCGGATGATCCTGGAGGGAATTCCCTACAATGTGGTGGGCGGTACAAACTTTTATTCCAGAATGGAAGTCAAGGATATTCTGGCCTACTTAAAGACCATTGACAACGGCCGGGATGAAGTGGCTGTGAGGCGTATCATCAACGTGCCCAAGCGGGGTATCGGCGCAGCCACCCTGGATAAGCTGGAGGATTATGCCCAGATGCTTGATATCAGCCTCTATGAGGCCATGGAACGGGCGGATGATATTATGGGGCTGGGAAAGGCTGCGGCTAAGATCCGTCCCTTTGTACAGCTGATCGAGAGTCTTCGGCGACAGTTAAAGGACTTGTCTGTGGCGGAGCTGATCCAGGAAATTGTGGACCGGATTGGCTACAGCGACTATCTGCAGGACTATGACGATGAGGGCTCTGAGGACAGAATAGAGAATGTGGACGAATTGATCACCAAAGCGGTGGCTTATCAGGACACTCATGATGAGCCGGAACTCACGGAGTTTCTGGCGGAGGTGGCTCTGGTGGCGGAAATTGACAATGTGGATGGCAATGACGACAGAGTGCTCCTGATGACTCTTCACTCCGCAAAGGGGCTGGAATTTCCAAACGTGTACCTGGCGGGTATGGAGGACGGACTTTTTCCCAGCTATATGACTATTATGTCCGATGATCCGGAGGATGTGGAAGAGGAGCGAAGACTGGCCTATGTGGGTATCACCAGAGCTATGACGGATCTGACTCTGACTTATGCCAGAATGCGTATGATCCGGGGCGAGACCCAATATAATGCCATCAGCCGCTTTGTACAGGAAATCCCGACAGAATTGATGGATAACACAGTGCCCCAGCGGCGCAGGCAGGATGACCTGCTTCCAGACAGGGAACTGATCTTTTCCACCAGACCGAAAGCCATCGTTCGGCCAAGGACCACTGCCGCAGCTGATAAACCCTTTATCGCAAAGGGAATCGGCAGTCTGAATCAGCTGGCGGGCATCTCAAAGGGAGTTTCCGCCCAGGCTCCCGCAACACTGGATTACGGGGTGGGCGACCGGGTGGCCCATGTGAAGTACGGCGAGGGCACCGTTTTACAAATTGACAGAGAACCCCGGGATTATAAGGTTACGGTTCATTTTGACAGGGCTGGGCAGAAGATCATGTACGCATCTTTTGCAAAATTGAAAAGAGTGTAGTAATTTTGAGATAAATGTGGTATTCTATAATAGAAAAGTGACAGCAGTGCTGTCAGGGATGGAGGTATCCTATGAACAAGCTTGAAAATCTGATCGATCTGGTAAAGGCAAATGAGCTTCTGAACAAAAAGGAAGAGAAGAAAAAGAAGTGCAACGCTGTATTATGCGTGCTGGCAGTGGTCGGCGCCATCGCAGCTGTTGCTGCTATCGCATATGCCGTTTACCGTTATCTCACTCCTAATTACCTGGACGACTTTGATGATGACTTCGAAGATGAGTTCGAGGACGAGGATGAGGAGGAAGACGATTTCTTCGTAGATGAGGGAGAAAACTAAGTAAATGAAAAAAGGGCAGGTATTGGAAGGTAAAGTCGAGAGAGTGGACTTCCCCAACAAGGGTATCGTGGAGACAGGGGAGGGAGCCGTCATCGTAAAGAACAGCCTGCCCGGTCAAATCGTGAAGCTTAGTGTCAATAAAGTGAGAAATGGGAAGGCGGAAGGCCGTTTATTGGAGGTGCTTGAAAAGTCACCTTTGGAGACAGGCCGACCGTGTTCTCATTTTGGCGTGTGCGGAGGTTGTACATATTTATCGCTGCCCTATGAGGAGCAGCTGCATATAAAAGCAGAGCAGGTAAAGTGTCTTCTGGATCATGCGCTTAAAAGACAGGAGCGGGAGTGGACCTGGGAGGGCATCAAAGGAAGTCCTGTGGCTTATGAGTACAGGAATAAGATGGAGTTTTCCTTTGGGGATGAGGTGAAGGATGGCCCATTGGCGCTTGGTATGCATAAGCGGGGGAGCTTTTATGACGTGGTGACAGTGGGAGACTGCCGGATCGTGGATGAGGATTATCGGTTGATCTTGGAGACAGTGCTGGCGTATTTCGGGGAGAGGGGTGTGAGTTATTTCCATAAGCTGACTCATCGGGGATATTTAAGGCATCTGCTGGTGAGGAAGGCTTCCCGGACGGGAGAGATCCTGGTGGCGCTGGTGACGACATCGCAGGCTGTAGTACAAAGGTTTTCGGAAGATGAAGACATGCACGCGGGCATGTGTGATGATGTGGATGATTGTCAAGAAGTAAGTATGTACGATAGAGATGAAGCGGCCAGCGGTGAAACATGCCCGTATGAAGCAGATGGCTGCCATGGAACCGTGGATGATGATGAGAATCAGTTGATTCAAGGATTTTTGGAGTGCTTGCTGGCTCTGGAGCGGCAGGGAAAGCTTTCTGGGCGTTTTGCCGGGATTTTACACATTGTAAATGATTCCCAAGCGGATGTGGTGAAGAGCGACCACACGGATATCCTCTACGGTCAGGATTATTTTTATGAGGAGCTTCTGGGGCTTCGGTTTAAGATATCCACCTTCTCCTTCTTTCAGACAAATTCTCACAGCGCGGAAGTGTTGTATGAGACAGCCCGGGAGTATGTGGGAGATTTGGGCGAAGGAGCGGACAAGCAGCCAAATAAGATTGTTTATGACCTATACAGCGGAACGGGTACGATTGCCCAGCTGATGGCTCCTGTGGCAAAGAAGGTCATCGGCGTGGAGATCGTGGAGGAGGCAGTGGAAGCCGCCCGCAGGAATGCGGCTGAAAACGGACTGGAAAACTGCGAGTTTATTGCCGGGGATGTGCTGAAGGTGCTGGATGAGATTCCGGAGAAGCCGGATTTGATCATTCTGGATCCACCCCGGGATGGGATTCATCCCAAGGCGCTGCCGAAGATTATCGGGTATGGTGTGGAGCGGATTGTGTATATATCCTGTAAGCCCACAAGCCTGGTGCGGGATTTGGAGGTGTTTTTGGAGAACGGGTATCAGGTGGAGAGAGCGGTGGCTGTGGATCAGTTTCCTTGGACAGCGAACGTGGAGACGGTTGTTTTATTACGATGGGAAAAGTAAATCAAGAAATCCACTTCATAAATGTGTCTTTGGATGTTTCCAATCTTCAATATGACGAGACGTTTGTTGATATGTTTGCGAAACAGAACAAAGCTTTGTTTGACCTGAATGAAGGTGGAAACATAAAAATCCTTGAAATCGGTTGTGGTTCCGGAGCTCTTGCGGGAGCACTTCACCGCTGGTATTCGGACGCTGAGGTTATGGCAGTTGACCAAGACAGCGAATTTACTGAAATATACCTGTGGTGTTCAATTGTTACTTGAGAATGTTTCAATTACAACTTGATAGATTTTACACCATATTCTGCTACAATAAGGATATGAAAATTTTTGAGCGACATGAATTTTCATATCCCAATTATTATATCAAATAAAACTAAAGCGATATGCAGGAGGTAGAATATGTTTAATATGCAACAAATAGGAAGAAAAATTTCCTCATTAAGAAAAGAACGAAACATGACACAAATGGAACTTGCGGACAAATTAAATATTAGCTTTCAAGCTGTGTCAAACTGGGAACGGTGCAATAGTATGCCCGATATTGCAAAACTGCCAGAGCTGGCGGATATATTTCAGATTTCCGTAGATGAATTGCTTGGTGAAAAATCTTTGCTTGTGGAAGCTGCTATAAATGATAATATTGCTGAATGTATGGAAAACAATCAAATATCTGAGGATGAAGTAAGTAATGTTTTGCCAATACTCAAGCCCAATCAGGTTGGTATGGTGATTGAGAAGGCTGATAACTTAAACTGGAACAATATAGCAGGATTTTTACCATTTATGTATGAGGATGATGTGAAGGAATTTGCGGTAAAAGCAATGGAGGAAGGGAAAGGGGTAACAGAGTTTCTGCCGTTTATGCATGAGGATGACGTGAAGGAATTTGCGGTAAA
>JAFLRN010000008.1 GCA_022511385.1 Acetatifactor sp.
GCCCCCCTATCCGAAAGGTAGTGTGGCCTGCCATCGGCTCCTGCAAATGAATATTATGCTCAGGTACATAGTTTTTTAATGCTTCAATAACCGCTTTACTTATCATATTCTGCCATTCCTGTTCTGACAAATCAATTTATTTCCACGAGGGTCAAATACCCATGTGTTTCAATATTTAGCTCTGCTGCGGAGTATTTGATCCGAGCAGGATCAAGCCCGCCGCACCGTAGATACCCGCATCATTTCCCAGCTCTGCCAGTGCAAGCCTTACACCGCGGCAGGGAGGGAACGCATACTTTTGCAGCTCCGGTTCCACGAAGCCCAGCAGGATCTCTCCTGCCTTGGAGACTCCGCCTCCGATGACGAACACCTCCGGATTTACCACATTGCCCACCATGGCCAGCCCCTTGCCCAGATAACGGCCGAATCGTTCTGCGATTTCAATGGCAACCTGGTCGCCGGCCTTTACCGCGTCAAACACGGCCTTGGCGGACAGCTGACCCTCCCGCAGGGTACTGGGTTTTTCGTCTTCTGCCAGCCTTCTCCTTGCAAGCCGGACAATGCCTGTTGCAGAAGCATACTGCTCCAGGCACCCCTTGTTCTTGCAGCCGCATTCCTCGATCTCACTGTCTTCAATATGGATATGCCCGATCTCTCCGGCAGCTCCCGTGGAGCCGGTGATGATCGCTCCGTTCACGATAATGCCGCCTCCCACGCCTGTGCCCAGGGTCACGGCCACCATGTTGCTGCATCCCTTACCGCCACCCTTCCACATTTCGCCAAAGGCCGCCACATTTGCGTCGTTTGCAGCCTTCACCGGTACATTAATATATGCATGTAGCTGCTGGGGTATGTTAAGAGGTTTCCAGCCGATGTTCACCGCACCGCCCACCAGGGTTCCCGCATCATCCACTGCGCCGGGCACACCGATGCCGATACCAGCCAGTTCTTCCTCGCTAATGCCCTTTTCTTTCATTTTCGCCAGAATGCTTTTTGCCACATCGGGAAGGATATTGACACCCTCATTGTCCTTCACGGTGGGTATCTCCCACTTGTCCAGCACACTGCCATCCGCATCAAAGAGCCCAAGCTTTACCGTGGTGCCGCCCACATCCACTCCGAATGCGTATTTTGCCATATTCAGTGCCCTCCTGTCATTTGCGGTCGTGCTTTACTCTTCTTCCTCGTCCCTTTTCTTTGCCAGAGAATTCTGCACGCGGGTGTAGAGTTCCTGTGCTGCGTTGTAGCCCATCTTCTTCTGACGGTGGTTAACGGCTGCGGACTCACAGATGATGGCAAGGTTCCGTCCGGGACGAATGGGGATATTGTGGCAAACCACCTTGTTTCCCAGGTACTCCGTGTAATTTTCCTCCAGCCCAAGCCTGTCGTACTCTTTGTCCTTATCCCAGTCCTCCAGCCGGATCACAAGGTCCACGCTCTGGGATTCCTTTACAGAGGATGCTCCAAACAGCGCTTTGATATCCACGATTCCAATACCGCGGAGTTCGATCAAATGTTTCGTCACATCTGGTGCCGTTCCCACCAGGGTCTCGTCGCTGACCTTCCTAAGCTCCACCACATCGTCCGTCACCAGACGGTGGCCTCTTTTTACCAGCTCCAGTGCCGCCTCGGATTTACCGATTCCGCTCTCACCCGTGATCAGCACACCCTCACCGTACACATCCACCAGCACACCATGAACGGAAATACAAGGGG
Organism: Acetatifactor sp.; assembly: GCA_022511385.1. Lineage (GTDB taxonomy): Bacteria > Bacillota > Clostridia > Lachnospirales > Lachnospiraceae > Acetatifactor. Next base: position 1,717 of record JAFLRN010000008.1, read on the forward strand.
CAAGCTCCACGTTCAGCCAGCGGATGGTTTCCGCCATGAAAGCAGAAGTGGCTTTCTTGGTGGAGAGCAGAGGAACATTGTTGGCGATGGCAGCCTGCATAAAAATAGGATCCGGCTGCAGCTCGCGGCAAAACACAATAGCGGGAATATCACAGCTCAACAATTCATTGGAAATCTCCCGCTTCCTCTCGTCGCTGAGGCTCTCCACATAAGTGTACTCCACAAATCCCACCACCTGAAGACGTGTGGCGTCGAAGTGTTCAAAATAACCTGTCAGCTGGAGCGCCGGGCGGTTAATGTCCGGCTGGGTAATACGGATTCCTTTTGTGTCGATCTCAGGTGTCAGATTTTCCAGCTTCATCTTCTCAATCAGCTTGTTCAAAGAAATGCTTGCCATGTCTTCCTCGTTTCTGTGCGGCTTATAAGCTGCCCTGTTCCAAGGCCTTTCCGATACCAAGGAGCCCGCCCCGCCGCACTGTGGGATGGCTCCATCTGCTACCTTTGATTGTACCACACAGCAGTTTAGATGTGAAGTAAATTTATTTCTGCTGTTCATTCCGGGCCGCTATAAGGTTATTTTTCACACATCAACCATGCAAGTGACGCTATAAAAGCTGCTGTTTATAGCCGTCACTTGCTGTTATCTTCCTTTTCACGAAAAAACCGATAAATCCCCTCCGCAGCCCGCCGGTTCAGTTCCGGCAGTTTCTCCAGCTCCTCCACTGACGCCGCCTTAATCTCCTCAATCGACTTAAAATGCCGCATGAGCGCCTTCCTGCGAGCCGGCCCCACCCCGGGAATATCATCCAGCACCGACTTCACCTGAGCCTTACTCCGCAGCGAACGATGATACTCAATCGCAAAGCGGTGTGCCTCATCCTGCACCCTGGTGACCAGCTTAAAACCTTCCGAATGAGTATCGATGGGAAGTTCAATATTATTGAAATACAGCCCTCTGGTCCGGTGATTATCATCCTTCACCATCCCACAGACCGGGATGTTAATGTGCAGCTCTTCCAGCACGGACAGCGCAATATTTACCTGCCCCCGGCCGCCATCCATCATCAACAGATCCGGAAACCTGGTAAAGCTGCCGTACTCCTGATCCAGCTCCTTCTTCTCCAGCTCCCGGCTCTCTTCTATACCATGGCGGAAGCGCCTGGTCAGCACCTCCCGCATGCAGGCGTAATCGTCGGGTCCAGACACCGTCTTGATCCGGAACTTTCTGTAATCACTGGGCTTCGGCTTTCCCTTCTCAAACACGATCATGGAGCCCACATTCTCAAAGCCATTGATATTGGAAATGTCGAAGGCTTCCATGCGTTCAATATGGGGCAGCCCCAGCAGCTCTGCAATCTCCTTCACCGCGCCGATGGTCCGGCCCTCCTCCCGCTTCAGCCGCTCCCTGTCCTGTTCCAGGATATGTTTTGCATTCTGGGCCGCCAGCTCCACCAGTTTCTCTTTGGAACCGATCTTCGGTACCCTGAGGTACACTCTCGCCCCTTTCCGCTCCGTCAGCCATTTTTCGATGAGCGCGCTGTCTTCTATCTCATACTGAAGCATCAGTTCCCTGGGGATAAAGGGCGTTCCAGCGTAAAACTGTTTCACGAAATTTTCCAGGATTCCGGCCTTTTCATTTTCCGTCACATGTGTCATATAATAATGTTCACGGCCTATCAGTCTGCCGTCGCGCACAAAAAATACCTGGACCACGGCCTCTCTCTCGTCCTGGTACAATGCAATGATATCCTTGTCCTCTCCCACACTGTCAGTGATCTTCTGCTTCTGGGAGACGGATTTTACGCTGTTGTACAAATCCCTGTAACCTGCGGCGGCCTCGAAATCCAGCTCCTCCGCAGCGGCTTTCATCTTTCCCTCCAGGTCCTTCAGGATCATATTATAGTTTCCGTTCAGGAACTCCAGGGCCTGATCCACCTGCTCCCGATACTGTTCCTTTGTGATGTATCCCTGGCAGGGAGCCTTGCACTGCTTGATATGATAATTCAGGCAGGGCCGTTCCAGGCCGATGTCCCTGGGCAGGCTTCGGTTACAGGTCCGCAGATTGTACAGCTTGTTCAGCAGCTCGATGGTATCCTTCACAGCCGCTGCACTGGTGTAGGGTCCGTAATATTTCGACTTATCCTTCTTCATAGTCCGGGAAAAGAGAATGCGCGGATACTCCTCCCCCAGGGTGACCTTAATGTAGGGATAGGTCTTGTCATCTTTTAAAAGGGTGTTGTATTTTGGGGAATTTTCTTTGATCAGATTGTTTTCCAGCACAAGAGCCTCCAGCTCCGAGTCGGTGACAATGTACTCGAAGCGGGCGATCAGAGAGACCATCTTGTCAATCATGGGACCGCGCCCGATATTATCCCTGAAATAGGATCGGACGCGGTTGTGTAGATTTATGGCTTTCCCTACATATAAAATGACATCCTTGTCATCTCTCATAATGTAGACGCCTGGCTCCTTGGGGAGCTTTTTTAGTTCTTCTTCAATGTTAAACATGAGCTTCCTAATCTATCTTTCCGTTGGAAAATCTACCTACCGGGCGGTCATCCTGTTCCGGCTGAGAAGGCTGCGCTGCTTCTGTCCCGTCAGGCTCCCTGGCCTCACCCGGCAGTACCACCGGCGGCGGCAATTCTACAGAACCGGCTGACTTAACAGAATCGACTGGCTCCTCTGACTTCTCCGCCTTCTGAGTAGATTTCTCGGCGGACTTCTCCGTCTGTACTGAAGCCGTCTCGGTTTTTTCAGTTTCCTCCGATTTTTTCTCCGGCTCCGGCAAGCCTTTCTCCCTTCGGAAGATTTCCATAAATTCCTTGCCGGTGATAGTCTCCTTCTCGATCAGGTACTCCGCCAGCTTATCCATAACCTGTCTGTTGTCCCGCAGCAGCTCCAGTGCCTTGTCATAGCTCTCCTTCAGGATTTCCACCACCTCGGCGTCCACCTCGGCGGCAGTGGCGTCGCTGCAGATCAGCTCCGCTCTTCCCTCCAGGTACTGGCTCTCAATGGTAGCCAGCGCTGCAAGGCCGAACTTCTTGCTCATGCCAAATCGGGTCACCATGTTACGGGCAATGCTCGTTGCTCTCTCAATATCGTTGGCTGCACCGGTGGTCACGGTATCAAACACGATCTCCTCCGCCGCCCGGCCGCCCACCAGGCCCACCAGCATATCCCTAAGCTCCGCTTCTGTATTCAGATATTTCTCCTCCTCGGGCACCTGCATCACATAGCCCAAGGCCCCCATGGTTCTGGGCACAATGGTAATCTTCTGCACTGGCTCGGAGTTTTTCTGAAGGGCGCTGATCAGCGCATGACCCACCTCATGATAGGACACGATACGGCGCTCTTCCTTGCTCATGATGCGGTCCTTCTTTTCCTTACCTACCAGCACCACCTCAACGGCATCGAACAGGTCTTTCTGGCACACAAACTCCCTGTGTTCCTTGACTGCATTGATGGCGGCCTCATTGATCATATTCGCCAGATCGGAACCCACTGCGCCGCTTGTGGCCAGAGCAATGGCGTCAAGATCCACGCTCTCGTCCATTTTCACGTCCTTGGCATGAACCTTCAATATTTCCACCCGGCCCTTCAGGTCAGGCTTATCCACGATGATACGCCTGTCAAAACGCCCGGGACGCAGCAACGCTTTATCCAGAATTTCAGGACGGTTGGTGGCACCAAGAATCAGAATACCCTTGGAGCTGTCAAAGCCGTCCATCTCGGACAGCAGCTGGTTCAGGGTCTGCTCCCGCTCTTCGTTACCGCCGCCGTATTTGGAGTCACGGCTCCTTCCGATGGCATCAATCTCGTCTATAAAGATAATGCAGGGCGCGTTCTTTGTGGCCTCCTTAAACAGGTCGCGGACACGGCTTGCGCCCACGCCCACATACAGCTCGATAAAGTCAGAACCTGTCAGGGAGAAAAAGGGTACATGGGCTTCGCCCGCTACAGCCTTTGCCAGAAGCGTCTTACCCGTTCCGGGAGGTCCCACCAGCAGCGCTCCCTTGGGCAGCCTTGCACCGATCTTGGAATACTTTCCGGGATTGTGAAGGAAATCCACCACCTCAACCAGGGATTCCTTCGCCTCGTCCTCGCCCGCCACATCCTTGAAGGTCACGCCGGTCTCCTTCTGCACGTATACTTTAGCGTTGCTTTTTCCCACGCCCATCGGTCCGCCGCTGCCGCTCATCTTGCGGAACAACATACTCAGAAGTACCCACATGAGGAGGATCGGCAGGACGATGCTCACGATATTCAGGATCCAATCGGAACTGTCGCTGAGGGTCCTGTATCCTTCTATCCCATGTTCCTCCAGCCTTGCCACCAGGGTGGTCATGTCCTCCATGAGGATGGTGGTATACTGTTCCGGCGTATTCTGGCCATAAAATCCAAAACCAAATCCATAACCGGGCAGGTTATTGTCCGAAGTCTGCCCGTCCGTGTTTCTCTTCAGGGTGAATTGTATTTTTCCGCTGCTTAACAGGTTTACCTCCTGTACCCTGTCCGCCTCGACATATTCCAGGAACTTAGTATAAGTAACCTCTTGGCTGTCGCCGCTTCCGGAGATATACCTCATGATGTTAAGCATAAGAATCAGGGTTCCCAGCGTAACCAGGACCACCAGTATTATACTGGGGCGTCTTGGAGAATCTCCGCCACGTCCGCCACCCGCTCCGCTTCCGCCGGAACCGCTTCCACCGTTTCCATATCCACCGCCATTGTCATATTGGTTCAGTTGATTGTCCATAGTAACTCCATTTCGGTTGATTTTATTTTTACATATAGATGATATAAATATAAGTTTCCCTTTTCGGGTGAAAATAAATCTATTTTATTATAGAAAGAAGCGTTTAATAAATCAATAGAATTATTGTGAAAAAAAGGTGTCCAACGATAAAAGATTTATAAAATCCTGTCAAAAAGCACAAAAAGAGACGGCGTTATGGTGAAGACCGATAACGCCGCCTCTTATATCTGTTATTGTTCTATGGCAACACAGTGTATTTCCTACTTCTTTTCCATCGTGCCAAGCATAATTGTCATGGTATCCAGAACCATCTGTTTCTGGTCTTCCGCGTAATAGGTTCCGGTACACACAAAACCGTAGCCATCCTTTTCTGCATAGATAGCAATCTGTGTGGTAGGCGGAATGGCCAAAAGTGCCTCGCGTCCGCCGGAAGCTTCAATCTGCGCCTCTGTATAAACACCCTCTTCAATCAGCAGGTCGATCATCTCGTCGTTGATCTTGGTAACAACTTCCGAATAAATTACTTTCTCACCGTCCAGAGTGCGGACATCCATACTTTCGATGGTGATAGCATCATTGTATGTCTCCGTAAATCCCCCCTGCAGCTCTTTCAGTGCATCATCGATCCAATTCTTCGATAACTTTGACGTAGACACCAGGCTCACGCTGATATTAACGGCCTGAGTGGTAGTTACCGTCTCCATCCATGCAATCTGAAGCGGATTATCCAGAATCTTCATCCACTCACCGGCAGGGAAGGAATAGCTCATCTGACTGTTTGAAATAGTCTCCAGCTCCATGTCACTGTAGTCAGCAGCTTCGATCACGGGATAATTCTCCGCGTTGTCACCACCGCCCTGCTCCTGATCGGAAGTATCGTCAACATTGCTGCCCCCCCTGTTTTCTTCATTGGTCGTATGACGATCCCGGGAACTTTCTCTAATATTTGAATCATCTCCTCCGCATCCCGTCAGCAGAACAAAGGCAACCGCCAACACCAAAACTGCACTTCTCCTAAATAACGATTTCATTTCTTTTCCTCTCCTTTTCTAGCCAAGGTCTGTTTCATAAACAGACCGGCTCCATATGATCATTTTCAGTACAAATCGAAATTTTAGCACACCGTATTCCTTCTGTCAAGCGCGCCCAAGATCATCAAACATGGGGTACTGTTTACACCATGCTCAATTCTGCTCAGCCCTGTCAATGTCCTGACCGCAGACCGCCTAAGCACGTCGGAACTTGGTGAGGTACTTTCGAGCCAGCCTCTGTCACGCAGAGCTTGTTCCGCTAATGTGCGCAGCCGAGCGAAAGCGCGTCTGCCAAAAGGACATTGACAGGGCTGGGCTTCACTCGTAAGAGGTACGTGTAAAGCAGCAAACCTACACACAAAAATCAGTTTGCATCATTTTAACCATTCCAATATAGAAAAATCTGTGATAAAATACAAAAGTGGTTGTTTTTGTCATAAGCGCCGTAAAACGGCAAGAGAGGGAATATGAGACCAGGTTTTGACAACGAAAAATATTTAAAAATGCAGTCTGAACACATTAAGGAGCGCATCAGCCAGTTCGGGGACAAGCTGTATCTGGAATTCGGTGGAAAGCTATTTGACGACTATCACGCCTCCAGGGTACTTCCCGGATTTGCACCCGATTCCAAGCTCAGGATGCTGATGCAGCTCTCCGATTACGCGGAGATCGTCATTGTCATCAATGCTGCCGATATCGAGAAGAACAAGGTCCGCGGCGACCTGGGGATTACCTATGATGTGGATGTGCTCCGGCTGCGGGATGAATTCCTGCAGAAGGGCCTGTTCGTGGGCAGCGTGGTCATCACCCACTATGCCGGTCAGAACAGCGCCAACCAGTTCAAGGCAAAGCTGGAAAAGAAAAACATCCGGGTATACCTCCATTATACCATCGAGGGCTACCCCTCCAACGTACCGCTGATCGTCAGCGAAAACGGTTACGGAAAAAACGATTACATAGAGACCTCCCGGCCGCTGGTCGTCATCACGGCTCCCGGCCCGGGCAGCGGAAAAATGGCCACCTGCCTCTCCCAGCTCTACCACGACAATCTCAGGGGAATCAAGGCCGGGTATGCAAAATTCGAGACATTCCCCGTATGGAACCTTCCGCTGAAGCATCCCGTGAATCTGGCCTATGAGGCCGCGACGGCGGATCTGAATGATGTGAATATGATCGACCCGTTCCATCTGGAAGCATATGGCCAGACCGCTGTAAACTATAACCGGGACATTGAAATTTTCCCCGTATTGAACGCTATTTTTGAGGGCATCTACGGCAGCAACCCATACAAATCCCCAACTGACATGGGTGTCAACATGGCAGGAAACTGCATTGTTGACGACGAAGCCTGCTGCCAGGCCTCTTTGATGGAGATCATTCGCCGCTACTACGCTGCCCTGAACAAAGTAGTTCGGGACGAGGGGACGGAGAATGAGGTCTATAAGATCGAGCTTTTGATGAATCAGGCCAAAATTTCCACAGATGACAGAAGTGTCACTTTGGCTGCCAGGCAGCGCGCGGAGGAACTTGGCGTTCCTACCGCGGCCATAGAGCTGGCAGACGGACATATTATCACCTCCAAGACCACTGATTTTCTGGGCGCATCCGCTGCGCTTTTGCTGAATGCCCTGAAATATTTGGCAGGCGTGGATCATGACACACGGCTTATTAAGCCGGAAGCCATCGAGCCCATTCAGGATCTGAAGGTCCGCTACCTGGGCGGAAAGAATCCCAGACTGCATACGGACGAGGCGCTGATCGCCCTGACTCTGGCAGCCTGCACGGATGAAAACGCAAAGCGTGCCCTGGAGCAGCTTCCCTCCCTTCGGGGCTGTCAGGTCCATACCTCCGTCATGCTCTCCGAGGTGGACATGAAAATATTCAAAAAGCTGGGCATGGATCTTACCAGCGAGCCCGTCCAGACCGGAAAGAAGAGATATTAGCGCGCTGCCGGACACCAGCCGAATAGCATACTTGCAGCGCAGAAAAGAGGAGTTTATGCCAGTAAAATACGTGTTTGTCACCGGCGGCGTTGTCTCCGGCCTGGGAAAAGGCATCACAGCGGCTTCCCTGGGAAGACTTCTGAAAGCCAGAGGCTATAAGGTCACCATGCAGAAATTTGATCCCTACATTAATATAGATCCGGGTACCATGAATCCCATCCAGCACGGCGAGGTGTTCGTCACCGACGACGGCGCCGAGACGGATCTTGACCTTGGACATTATGAGCGCTTTATCGACGAAAGCCTGGACAAAAATTCCAATGTGACCACCGGAAAGGTTTACTGGTCGGTGCTTCAGAAGGAGCGCCGGGGTGATTACGGCGGCGGCACCGTCCAGGTGATCCCCCATATCACAAACGAGATCAAAAGCCGGTTCTACCGCAACTTTACCGATCCCGATACCCGCATTGCCATCATTGAGGTGGGCGGCACCGTGGGTGATATCGAGAGCCAGCCATTCTTAGAATCCATCCGTCAGTTCCAGCACGATGTTGGGCACGACAATGCTATTTTGATTCATGTGACACTGATCCCTTATATCAGCGCCTCCCAGGAGCTGAAGACAAAGCCCACCCAGGCCAGTGTAAAGGATCTGCAGGGAATGGGTATCCAGCCCGACATCATTGTATGCCGCAGCGAACATCCCCTGGAGCAGTCCATAAAGGACAAGATTGCCCTGTTCTGTAATGTGCCCAGCAGCCGGGTATTGCAGAATCTGGATGTGGAATATCTCTACGAAGCGCCCCTGGCCATGGAAAAGGAACGCCTGGCACAGGTGGCCTGCGAGTGTCTCCATCTGGACTGTCCGGAGCCCGACCTTGGGGACTGGGAGAAAATGGTGGACGATCTGAAGCATCCCACTGACGAAGTACAGGTTGCTCTGGTGGGCAAATATGTCTCCCTCCATGACGCTTATATCAGCGTGGTGGAAGCCTTAAAGCACGGTGGCATCACCAACCATACCACCGTCCATATCAAGTGGATCGACTCCGAGACCGTCACAAAGGAAAATGTGTCGGAACTCCTTGGTGACTGCAACGGCATCCTGATTCCCGGCGGCTTCGGCTCACGGGGAATAGAGGGAAAAATTGAAGCCATCACCTACGCGCGTACCACAGGCAGACCTCTGCTGGGCCTGTGCCTGGGAATGCAGCTCACGATTGTAGAATATGCCCGGAATGTGATCGGTTACAACGACGCCCACAGCATTGAGCTTGACCCCTCCACCACCCATCCCGTGATCGCGCTGATGCCCGACCAGAACGGTGTGGAGGATATCGGCGGCACGCTGAGGCTGGGCGCTTATCCCTGCATTTTGGACAAGGAGTCAAGAGCATACCGGCTTTATGGCGAGGAAACCATCTATGAGAGACACCGCCACCGCTACGAGGTAAATAACGACTATCGAGCGGTGCTGACAGAGAACGGCCTGCGACTCTCCGGCACCTCTCCAGACGGACGGATCGTGGAGATGTGCGAGATCACGGAGCATCCCTTCTTTGTGGCCACCCAGGGACACCCCGAGCTGAAATCCCGTCCTAACAAGCCCCATCCGCTGTTCAGGGGATTTGTGGCTGCTGCATTAGAGAATAAGAAAAAACAGTGACATAATAGGGAATGACCGCCGGGCTTTGTGCATCCAAGTTCGGCGGTCTCACATAAATTACTGCTAAAACATAAAATCAAATTCCCCACAGCAAGCCGAATGCGCTTTAATGCATTGGTATTCTGACCCTCGCGGCATTTCATCAAATATATGTACAAGCGCCCCTGCTTGGCACATTGCACGTGGGAATAAACAAAATGGATAGGGAAAATATAATATGAATAGCGGAATATTCAAAAAACTCATAAAATTTTTTAAGAAGGAAACCGTACTCTGCATCGCGGCCCTGCTGTCCGTAGTGTCGGCCTTTTTCGTGCCGCCCTCCAAGGAATATCTGGAGTATATGGACTGGCGAGTACTGGCGCTGCTGCTGGGTCTGATGCTGGTAGTAGCAGGCCTTCAAAGCATCGGCCTGTTTAAATATCTGGGCTTGAAGCTGCTTGCGCGCATGAAGACTACCAGACAGCTTTGCATGCTGCTGATGGCGCTGTGCTTCTTTTCCGCCATGCTTATCACCAACGATGTGGCACTGATTACTTTTGTGCCCTTTGCAGTGATGATCCTGAACATGGCCGGCCAAAAACGGCTGCTGATACCCACCGTGGTACTTCAGACCATTGCTGCCAATCTGGGAAGCATGCTGACCCCCATTGGAAATCCCCAGAATCTGTACCTGTACTCTGCCTTTTCCATTCCCATAGGGACCTTCCTTTTGGATATGCTGCCGCTGACGCTGTTTGCCTTTGTACTTCTGGTGATTGGCGTATTTCTGCTGCCCAAGACCGAAATATCTGTAGCTGCACCGGAAAAAATACCAGCTCTCCCCAAGGGAAAGCTGGTCCTATATCTGGCACTGTTTCTGGTTGCCTTAAGCTGCGTGATCAGGCTCCTGCCCTGGCCCGCCATGCTGGCAATCTTAGGCCTGGCTGTGTTGATCGCGGACAGAAAGCTGTTCCGTTCAGTGGACTATTTTCTGCTGCTGACCTTTGTGTGCTTTTTCCTTTTCATCGGCAACATGGAACGGATTCCCGCCATCTCCAATCTGCTGCAGACCCTGATCCAGGGCCGGGAGCTTCTGCTTGGCATCCTGCTCAGCCAGTTCATCAGCAATGTTCCTGCTGCCATCCTGCTGTCCGGATTTACCAATGCGGCAAGACCCCTGCTCTATGGCATCAATATCGGCGGACTGGGCACGCTGATTGCCTCCCTGGCCAGCGTGATCTCCTACCGGGCTTATGGGGAGAGCGAGAATGCGGCAAAGGGAGCGTACATAAAGACCTTTACCCTATACAGCCTTGTATTTCTGGCCATCCTGGTTCCTGTGGCAATGCTGTTGTTAAAATGGCTCTGATCACAGCTTCTTCAGGTAATGACCGGCAACCGTGACTCCCTCGTTCAGCACGATAAAAGCTTTCGGATCATGCTTTTGAATGATCGCCCTCAGGCGGTGCACCTCATATTTTGAGAGCATAATGTATAGGACGTGGGCGTGGTCGTAAGTATAAGCGCCCAGAGCGGACCACTTTGTGATACCCCTGTTCATCTCCTGGAAAACCTCCTTTTCCAGTGCAGTGGTGTCCGCCTTTGTGATCACTGTTACCTCCACGTTGATGTTCTGGGTATGCACTCTGTCCATAGCCAGAGAATATACTGCCGAATAGATAATACAGAACACCACGATCTCCCTCTCAAACAAGAGCAGGCAGGTGGCATACAGAGCCAGATTCACGAACAGATTGACCCTGCCTACGCTGAAATCCTGTTTCCACTTTGTCAGCAGTACGCCAACCACATCCATTCCGCCACCTGAGGAGCCCATGCGCAGGGTGATGCCCGTACCGGCACCGGCGATGATACCGCCCACCACGCAGGCCGCCATCCTCTCCTCCACGATCAACGTGATCGGGATCACGGACAGGAAGACTGTCATGGCCGTTACCGTGACCAGGGTCTTGACAAAGAATTTCCGCCCCATCCGCCGAAAGGCAACCACAAAAATGGGAATGTTGATGGCATAATAAATCACACCGGCAATGTCAAAGGTGTCAAAATGCAGCTGAAAAAACTCCGCCAGGACAGTACGGATCACCTGACAGAAACCCATGACACCTCCAGTATACAACCCGGCTGGCACTACAAAAAGATTGATGCCTGCTGCGTACAGGAACGCTCCCACAACACTTCCCAGCGTCCTTTTTCCCTCATATTCCACTAATTGTCTGTTCATCTTACTCTAACACCCATTACTCTAATACTTGCTCCAGTTTGCTCCGTAGATCAGAAGTTGACGTTATGCCCATCCAGTTTTCCGAAACCTTTCCATCTTTAAAGATCATAAATGTAGGAATGCTGGCGATGCGGTACTGCTGGGCAATCTGCATGTTCTCGTCGGTGTTCAGCTTACCGATCTTGATCCTGCCATCAAATTCCTCCGCCATCTTTTCCACTACTGGCGCCATCATCTTACAGGGGCCGCACCAGTCTGCATAAAAGTCCACCAGCACGGGAATGTCTGACTTTAATACCTCCTGCTCAAAGTTTTCTGTTGTGAATTTGTGTTCCATTTTGTCTCCTTTCTACCGTCTCTGCGGCCTTCTTCCTTTCAACGCTATTTTTGAGATATTTTCGTCTTACCGATAAATAACATATTTACAGATTGGATTCCCCAGAGCAGAAAATTTCTCCTCATACTCCGTCATCACGTTTCCCTCCATCAGGTCACTGTCACCGTGCAAGTCGTAGGTGATGATCTCCGCCTTCCATCCGGCAGGCTCCAGCTCCGCCACCGCAAAGTCAAACAGCTGCCTGTTGTCCGTCTTAAACTCAAGCTTCCCCTCCTGTTTCAGGACCACGTCGTAGCGGGCCAGAAATTCCCTGGAGGGAAGCCTGCGTTTGGCATGCCTGTCCTTGGGCCAGGGATCAGAAAAATTAAGATATATCCTGTCCACCTCACCGGGGCCAAACACCTTGTTGATATCCTCCGCATCCATCCGCAGGAATTTCAGGTTCCCAAGCTCCTCCTGTTCCATCTTCTGAATGGCCCGAAGCAGCACGCTGGAATATTTTTCAATTCCCACGTAGTTGACCTCAGGATGCATCTTAGCCATAGTATGTATAAATTTTCCCTTTCCCATTCCGATTTCAATATGAAGGGGGTGGTCGTTTCCGAATATTTCCTTCCAGGTCCCGGGACAGTCCGGCTGCAGCGCTTCCTGCACCACATAGTGGCTTGCAGCTATTACCTCCCGGGAGCCTGTGATGTTACGCAGTCTCATGTTGCCTCTTTTCTGCTGTCGTCGTGAATGGGCGATGTGTGCAGCGGCTGATTTGCTGTCAGTTTTATGGTGACACTGTCTCAAAATGGTTGCTTAGGTTTTTGCTCGGATTTTGCATGGTTCGTGTCTGCTAAAATGGTTTGAGACGTTACTATTTATACCATATAGAGCACAAAATAGCAACTTTTTTCCGGCCTATTATTTTGAAAGTTATTATTAGGCTTTACCTGTAATTATTCCGCGAGTGACGGCGTGGGGCGGCAGGCATGCTCACGCCTGATACAGTATAAATAATGTCTGTAACAATAAATTGAATGAAATGAATTATTAAATAATTGTAATCATAATATTCCCCCTATGGTTTTTGGCGAAAATGTTGTATACTGTAGATACATGGCCAAGCAGTGAGGTTGCATATGAAACGCAGCATTTATCATAAAGAAAAAACCGAACAAAAACATATTGATTGGCACAGGAGCCTCTGCCGCCAGGCAGCGGTGTTTTTTGCGTGCTGTCTGTTCCTCCCCCACAGTCTGACTGTCTTCGCAGAGCCCTCGGAGGCGGAGCTTCGGCGGGAGGCGCAGCGTGCCATGGAGATACAGTCCAACCAGGTGGATAACTGGCCCATCGGGCCTGTGGTGAGTGCGGAATCGGCTATTCTCATGGAGGCGGAGACGGGCACTATTTTATATGCGAAAAATATTCATCAGCGGCAGTATCCTGCCAGCACCACAAAGATACTGACCAGCCTGATCGCCATAGAGCAGTGTTCCATGGACGAGCTTGTTACCTTTTCCCACGAGGCAGTATTTGACACGCCGCGGGACAGCAACAATATTGCCATAGACGAGGGTGAGGCATTGACAATGGATCAGTGCTTGAACGCTATTTTGATCCGCTCCGCCAACGAGGTGGCGTTTGCGGTGGCAGAACACATTGCAGGGGAGAGTTGGCACAATTTTGCGGAGATCATGAATGAAAAGGCGAAGGAGCTCGGCTGCCTGAACTCCCATTTTGTAAATCCCAACGGCCTGCCTGACGAGAACCATTATACAACCGCCTACGATCTTGCTATGATAGGCAGGGCCTTTTTTGCAAATGAGATATTATGTCAGATCACCATGACACGCAGGCTGGAGATCCAGCCCTCTGACACCCAGCCGGACTTGATCCTTGAGAATAATACCATGCAGCTAATCCCAGGAGGGGCGTACGCCTACGATTACCTTGTGGGCTGCAAGACTGGATATACAAACGCCGCAAGAAGCTGTCTGGTTTCCTGTGCAGAGCGGGACGGCATGAAGCTGATCTGCGTGGTGCTGCACGACGAATCTCCCGACCAGTATGAGGATACCAGAGCCTTGTTTGACTATGGCTTCAGCAATTTTGAAAAGGTAAATGTGGCACAGACGGAGACAAAGTATGATATAGACAATACTGGCATGTTTTATGGAAGTAACGACATATTCGGCAGTTCCGTTCCCATCCTTTCCCTGAACAGGGATGATTACATCATCCTGCCCCGGACTGTCTCCTTCCAGGACATAGAATCCACAATCTCTTTTGACACCTCAGGCACGAATCAGGCAGCAGTGATCATTTATACCTATCACGGGGTCAACATTGGATCCGTGCGCTTGAACTTCACCGCAGGCCAGGCCCAGACACAGATGTTTGATATCGCCCAGGAATCGGATGGCTCCGGAGCTGATATGGAAGAAGTTTCTGACACTCCTGTCATCTATATTAACGTGATCCGGGTGCTGATGGGAATGGCAATAGCTGCTGCAATAGCCTTTGTCATCGCTCTGATCCGCCTGCTCCTGAAAAACTACCAGTTTTCCGGCCGAAACAACCGGCTGATCTGGAAAAAGGATGGCAGGCGGCGGAAGAAAAAATCAAAGCATTCCAGTAAATTCAGGGATTATGACTTCTGATCATAATCCCTGCTTTAACTACGGTTTTAGTCGCCTTCCTGGCTGTTTTTCAGCTGCTTCTTCATCTTCGTTTCCCTGCGGCTGCGATTCTTCCGCCGATGCAGCTCTTTGGCATGTCCGCTCTTTTCCCGGAGGACCGCAACATCCTCTTCACCGATCTGCTTGGTGGTCTTTACCACATATACCCTGTCTTTTTCAGACTTTCTGAGCCTGAGTTTATTCTTAAAATACCCATGCTTGTCACAATAAGCCACACAATAGTAATGCTTGCCGTTCAAGGTAAACCACTTCAGCTTCTTTTTCAGATTTCGATGGCAGAGATAGCACTTACTGGATATAACCTCCTTGTCCCCAAAAGCTTCCTGCTTATCGGCGAACTCCCGGCTTATGTATTTCACATAGCTGTCAAACTGGACATGGATTTCCTTTTCCCGGCTGACTGGAGGATGGAATATGTCAAAAGACACATTTTTCAACACATTCGGCTTCTCCGCGATCATCTTTGTCAGCAGCTTTGCCGTGTAGTATGCGTCGCTGAACGCCCTGTGGAAGGGAATATCCTTCTCCAGCGCCGCCTGATCCACCGCATTTTCCAGCGACCGCCTGGATTTGCCGTCCTCGTAAGCCAGACTGAACAGCTTCTGGGCGTCCAGAAAAGCAATAGGCCCTTCTGACAGAGGTGTCATTTTATAATGGCGCATATTGCGCTGAAGCTCAGTCAGGTCCAGGCTGCCCCAGGTGCAAAACAGATATTCTTCCTCGCCGCACCATTGCAGAAAGCTCTCCATCACCTCCGGGAAGGGTTCTCCCCTTTCCAGCTCCTGCATCTGCAGATGGATGAGCCTGCTTGTCACCCTGTGCATTTCCTTGTATACACTGGGCTTAATCAGCTTGCTGAACTCGCTGAGCATGGCACCGTCCCTATTTAGCTTGATGGCGCCAATCTCAATGATCTCAAAGGGAATGCCGGGCATTTCCGGCCCGCCATTCGTACTCTGATTCCATTCCAAATCCAATACGATATAATTCATAGGATATGCAGCTCCATTCCGATCTATCACAGAAGTACCCATCCTGTAATACCTTTATCGTCTTTTATTATAACCTGAAACGTCGGCAATTGCCACTGCTATTTCCCAGCATCCCTGATTTACCAACTACCTTACCGAATCATACCAGCAATCCGAAAGTTGTTCTCTTATATCTTCACCGTTACGGAATAGGGGAATCCGTCCCGTCAGCAGATATACCCACTTTAGACATACCGGTAAAGATATTAAGGGAAATGATTTCTTTATACCAAGAAAAAAGTCACATATCCTTCCTGATGTTGGCAATATACTCCCGGCTGCACTCAACCACCTGCATGATAGCTTCATCTGTATCACCACGGCGAACCAAGTTTTTCACAATAGCTACGCGGCTTTCGTCCCTGCCAATCTGTCTTTCTTCCTCCGCCCACTCTCTCACTGCCTGGCACATATCGTATTCCTCCTTGTCTCCATTCGTACTCATGATACTTGTCTTTTTCTCCCATACAGCTGGCATATTCAACAGTACCGCCATTGCCTCCAACGTATCCTTGTCCAAGTGCCGGTATGCCGGATCACTCACCAAAAGTCTACGCAGTCCAGCACGATCTTTTCGATATTGCAGCGCCTGGAACAACTGTTTCACCTCTGTATGGAACATTTCAAAATTCTCTGCTTCATTCAAGCAGTATAGACGCAAAGGATAATCATTGAACAGTTTTTCAAAGATATCTTCTTTCCCCTCAAAATTCACCATATCCTTTAGTGACCTGGGGCCATCCCACTCCTCTTCTCCATGATATAGGCACAATGTATAAACCGGTTCTATTCTGTCCTTTTTCAGCAGACCGCAAAATACTTCAGCACTTGTATTGAGGCGGCCTTCTCTTTCATTCCTCCTGCGAATTTCATTCAGCTGTTTTCCATATTCCATTGTATCGTATTGCATACATCGAAAAGGCATGGCATAATCAACTAGGTTTTGGTTTTCCAACGCCAAAATTCGCAACACGCCACCGGTCCTCAATTTCTTACACACATCGCGAACACGTTCAACGCGAATCCCACTGTTTTCCGCCTCGGGTTTCTCCGCCACAGGTTGGTGATAGATTTCTGATTCGGCAGATAGAGCTTCCGGCTCCACCACCATTCTCCCTTGAAAAAACACCGCATTAAACAGATCCGCGAACCGCTTACTGTCACCGAAATAATAATTAATTGTGTTGCTAATCTTTCCCATATCAGTTCCTCCTTCTGCTTGGCAGAGAAACCTGAAATAGGGGACTTGAACACACCACGCATTCAGCACTTCTGCCACCTGTATTTGCTCTTGAGTAAAATGGCAGATTGTGCCTTGAATGTGCTGAATACACTTTTCATAGATTACTCTTGATGTATTGATTATATACTCAAAGTTTATATCTGTCAACAGTTATTTTCCACAGGCAAAAGTCAAAATATGCTAGAGCGTTGCAAACTGATTGTATTCCATCAAAGTCTTTACTTTGTACAGATAGTGTGCCACAAATCCATAAAATCTCAAGATTTGTGGTACACAAATATCAAAATCGCTCTTTTCTCAGTCAAAATGATGTTTGCTTATTTTCTGGTTTCAAACTAACCAAAGAACATTTTACACATTTGGCAGCATCCACAAGGCCCAGTTTTCATCTATTATATATGTAAATATATCGCTTTTTATATTTGTACCATAATATATACCTCCATGATAATCTCTCGGGAATTTGCTAAAATAAAACATTATGATATCTCCTTTGGAGTCTTTTCCGTACTGCGCAAACTCAATAAACATAATTTCATCTAAATTGTATAAATTCATAAGATGATAATAAAATTCATCGTCGCTTAATATTTCAATTGCTATTTCGCGACTGCTGCACGAAAAATGGTCATTTATTTTTGTGACTGCAGTGCCTGCAAAATCATTACTAAAATATATATACTCAGATGGATATTTTTGCATTATCTCTGCCACATACTCAAAATCCTCCTTATTATCTAACAATATTGACATATACTCTTCATTCGTCCTATTTTCCTTTCCATGCGCAATGTTATAAGCTTTAACACACAATAAAATACTCATTACTATTACAATAATTGTAATTAATATTATAATTATTTCTTTTATCTTTATCACTCTTTCTCCTCCAGATATTTAATATATTCTGATTGTTTACGTTTTCCCTTTTCTCCTCGATGGAGCAGTTCAGAAAGCCGTCTTGAAGACTGCAGAGTTTTTGATTTCAAATATCTCAAATAGAATACCGGGCATTTCCGGCCCGCCATTCGTACTCTGATTCCAATCCAAATCCACTACAATATAATTCAAGGAATATGCAACTCCATTCCGATCAAAATCAGGTTCGGATTGCCGCCGATGATGTCCTTGTTAGCCTCATACAACTCCACCCATCTGGCACCGTCACCTAGCGTATCCTCCGCGATGTGCCAGAGACAGTCGCCCTTGCGAACCACATACAGTTCTTCCGCAGGCACTTCCGGTTCCTTCCATTCTTCCGGCTCCGCCGGTACTACAGGTTCCGCCGGTACTGCCGGTTCTCCCGAAACGCTCGATTCCTCCGATCCTTCCTGCTGACTCAATAGATCCGCCCGCCTTAACGCACGCACTTGTGTAAATTCCTGTTCCCATTCAAAAAATTCAGGATATTCCCATAGAATTTCAGAAAATTTTTGGTTGATCTCGTCATACACATCACCAAAGTCTTCCTCTATGATCAGCGAGACCTCATCTTTCATAGAAGGCTCTACATCATATGTGAAAATAAGCCCGCTGCCATCCTCCGACATTTGCACGAGCACAGCATCACATCCTGGCAGAGGGCTATCAATTCCTTCTAACAGCATGTCATATACTACAACAGCCACCCACCAATCCGTTTCTTTCAAAGGATAAACACTCACTGTCAGGGAGTCATATCCTTGAAAACCGCACTCCAATAAGGCCTCCACCGTAACCTGTTGGAACAATCTGTTAGACGTATCGTCTCCCATAAATTCCAACATAGCATTTATATCGCCCTCTGCTTGGGACGCATAAAAACTTTTTACAAACTCTTCCACATCCTCCGCATCGCACCGAGTCTCCGTCCCCTGATTTTTCGCCACAGATGCCGTTTCTTGCCCGAAAATTCCCCACAACAACACTCCCACGAAAACAAAAACGGCGCTCCCAAACAACCCCCCAAAAATTCTTTTAAACTTATTTTTGTACATAGGCCGCACCATCCCCCTAAACAGCGCCTCTCATCACTTCCTGTGCATCCTAATATGCTTTCCCCCAATAAACCATCTTCTTCGCAGGCTTTCCGCAGCAGACGCAAACTTCCGCAATCTGCTCCTGCTCAAAGGGCATGCAGCGGCTTGTGACACTGAGCTTCTCCTTGATCACATCCTCGCAGCCCTGCTCTCCGCACCACATGGCCTTTACAAATCCCGTCTTCTCGCTAAAGATCCGCTCAAACTCCGCCATGCTTGCAGCAGTGTAGGTATGCTCATCCCTGTGGGCTCTTGCCCGCTCCAGCATCTCCTCCTGAATAATCTCCAGAAGCTCCGCTACTTTTGTCTCCAGCTCCTCCAGTGAAACCTCGATCTTCTCCCTGGTATCCCTGCGGCAGAGCACGCACTTTCCGGCCTCCATATCCTTGGGGCCGATCTCCACGCGGATTGGATAGCCGCGCATCTCCGCCTCCGCAAACTTCCAGCCGGGTGTCTTATCGGTATCGTCCACCTTCACCCGGCAGACCTTCTTCAGGCGGTCACGGAGTTCGTATGCCTTATCAAGCACGCCCTCCTTCTTCTGCTGGATAGGGATTACGCAAACCTGAACGGGCGCCACCCTGGGCGGCAACACCAGGCCCTCGTTGTCGCCGTGTACCATGATGATGGCGCCAATCAGGCGGGTGGTCATACCCCAGGAGGTCTGATGGACATATTTTAAAGTATTGTCCTTATCTGCAAACTGGATCTCGAAGGCCTTCGCAAAGCCGTCGCCAAAGTTATGGCTGGTGCCGGACTGGAGAGCCTTTCCGTCGTGCATCAGCGCCTCAATGGTATAGGTGGCAACTGCTCCCGCAAACTTCTCCTTGTCGGTCTTGCGGCCCTTGACTACCGGAATTGCCAGCACCTGTTCACAGAAATCCGCATACACATTCAGCATCTGGATGGTACGCTCCTCCGCTTCCTCGGCGGTAGCGTGGACTGTGTGGCCCTCCTGCCAGAGGAATTCTCTGGAGCGAAGGAAGGGTCTTGTCTCCTTCTCCCAGCGCACCACGGAGCACCACTGGTTGTAAACCTTGGGCAGATCCCTGTAGGAATGCACATCATTTTTATAGAAATCACAGAACAGCGTCTCAGAGGTAGGACGCACGCAGAGACGCTCCTGCAGGGGCTGCAAGCCGCCGTGTGTCACCCATGCCACCTCCGGCGCAAAGCCTTCCACATGGTCCTTCTCCTTCTGGAGCAGGGACTCCGGAATAAACATGGGCAGGTATACATTTTCTACCCCTGTCTCTTTAAATCTGTCGTCCAGCTGCTTCTGGATCAGCTCCCAAATTGCATAGCCCGCGGGCTTGATGACCATGCACCCCTTCACGGAGGTGTAGTCGATGAGCTCCGCCTTTTTCACCACGTCCGTGTACCACTGGGCAAAATCCACGTCCATGGATGTGATTTCTTCTACCATTTTCTTGTCTGCCATATATTACCTCTTTTCTGCTGTTTTCGGCTTGAAGCCGCTTCACAGCTGTCTTTTTTGCCGTTTTCCTACGGCAGGGACTGCTTGCTTCCGGGAAAGAAGCCGACAAAAAAAGCCGTACTTCCAATCCCAAAGGGACCGGAAATCCGGCGGTACCACCCTGCTTGACGCCAACGCGCCCAACTCTTATGCCGCTAACGCCGGCTTACGCTGTGCTTTCCCGGCTCTCGCCGTCTCGCACAGGACTCCGGGGCAGGTTCCAAATCCTCCGCATAAGGGCCTCCCAGCCGCACCGTCCCGCGCTCGCGCCGATGCCACGCCCTCTCTCTGGGATGCTTCCGAATCTGTACTGATCCCCTTCTCAGTCGTTTTTGTTATTAGGGAGCTTGCGTTCCTGTAGCTTACACTCCAGAAATCCTCGCTCCTGCTTCCGTATAATGGAATTTTATTGTAAAGCTATGTAGTTTGTCAAGAGATTTTCATAGTTTCGCACAATCCAGCTAATATTCAGGGCCATGGATGATACTGTTAGAACCAAAGTCAGCAGGAATAATTTAAAATTCTTTTCCTTAATCAGCATATAGACAGTGAAAATTACGAAACCAACCCCCAAAACAATATGCAAATAAGGAATTTTCTAACATAATCCCATCCTTTACAGATCATGTGATTTGCTCCCCTGCTCACCATTCTACCCCCAGTATGATCCAGCTAAGGTTAAGAGCCGAGGATAATACCGTCAGAATTATCGTCAGCAGGAATAACTTGATATTCTTTTCCTTGATCAACATATAGACGGAGAAAATAATAAATCCAAATCCCGCAACAATGTGCAGATAAGTGAGCTTGCAATAATACCATAGGGCAGCATGAATCCCCATAACAGGAATTAACCAAACCAAAAATAATGGCGCATCTAAAACTGTTTCATAGATTAACATCATAAGGCGAACAGGAAGCAACATTAATATGTTTAACACACAATAGCCGCACCATATTTTCTGTAATTCAGTTTTGAATGTATCATAGATGTAACAACTTTTCTTAGTTTCATACACCTTTCTTCCACTCCCAGATATACCCGCTAATGCAGTCGCGCCTGCAGCCAGATAATATCCAATGCCACGGCTATTACAGCCAAGAACAGTGACAGCAGGAATTGTATCTTATTCCTGTCCTTAATCAGGTTATAGACAGCGAGAAAAACAAACCCAAATTCTTTTGCCTTTCTAATAACAATAATACCAAACCCTGTCAGCACCGGCAAACTCCGCCTCGTCCACATTTTCTGTCTCACATCCATTTTCCCCGAAGGACAGGATTCTTCCATAGCCCTTCGTTCCATAGATGCTATAGCCCACTGCAAAGGTTCCATTCTCTGCAATTGCGCCCACCTCATTATCAAAGCCGAACCTATACCCCCATACTCCCTCATCGGTTTGGTGCAGGATCAATGTGGTCCTGAAATCACAGGTCAGCACGACTTCCGAAATTCCATCCCCATCCATGTCTACGATACTGTAATACAGAGCCTGATATTCTTCATCCTCCGTCTCTCCTTTTACAACACCATCCTCCAGAAAAAGTTTTTTCTGGTTATCATTCGCGCAGATAAAAGCCCCTCCCTCCGTTAGAATTTCGTTTAATTCCGGCGGCAATGCCGTAAAATCGGGTTCCTTTTGTTCCAGCATTTCCTCTACAGGCGCATTCTTTACAACGGCCAATTCCACTTCACTTAAATTCCCCAGCAACACCTCATCCAGTAGCTCTTCCGTGAAGTCATGCACTTCTGCAGGCTCCACCTTAAACTGTTCTGTATATTCATTGAACTCCCGGAAGGTTACTTCCCGTCCCTCGACTTCATAATATTCATCACCCCCATATGTTTCCGTATATGCCAAGGTCTCTTCTTGAAAAGTGCCATGATCAAATTCGGTAATCCTGTAAAATCCCCAGACAGATGCCCCGCCGGAACCCTCATAGACCCCATTTGGCAGAACATTGTTCATTCCTCTAAAAACAAACTGATAGACATATACGCTTCCATCCTGGTAATCCAATACCTGCGTGGATTCCGGCCAGCTATAGAGCATGATCTCTTCCTCGCCGTCACGGTCCATATCCACAACGATGAATCGCCCCGGCTCGAAAGATGTCACCGGCTGTAACAGACACCAGTTATACTCGTTCCAGTAAAACTCCTGGCAGCCCTCACCAGCACTGACAAAGGGCTTTTTACTGTTCAGCACCAGGTAAAATGCCAGCATATTTTCCGATATATCCAGAGCATCTTCCCCTTCATCCGTTTTAACAGGATTATCCTCCACCTTCTCATCTGATTGAACAGAGCTGTCATCTACAGGATTATTCTCATTCAGCTCACTCTGGTCCTTAGCAGCAGTACATCCTGCCAGACACAGGATTAACAACAATGATATGATTGTTGTCCTCAAGTTATTGCCCGTTCCCACACTACACTTCCTCCACAGTATTACTTCATAAACCCGCACTGATCATCCAATCTTTTCAGATGCTTCTTTTTATATTGACAGGGAATGATCCTTTACCGGTTATATGGCCAGCTCACCATACTAACTTCACCTGAATCCAGCTGATATCCAGTGCCACAGCTATAGCCGTCAAGAACAATGTCAGTAGAAATCGTTCAATATTCTTTTCCTTAACCAGCATATATACAGCAAAAATAACAAAACCAAGCTGTATAACAAGATGTAGATAAGGCAGCTTAAATACCAGAAAAAAAACAATCAACAAAACAAAAATTTGAAAAAAAGCCCACACAATTATTGGCCAGTCAAATGGCGGATCATAAACTTCCCAAAAAATCCGACCCACAAACAACAGCAATATTTGGAGCACGAGACTGACACACCATGATTTTTGGATTTCCAATCTCTGTTCTTGTTTATAGTGTTTCATAGACCCTTCTCCCTATTACCATCACGGTTTTCTCAGATGTTATCTAAGTCAATCCCAAGCTTCTCAGCCCACTCCGACTCCTTAAACCCAGTAAGCACAAAATCCTCACCCACCACCAGTGGACGCTTCACCAGCATGCCGTCCGTAGCCAAAAGCGCAAGCTGCTCCTCCTCGGACATATTCGGCAGCTTATCCTTCAGCTGCAAGTCCTTATACAGGTTTCCGCTGGTATTAAAAAAGCGTTTCAGGGGCAGGCCGCTCCTGTGGTACCATTCCGTCAGCTCCTCTTTGGTGGGGTTCTGCTCCTTGATGGGCCTATCCTGATAGGAAATATTATGCTCCTTCAACCAGGCAACTGCTTTTTGGCAGGTGCTGCATTTCTGATACTGTAATAACTGCATGATGATTCTCCTTTCTGGTTTCCTTTCCCTGCGCCTATAGGGACTCATTATTTGAACCACGCCATATAAAATGTGATATAGATTACCCCTTTTTATTCGGGACGCTCTGGAATATACATATACCAATTACCTTCAATATTCCTGTACCCATACTTTTCACACCATGGACTTACAGTTTCCCCACCCAATCCGAAATTACCAGAACCGTATCTGTGGCTGCTAATTCTCCTTAACCAGTTGAATCGCCATATACGGCTTTCCCGGCAGTTCAACGGTAAACCTGCCCTTTACAATCCCTCTGTCCTCAATCGTCATGTTCCAGGTATCGATCACTTTCAGCCTGTACTCCGTGGTATCGTCGATATGATACTGCTTCAAGGCCGGCTGCATAAAGCTGTAATAGATCAAATAATAGTCCTTTGCTGCCGGAGATAAGCTCACCTGGGGCACGGCGCACACCTCTGCCCAGAAGCGGTCACAGGGCATTAGGCCGTTGCCGGGTGTTTGTTTCCAGATATCCAGCAAAAACTGAAATCTCTTGTGACTCTCCCCGTGCAGCTTTCCTCCATGGGACCACCAGAGCACACCCTCCTCGTTCAAAAAGGTCTCCCCATGTCCAGGATAACCGCCCCTGCAGACAGCCTCCCAAAATCTCCGAAGCATCTCCTGTCCGCTGATATTTCCCCAGCCGTGGGGGACATTTCCCTCATAGGCAATCTCATCCAGCACCACCGGCTTCCGGTATCTCTCACGCCATTCATTGACATTTTCCGCAGTTCTGTACAAGTCCTGCCGCTGAATGCTGCAGTGGGTGACCCAGGGCCTGGTGTAGTCATAAAAGGGCATACAGTTGTGAACGGAGCGAAGATGCCCATAGGGATCATGGGTACAGATCAGCCCCGCATATCTCTCCCAGTCAGCGATGGTCTTATCATGCAGCAGATCATACTCGTTTGCCAGGGACCACCAGACATTTCTGTAGGCGGAAAAACGCGCCAGCACATATTTCCAGTACAGATCGTCCTGCTCCTTGGTCATACAGGAAAAGCCCCATCTGTCATAGGGGTGCATTACGATCAGGTCGGCCTCGATGCCAAGCTTGCAAAGTTCCTTGATACAATATTCCAAATGCTGGAAATGCTCCGGGTGAAACCTGGTGAAATCCCATTCATTACCTTCGCTTCTGTTGTTGTATTCCCAAAAATTCTCCGGGGTCAGAACAGAGGAATCCATGGGCTTTCCCTCATAGGGATAGGAGCGGGGCTCCTTCAGATTGTAATCATAATGCTTCGGAAAAATGCAGAATCGAATCTTGTTAAATGCACTTTCTTTCAGGGTCTGTAAGGTCTCCCTGATTCGCTCATCCGACTGCAGCGCCCACACGTAGCAGGTGGTTCCGAGGCAATAATAGGGCGTTCCGTCCTCATAGGCAAAATGCCATGTGTTCGCCACCCTCACAGGCCCGTGATTTCCCTCATCTGGTGCCACTGAGATAAATTGGCCTTTGACAGGGTCCTTTAAAAAATCAGCGGATAGGGTATAGTCATATTCCCCTTCAAAGGACGGCATGAACCGAATCTTATACACCCCATCCCCATCATAAAATCCGTCCGTCGTGACGGTTTCCCATTGGCTGTGAAATACTCCCTGCAGAGTGTGTTCGGTAAAGGGATTACCTTCCTTCGGACCTTGTAATTCTGTCTCAAATACATCCCATTTCTCAACCTGTACCATAAGAAGCTCCTTTATGAACGTAGTATTGTTATTAGCATCTAAATTTCACCCTCATATTCCATCGACCGCATTTTACAACTTCCATCCAGCTTTTCAAATTCACCGTAACCCACAAAATGCAGTCCGCATTTCTCCATGACCCTTCCGGATGCCTTATTGGGCTCACAGTGACTGGAAGCAAATTTCCTTATGCCAAAATTCTCGCGTGCATAGTTGATCATTGCTTTCGCCGCTTCGGTTGCGTAGCCCATTCCCCAGCAGTCAAATCTCAAATTATAGCCAAATCCCCAGTAACCGTTCTTTTTGTCAGTCCCAATACTGCCGCTGCCTATCAGCTTTCCGTCTGAAAGGCGTTCAAATCCAAACTCAAACTCGTAGGGACTCTCGTTCTGCTCCACAGAAGCAAGCCACTCCTTCACTTGTTCAACGCTCGTATATGTATGATAAACCATGTACTTTGAAACACGCTCATCGCCTGCCCACTGAAACACTTCTTCCGCGTCAGCGACAGTAAGTGGACGCAATAGTAAACGTTCTGTCTCAATTCTTATATTGTGCATTAAGATTCTCCTTACAGATAGATTGTCCTCAGTCACATACAAAGTTGCCGATTAAATATGGTGCTCTTTGCGGACATTTTACCATACTGATCGACAACCAGACAAGAACCAAACAGGTACATTTTAATGACAGCTGCTCTCTATTTAAATTTTTCCTATCCCTCCAGATACTCTTTCAACCTTCTGAGATCAAATTCCAGGTCATCATAGATTCCTACCTTCACTGTCTCCTCAAAAGAGTGATCTGCCTCCTGAATGCTTTCCGTAAAGCGGTATACCTTCACCAATTCCTTTTCCAGATCAACAATCCAGTATTCCTCAACACCGCTCTCCTGATAGAGCTTAAGCTTTCTCTCATAATCCATTTTGACGCTGGAGGGCGACACAACCTCAATAACCCACTCCGGCGCTCCATTGCAGCCCCTCTTGTCAAGATTGTTCCGGTCACAGACTACCGCCACGTCCGGCTCTACATAATTTTTGTCATCCTTTTTGGGGAAAACTGCAAATTGCGAAGTATATACCCTGCATTTCCCCTTCTTACCTTGTATGTAATTAAAAATTTGAGCAAAAAACCAACCACTCGCATCCTGATGCCCCCGCGTCGGCGATGCCATCATAAACATCTCACCGTCAATCAGTTCCGCACGCTCTCCCTCCGGCAGCGCCAGAATATCCTCGAAAGTATACACCTTTCCTCCTGCGATCACCATTAACAGCTCCCTTCTGTCCTGGATTTGTTCCATAAAGTATCCTCCTTTTCCGGCAGGACATTGTCATTATGGAACACTTTGCCTGTAAAGCATCTCCAACGGCCTGCCAACATTTAATTGTGATTTCTGTGAAAATGTCGGCGATATGCCTTGGATTGACTTGTT
This sequence comes from Acetatifactor sp., assembly GCA_022511385.1. GTDB lineage: Bacteria > Bacillota > Clostridia > Lachnospirales > Lachnospiraceae > Acetatifactor. The sequence goes on from JAFLRN010000008.1 coordinate 28,607, forward strand.
TGTTTTGTCCAATAGATTTTCACATGATTTTAGTATAGATTCATTATAGCAAACAGAATACAAATGTCAATATTGCTTTTAAACGAATTTTCGTTTATCCCAGGAAGCTTTATTTCAATCAACGGGTTTCCATTCCATTTATTGTTTCACATAATATATCAAATACCCCGCAGCAGCCTGACAAAGTATTCAACCCTCGCGGCATTCGTCAAATATTTACGCAAGCGCCCATACTTGACTCATTGTTAGCGAGAATAAAGCTGACATACATCCCTCAAGACATATGTCAGCTCTTTGTAAAACATTCATAATTTAATCGTTTGTGGTCATTACTAACTACTGCAGCCTAAATCTCATTCCCCGGAAACTGAGGCACACCTGCAAAGCCCTTCGCAAGGTCCTCATCGCTGGGAACATAGTCGGTCATCTCTCCGTTGTTGTACTTCTCATAAGCCACCAGGTCAAAGTAACCTGTTCCGGTAAGGCCAAAGAGGATGGTCTTCTCCTCCCCTGTCTCCTTGCACTTAAGCGCCTCGTCCATAGCCACCTTGATCGCATGGGAGCTCTCGGGAGCAGGCAGGATGCCCTCCACCCTGGCAAACTCCTCAGCAGCCTTAAACACTGCCGTCTGTTCTACACTGACAGCCTCCATGTAGCCGTCATGGTACAGCTGGGAAAGCACGGAGCTCATGCCATGGTAGCGTAAGCCCCCTGCATGGTTGGGCGCCGGGATAAAGCTGCTGCCCAGGGTGTACATCTTTGCCAGCGGGCACACCTTACCAGTGTCGCAGAAATCGTACACATATTTTCCTCTTGTGAAGCTGGGGCAAGAAGCAGGCTCTACGGCGACAAAACGGTAATCTGCTTCGCCTCTCAGCTTTTCACCCATAAACGGCGAAATCAAACCGCCCAGGTTGGAACCGCCGCCGGCACAGCCGATGATCACATCGGGCTTGATACCGTATTTATCCATAGCTGCCTTGGCCTCCAGACCGATCACGGACTGGTGCAGCAGCACCTGAGCCAGCACACTTCCCAATACATAGCGGTACCCTTCCTGGGTGACAGCTGCCTCCACCGCCTCTGAGATGGCGCAGCCAAGGCTTCCCGTGGTGCCGGGGAACTCAGCCAGGATCTTGCGGCCCACCTCGGTGGTGTCGGAAGGAGAAGGAGTCACATTTGCCCCATATGTTCTCATCACCTCCCGGCGAAAGGGCTTCTGCTCGTAAGAGCACTTCACCATATAAACCTGGCAGTCGATGCCAAGGTATGCGCAGGCCATGGAAAGCGCCGTACCCCACTGTCCTGCACCCGTCTCTGTGGTAACGCCCTTCAGTCCCTGCTTCTTTGCGTAATAAGCCTGAGCAATGGCGGAATTCAGCTTATGGCTGCCGCTGGTGTTGTTTCCTTCAAATTTATAGTAGATCTTAGCCGGAGTCTGCAGCTTCTGCTCCAGGCAGTATGCCCGCACCAGGGGAGAGGGACGGTACATCCGGTAGAAGCTTCTGATTTCCTCGGGTATCTCAAAGTACGGCGTGGTGTCATCCAGCTCCTGTTTACAAAGCTCATCGCAAAAGATTCCCCTCAGCTCCTCAAAGGTGACCGGCTTTAAGGTACCGGGGTTCAAGATGGGGGCCGGCTTATTCTTCATATCCGCCCGCACATTGTACCAGCTGGTAGGCATCTCGTTTTCTTCCAGATAAATCTTGTAAGGGATTTTCTTTTCTTCGCTCATTTTCTTTTCCTTTCCGCACTCTTGTCATGTGAATTAACAATCGGATAAATTATAGCACAGGATGGGAAAAAAGCCAATTTAAAAATGAGGAGGCAAACCTACAAAAATGAGGAGATAATCGGGTTTACTCAAAAAAGAAAATCCAGTTTACTAAAATGTAAATCCAGTGTGCCATAAACAACAAGAGCCGGCTTATCGTAAAGAGAAAGCACCGGCTCATTATATACCACGACTTATTCAGCAGTCCCAAGCTGCTCCTGACGTAAATCTTCCAGGTACTGTATCAGCCCATTGTCCTCAAAAAAGGCAAGAAAATAGCCATTACCCCGTTTATGGCCCCGGAAGAAATAGAGGTAATCTCCCCATACATAAAGATCTAACGAGTAACTGTGACCGTATCTTTCTGGATAATGCAGATCAATATGGTTCTGTGAAAAGAGGCTTGTATCAGCCTCCCGGTACCACTGAATAAACTCCTCTTGCAGCGCTTCATCTGACACCACTGTCAGATTTCTGCAATATTCCAGCAGCTTCTCCTGTTCTTCCTCATCCGGAGCATAAAGAACTGCGGAGACCGTGTTACCCCCACTTGACTCCTTCCACCAGATTGTGATCCTGCTTGGTTCCTCCTGCCAGAGCGACGATACGATCAGCCTGCAGTGAACAAGATACATTCCCACCAGGGCTATTGGCACCAACACGCCCGCTGCCAGCACTGCCAACTTGATCCGAAGAGATTTCCGCCGCAGAAAGCACACTGCCTCTGCCAGCACAGCAAGCACTGCTGCCGAGATCATCATCCGTCCATAATTCTGAGGTTCATTTACATATCCCAGCCAGGGAGTCTCAACACTTCTCAGCCAATAAACAATACCGGTATCGTAACCGTCCGCCAGGGTATAGACAAGGAGCGTGGCAAATATCCAAAAGATCACCCAGTCCTTTGTAGATTTAATACGAAATTTAGACAAATCCGGCTTCTTCATTCCGTTTCCACCTCCGCTTCTGTTGAACTCTCCAAAGGTATCCCCTGTATACCCTCAGGCAGCGTCCCGCTTTCATAATAGGCGGCCAGCACCGCCGCAAATTCCTCCGAAACGTGATAGAGTCTTCCCTGTTCCGTCACCAGATAGCATTCCTGACAATTCACTTTGTATTCCCCTATGCGGCTAAGGGCATAAATCAGGTGCATTGGTATCTCGTCCTCCGCATTCCGCTGAACATGGGCGGGACTGAGCCCATTATAAAGCAGTTCTCTCAAAACATACGCATTTTCCCCATAAAAGCCGCGCCCGTCTTTCACCCCACCCATATCACCGTGATACAGAAAAAAATCAGGCTCTCCCTGCAAGCGCTCATTATCGGCCACCGCTTTGCCATTGATTCCGTAAGCCAGCCCAATGCAGAGCAGTATTGCAGCGCACCAGCAGCCCGCAAATTTTAAAAACCGCTGCAGCGTAAATATCCTCTTGTCCCCCGTAAAATAGGCCAATGACCCATAAATGGCGCCGCTGATCAAAACTACTGTCACCAACTCAGCCATAACAGTAGCCAGCCAGCTATGGGGGAAAAAAGCGTTTGGTGTAACCGGCCCATGCCAGAACTTCATCATTTTTGCGTCCGTTCCCAAGACAGATACATAGATGGCCTCACTGATCTTATAAGGAATTGCCATAATAAACTTTGTGGGGAAAAAGGTATCTGATACATAAGTATGACTGTAAAAGCCCAAAATAAGACCAATTAGGGTAAATATCCCAATCCGTAAGCTGCCGGTCTTAAATTTAAAAATACGCTCTTTTAACTTTTTATCATCTCCCTGATATACAATCTCAGGAATTTCTATTCTATCCTGTTCGCTTTCCATCCTGCTCCTTTCCGTGTAATACCGCTTTATGACTGAAACAGCTTCACTCTGCATCCGTCACATTTCTGTAAATCTCCTTAAATTTCTGTCTTGCCCGATAGATCCGGCTCTTTATCACTTCCGCCGTCAGTCCCATGATCCTTGCGATCTCCTCGTAGGACAGCTCCTGGAAGTCCCGAAGGAGAAGCACTGTACGCTCCTGCTCGCCCAGGCACATCAGACACCTTCGGACCGCCTCCGCCTCCTCCTTTTTCAGCACCGCCTCCTCGGGCAGATTGCGGCTTAAGTCCGGCTCCGGCTCCCAGTCCTGCTCCTGAAGCAGCACAGGCCGCTTGCGCTTGGCGTAGCTTAAGAATACATTCCTGGCAATGCTTAACGCCCAGGTACGCACGCTTGATTCCTCTCTAAACTTACCCAAGTGCAGGAACATCCTTAAGAACACCTCCTGGCTCAAGTCCTCCGCCAGTCCGGTGTCCCTGGTCATATACACCAGATAGCCGTAGACTGCATCCCTGCTCTGCTCATACGCAGCCGCAAATTTCATGTGCTTTTCCTCTTGCGAAATTTGATTTAATATCTTTTGATATCAAATCAATGTTACTAAGAATTGGGATTTAATTTTTTATTGCGGGAATCATAATCTCGCTTTCTTCCCCGTTGATCATACATTCAAATCGATAATTAGGCTGATAATATCCTTTAGAATCAATGCAATATACCATTGAACAGGATTCAACCTGAATTTCTAACTGTATATTACCGATATACCTAAATTCTCCATTCACGATTTTATCATATGCTTCCTGCTCGCTAATTGCCGTGTATGCCTTATATGGTGTGCATGTAATAAGAAAATTCGATATCTCTCCAATACCGTTTTCGCCATAATAGGAGCATGCAAAGGTGCCATTTACAATCGACTCCTCTGTCTCCAACATGGCGGCCTCAAATTGATATTCACCCGATTCAAGTTCTTTGAAAACAGCTCCTTTCGGTATGTCAAATCCTATCTCCCCAAGTGCATTTCGGATGGTCTCTTCATCAGCTCCACTTACAGGGTCCGGTCTTGTATCGTTGTCCGGATAAAGAACATCAAAGCACATAAGCTCGAAGATTCCCCCCAGATAGTCAATCCATAAACTGTACCCTCTCAGATCGGAGTATAAAACAATGGTTTCTTCGTATATATCAGTAGAACGTTCATCAATTTTGGTTCCCAATGTTTCAAAAATCTTTTCCCCTTTTTCCATCGCCTCTTCTACAGTCAGTATAGTGGTTTCATACACATTGAGTTCCCTCTCTTCTGTACTGAACTCACTTTTTCCTGTTACGCTGATCATTTTGCTGTTATATGCTTCAATATATCGGTACGGATTATTTCCTAATTCCTGCGTGTCATATTTCACAAAAATGATGGCAAATACAGCAATCGTCATGATCAAGGGCAATTGCAAAGCTGCCACAGATACAACCTTTTTTGATTTTCTCTTTGTAATTTTACTGATGACCAACGCTGCCATGGTAAACAAACCATATCCGATCATCGTCCCCACGGTATTGCCTAAAATATCATCCAGTTCAAATAACCCACGCCGGGAAAGCAGTTGTATGCATTCAATCATTAGTGCAAATACAAACCCCACAAGATATGTCCTCCAAAATTTTCGGAACCCTTTTATTCCAAGCGGAAGCCATATTCCAAAGGGAACAAACATGCAGAAATTCAATATGATATTTCTCCATGCAGCATTTGAAAAACTTATCCAGGCATCTCTGTATGAATAGAATAATGGCCGAATTTTATCATTAGTCCAACCATTGCCACGGCTCAATAAAGTTGCACCTAATACAACAAACAAATAACAGAGGAAGATTCCCCACCATAGAAATACCTTCCAGCCAATTACCCTTTGACCTTTTAATAATTTTCTATACACTAAAAAATAGCCTGCAAACATACAGAACATAATAAAAATCCCTATTATAATCCCGAGTTTCAAGTATTCAGACGCAAGATAGATTAAATCAGTAACTCGCATGTTATTTCTTCCTCCAGTACATCCGATTGTTTCCATATGTAGATAAATACCTTACCATACTTCCTGACAGCAAACCAAGTATGGATGGTTACTCTGAACCGTTGTATAAGCTTTACCCACTGCTTGCAGCTGCTCACAGTATTAGACTTTCTTCACACAAAAAAGTTACGCTGTTTCCTCCGAATTCTGCCAGATTACATAGAAAACCGGCAGAGCAATGATACTCGCCCTGCCGGTTATGTATTTTTTAGGTTCCATCGTCTTCGTTCTCAACTATTGGCTTGATCCATTTTACCCATCCTCAGCCCCTCAGCTTCTTGATCGCCTTGGCCTGGATCAGGCATCTGCCGTGTTCTTCCAGCCTTAAAAGTAGTTTTTCCTCCGCGCCGTAGAGACCGCCAAATTCCATAGCCTGGATGCAGGCCCTGCTGTATTTCTCGTAAGATGCATGGCCTTTCCCAAGGCAGAGATAATATGCTTCCTCCATCTCGTACAGCGCGCTGTCCACCCGAAGGGTTACGGGAAGGATCTCCGCAAAACTCATCACATCCCGCAGGGATGTAAAGGAAAAAATAGCAAATTCCGGTTTTGGCAGCGGCGCAGGTGTTTGCTCAGGAGTCTGCTGCGCAGATTGAGAAGGCACACTGCTCTGATCCGGGTTCTGCTGGCTGGGAGGCAGTCCCACCTTCTCCCGAGCCTTTTGAAGCACCCGCTTCATTTCCTTCAGGCATTCTATTAACGGCTCATTCTCCGGCTCCCGTTCGGAGAAGGTCAGCACCAGTCCCTGATCCGGCAGCATCATGATCTGCAGATCAAAGGAATACCTGGGCGGTTTGTATCCCACCGTCTCCTCGGCCTGTATAATGATCTCCTGCACAACCTCCTTCGCCTTTTCGCTGCGCAGTACAAAATCCTTATAATCAATCTCATACTCATCCAATTCCTCATTGGACAAAAAGCACTTCACCGTCTTGTCATCCACACGCTCTATCCGCATATTTCCATCCTCACAAATATGTACAACCAATGAACAGATATCTCATATATATCTATGATAACACGACATGAATCATTTTTCAATTACATAAAGTTTTCCAGTTCAGCCAGGGTTGCCCTTATCATCTCCAACTCCTCCATCATAATACAATTCAAAATCCCCTTCTCTTTCACCAACTCCACACACCTATCAAACTCAAACCACCTGACCTCTTCCACTTCCTCCCACTGGAGAACAAAATCCTCCGGCTCCTTATCCCTCCACAAAACATAAACCTTGCTCACCTGATTATCCCGGAAAGGTTTCCCATAAAAATTCTCCTCATATCGGATATGCCTGACACCACAGCAATGCAATTCCTCCGGCGCAGCCTCCTCCCCCAATTCCTCTTTCAGCTCCCTCAAGGCGGATGAAATATAATCCACGCCCGCAGGGATATGCCCGGCACTGGAAATATCATAACAGCCCGGGAAAGAATCCTTATTCTGGCTCCGCTTCTGCAGCAGGATCTCCACCCTGTCCTGCCGCCTCCGTAACAGCCATACATGAGCGGTGCGGTGGCGAATACCCTGGCTGTGCGCCAATGTCCGCTCTATGGTCTCACCGGTTGGTTCTCCATCTTCATCTACAACATCAAACAGCTCCAACCTCTCAAAAAATTTGCGGAAACCGTTTCCCACTGCCAGCTGCTCCACCTGATTCTTGTCCATGTCATAATAATACTGACCTGATTCTATATGAACGGACAGGCTGTCCAGCGGATATCCCTTGTTCAGTGCTCTGGGATGGGGTTTTGAAGTCAGCAGAAACGGCTCGCTGGTGATGCTGTCATCCATAAGTTCCATGCTATGATTTTCATCCAGTACAAGACAGATAGCATTCCGGTACCTGGCCGTCAGATTTCCATATTTCACAGCCAAGCCCATGTAGTGATCCAGCATCTCCTGGTCCGTCAGGTACTTCCCCTTTACGGTGCGCACATACACGCCCGGCTGATCCTCCTCTGGCACATTGTCAAAATACAACCCGGAATCACAGGAGAACACAGGAATGCCAAATGCCTTGTGATAAGCGAAGGCCTTCTGTCTGGCATTCTCCAGGGGCGTGTTTCCGTCCTCCGGCACTTCAGGAATTTCTCCTTCCATATCACGCAGGCTCAAAACCTCATAATCCAAGCCATTCAGCCATTTTTTCGCATCTGCCAGCTTGGCCGGATTTCCTGTTCCATATAGCAATTTCATCCTGCGTTCCTCCTGCTTCGCCCGTCTTCTATACCTATCAGCCATGTATCTGTTCTTTGTTCTGCATTTTTGTATTTAAAACTTTATTATATGGTACACCCGGATGCAGCAGCCAGTCAACACGCACTACTTCATCTTTTCGAATCAAGAATTTATATTCGGGAAAAATACCATCAGTGCAGATTTTTTATGGCACAAATTTATCATAAAATAAGCAGAATTGGAAAGCATATGATTTGAACGCTGCGTGGATACAGCAAAATGTATGGATACAGCAGAAAAGAGGAAATATGACTTTGGATGGAAATGCCCGTAGAACGGCAATTTTAGTATATCTTCAGAGACAGACAGGACCTGTCAGCGGCACTGAACTGGCAAAGCAGTTTGGGGTTAGCCGCAAAGTTATCGTTAAAGACATTGCGCTGCTTCGAGCAGACAACAGGAATATCCTGTCTACCAACAAGGGATATGTCCTTTATCACCCCCAGGAAAAGCACAGCGGCTATACCGCAGTGATCACAGTGAATCACACCCCCGAGCAGGCTCTGGAGGAAATGCTTTCCATTGTGGAGTATGGCGGCTCTATGCTGGATGTTTTTATCGACCATGATCTATATGGCCAGATCAGGGCAAACCTTGTTATAAACGAGGCTGACGACGCTAATGAATTTTGTCAGAAACTGTCGCAAAGCAATACAGTGCCTTTAAAGGAATTTACCGAGGGCTGCCATTACCATACAATATCAGCGCCATCGGAAAGGACTCTGGACTTGATCCGGAAGGAATTGCAGGAAAAGGGGATTCTGGTGGAAGACTAAACCGCTCTCAGATCGGATTCATGCATCCAGCTGCCTAAATCAATAAGACAGCACCACTTTACATGCTGCCAGTTAGGATAATTGCCTTAAATTTAATTTCATTTCCTTGAGAATCCGTCCTTGTGTCATCTTTAGACAGGAGGACGGTATTGGGGTCAACCATTTCATTAAAGTTAGCTGATCATTCTTCATAATGTTTATAAATCTTTAAGTTCATGGTCAAAATTTGTACATATTTTTCGGTTATAATAAGTTTATCAAATGAAGCTGTTGAATTTTAATGCACATAGTTAAGGTTCTGTCAGCTTCGACTAACAATCCTCTGCTGGGCTCCTGGGCTTTGGCAGCTGCTATATACTTTTTTTCATCTTAATGTTTTCTCTTTGGAAAGACTCCGCATTGTCGGAGTTTTTCCTTTTGCGTCCTTCTTCCTGAGCGCTATGACAGGCAGGGACAGGCAGCACCGCCCAGATAACAGTGCTCTTACATGTCATCTTACGCCGAAATATGATATTCCCTTAAAAGTTCTTCCTGAAACTCCGGGTCCATTGTGGAACGTATTAGATCCTCTAGGCGATTATCACGCAGCAATGCTTGGTTCAGCTTATTGAGATCAGCCTTAGGCTCTATTTTACCTTCTATCCGCCCTTCTGCTTTGCCTTCTAGTCTGTCATAGACTCTCTCTTCCCACTTCTGCATAAATTTCACTCCCATCTTTTCTGAGGTCCGTATCTTCTGAACCTCCTTGTGCATTGTCTTGATGCGCTCACTGGAAGACGCTTCTGCCCTTTCATCCGAGGTATCCGTAAGATACTCCATAAATTCTAGGTATTCCCGAGAAAATTCTTCCCTGTTTGTTCCCTTTGTATTGATAAAAACTCTGACTGCTCCATCTTTTAGCTTCAGTTCCGGACATTCCTCACAACCCCCACTGAAGGTGTACCGATACAAACCCTTCCCAAACAGATCACTCTGAAGAAAGATAGACGCATTGCGCCGAAAGAAATCTTATGCTTTGAGAATAGATTACCATACATAATATAAACTTGTAATACCTTTTAAAAGTTTATTAATATAAAGGTTTTGCAAATCTTCCATGAACCTTATATTTTTCTGCTGTGGTCTAACAACTGCAGTTTTATCCCCTGCAGGGCGCATCGCTGTTCCAATTCTTTTGGTGAAATCCTTTCATTAGCAAAAAGCACTTCACCCCCTGTCTCATCCAGATGAGACAGGTAAATTGTAATTTGAGGCATAACAGCCAATCCCTCCAGCCACTTCAGATCCTGCCGAATATACCGAAAAAACTCATCCCCTGCGGGATGCTTTCCACAACGCAGTTCTCCCTGCCAGGGATTATACACATTGGTCTGGTCATAGAACCCGGGAATGAGCTTTTCCCGAGGGTATTCGTGATCCAGACGTCCAGCCCCATGTCGGGTTACATAGGTGCGGGTCACATAACAGACCTCCAGGCTGGGCCGCCCGCCCCTATCTGCCTGTGCGTCAATAGCCGCTTCAGAACCGCCGCCCACACACTCTCCCAGCAGCTCCGTCACATTTTTCAGCCCAGTATGCGATGCTGTCAAATGCGGTCCGTACTCCTCGTTGTCCCAATCCAGCATTAGTCCTTGGGCATTCTCAAACACAATCCGCTCATATTGGGGCCACAACTGCTGCCAGGTGGTCAGCTTTACATATCTTTGACAGTTTTCCCACATAACCTGTGCCGCGTTTCGGGGCACATTATCGTCCTCCATTATTTGAAGCCACTCAGTGATCTTCGAATCCCAGCGCTTCTCCCCATCCTCTGATAAACACCTGCCCAAAGCCGCTTCCGCAGAATGCACAGAAAGCAGCTCCTTCATACGGGGTCTTGCATAGCCATCCCTTATCTGCTTAAGCCGCACTTCTATCTGCGCCACGTTGGACACAGCAAAATCGCCCAGCATCAATCTATATTCCGGCAACTGGCTTCGCAACACCGTCTCATAAATTCCCATACCGCAGGAGCCATGCCGATCTTCGCCCCGCAGCTGCTCCGCTAGACTGTTTAAGATCACATCATAAACTGTGACACATTCACATTCAGGATCCGCATAGATTACCGGAAGCCTCTGCTCCAGCCCGCTGTCCTCCGCTTGCCGGGTTGCATTGTTCTGTATACGCAGCCTTTCACCCTCACAGATTCGTGCGGTCTCCACACAGAACTGCTCCACTTCCTCATCCAGCTTGTATAGGTCCGGCAGAAACCGTTTACCCCAAAAAACAGGGCAGCCTTGAAGACTGCCGCTGCCCAACTGATGAAAGACAAACCGAAAATCTTCCTCCTCCACCGTGTGTCCTGCCTGGGCACCCCCGTTACAACGCACCACCAGCGATTTTCCATTCCGGCAGAGCAGGTTCACCAACGCTCCCTTGCCCTCATCTCCAAAATTTTTGCCTATGACAACTTTGTATTCTACCATATCTGCGCCTGTTTTTAAAAAGACAAAAAATCCTTTTCCTCAGCCAGCGGCCCCATATCGTTCAGAATCTGCTTTACCACCTGCTCCGCTTTACCGCTCCACTGACTTGTGATAGCCTCTTTCTGTGCACCTCTTGCATACTGCATCAGACTCACAAATATTTCCGGCAGCACATCCAGATCCTCCGGATCCAGTTCAACAGCTCTATTTCCGATGAGCTTTTTCCAGGCTTTCCCGCTGTGCTGGTACCGATAAGCGCCTGCCTTCATAGTGATATGAAAAATTTCATATTTTTCCGAAGCCTCACGGAACAACTGCCCGGCCGTACAATTCTGGCCATTTTCTCCAAAGACCCTAAGGATTTCCGGTGCAGTCAGTGTCTCATGGCAGCATTCATCTCCAATGGTAAAGAGAAAGCCCTTCTGCCTGCGCTTCTCATAACAATCTATTTTGGTATGTCTGGAAGCAAAATACCAGGATAGAAGATAGGATTCCCCACCGTTGCCGCCACCCCGGCCCTCAAAGTAAACGTCCAGCAGCTGCTCAGCAATGCGGATATCCGCCTCAAACTGCGTAATCTGCAATGGTGCCTGATCACTTCGGGAATCTCCAATGGCTTGAAACATAATATGGGGATTTGTTACTGGAGCCTTGTCATAAATTTCAAGCATGGTACGGTTTAACGCCCCCTTGGCAATCTCCTCCGAAAGATATCCCATGGACCCCGTCACATCCAGACCGAATATGATGGCCGTGGATGCCGGATTATCCATAGAATCACAGGATTCCCTGTACTTTACCTTATAGGGATTCAAGTTATCTTTCATCCGTTTTGCAGTGTACAAATCCTGAACGCTCGACTGGTTGTTAATGTTACGGGCAGAACGCAGTCTGTCCCAATCCTTGCTCTGATAGCTTCCATGACCCATTTTACTTCTCCTCTTCTCCGCTTCTGCTATATACTTCCTCCTCCGTCATGGAAAGAGGAATAAATTTCCGCTCCCCATAGGATTCCAGCAAAACTTGATCCCATTTCTTAAAATCTGCCCTGGCATTCTCTTCCGGTTCGGATAACAGGAAATTACGAAAGGAACCGGGTAAAAGAGTGCTGCACAACAGCTCGTTCCGATTCGGATATCCCAGCAGATTTGCTGCCACAAGCCGGATACTCTCCAAGTCAGTCCTGAACAGATTTCTGGCTTTTTTCGCTTTTTCCGTATGCCACAGGCTGTTCCGTGTCCGCTCCAGATAAGGCTTAACGACTTCTGAAGCACCTTGATTCTCCGCTCCCTGGAAGCCCGCAAACCACCAGCCACCGTACAGGTAGATCTGATGATTGGCTGGATCAACAAACAAATTATCCAATGTAATGGAATTCAACACAATACTATTGTAATCAAGAAGACAGCACAGATTTTCAAGCCGGCTCATCACCCAGGCTACATGTCGATCCAGGAGAATCCCAAGCATTTTCAGAGGATAAACACCCTCTTTCTTCTCTATAGCCACAAAATTGCTGCCATCAGCCAGTCTGCAGGATGTTACCAGCTTCGGCATATATTGGGATAACTCTCGCTCCATCTCCGGCGTGGGATAGATCAGCTTGCTCACCATCTCCTGATACCTTTGGCTGTAATACGCATACCTGCTGTCAAATACAAAGATTACGTTGTGTCTGGCTACATACATGGTGCTGATATCGGTTTTCCGCTTTGTCAGGTATGTAATCTCGATGGTTTCACCATCTTCCCTCAGCAATTCCTCACGGCTGGTTTCCACCCAGAAATTTTCCTGATTCTGCTCCCGCCACTCCTGGTTCAGCAGCGCCGCAAACTGTTGTTGAAACTGTTGAAACAGTTTTCTGTCCTGCTCAAAGATCGTATATTTGCTGTCGCAATAAGGGCAGACCGCCAAATCCTGTACGCGGTCATAATCCAATGTCCCACCACACATTTTGCATTTTAAAATTGCCATTTACAATTTCCCCTCTGAGAAATCCAACTCTTCCTGCCGGTTCTCTTCTTCAATCAATCCAATTCCCATAAATACCGCCCAAATGTAAGGTGCACCGTACACATTCAGCGTCTTTGGTCCCACGATTCTGGCAGGTGCATTTTCAACGGCACGGTCCAGGCGCAGCTTCTCATAAGCTTTCTCAAAGGTACTTCTTGTAATGGATCGTTCCCGTCTGTCGGTAAAGAGCTCGCCGCCCTTGATCGTGTAGGTAAAAGGCAGTCCCTTTTTGGTCAGAAAACACTTTCCCTGGTTTTCCACGATCACATCCCACAGACTTTCCAACGATATTTTAGATATGTTAAATTTCATCGAGTTTCCCTTCCTGTTTTTGGGCTTAGTAAAACAACTCTATAAAAATGGTACTCGCTACCGAATCTGTTGTCAACATTTTCCAGTGCAAAATACAACATAAAAAACAGCCCGGTTCGCAGATGCAATCCTGCAGACTGGGCTGTGTATGTCGTTAATCCTTTTTCTGTCCTGTAATATGAAAATGCAGATGCTCTGCATTCTGGGTGGAATGTTCTTCTCCCTCTTCCGTATAAAGCTGATAATCATCCTCACATCCGGCCATTTTTACAATCTGGGGCACTGCATCCAGCAGTTTCTGGCGCAGACGGGAGAAGTCGGGATTGTCTTTATCCTGCATCCCAATATGGGCTTTAGGGAACAGAACAATATGTATCGGTGCCCAGGGATTCCAATCCAGATAAGCAAAGACATCCTCGTCCTCATAAACCTTATTACACTGTACCTTTCCCTCTACCATCTCACATAAAATACACCTGTACATAGCGTCCCCTCACTCCTTCCTCTTTGCATTCAATTCACAGTATTCATCTCCTGCCCCCATTCTTTTTGGGAAGGTCAGCTCCACATTTTTAAAATTACTGGCACGGCCTAAATCTGCCTTATTGGCTATGATACACAGATAATTGATCTGCTCAGGATCCAGTCCCAACTGCTTCCACTTGGCTACCAAGGGACAGTGATGAAAATGAGCTACTGCATGATCCTTCTCCAGCTTGATCGCTTCCATACCATATACGTTAGCACCAACCCCAGGTGTAGTCATAAACCGAATAAAATCATCGGGATCATCCCCAGGCACATTGGCAGTGCCCGCTGCTCCCATATCAAAAAGAATGGTATCTGTCAGCTGATCGGGATCCAATCCCAGCTTCTTTGCTCCTTCCACAATTCTATAGATCAAATCTGCCCGAGAATAGGTCCCCATCTCGAAGCCCTTTTCCATATCACTTAAATTCTCAAATAGCCAACACATATTCCATTCTCCTTATCGGTAATTTTCGTCAATTACCTTCTGTACATTCTCCTCGCCCACCGGACAAGCTAACACACATTTGGCACAAGTCACTTTGCGGCCCAGTTTGTTTTTCTCTCCAATCATATAACGGACTACGCTGCACTTATGGTAATCTACCAGGTCATCCCTTGTAACACCAGGAGCCCACTCTTTTCCGTATATATTGTGGTAAGGACACGCCTTTACGCAAAGATCGCAGTCCCCACAACGACTTTCCGTCACAGGTTCGCCCACCGTGAACTCATCTGCATAAAATACAGCACCCAAAGTACAAATACGGGTTCCATACTCAAAGGTAACAATCAGATCACTTTTGCCAATCCATCCGGCTCCACCCCTCACACCGACCTCTTTCGCCGACAAAGGAGTGATATAAGGCGGTGTCTGATGATCCACCGGAATTGGCGGAATATGTAGTTTGATGCCCGCCTGCTGACATTCTTCTATCAAGGTATGCTTCATTCTCTCTGCTCGAGGGAAGGCTCGCCGCTGAATCTGGTTCTGGTTCTCTTCATCGTAATTGTCCAGTCTCATAATCTCATCTAACGGTGTATACATGAACAATCCGTAATTATAGCCCTCGTCTTTGTATCCGGAAAAATCCAACTTACACGCCACCCATTTCGTACCGGCATACTGGGATGCCACGTGGTCAAATACCTTTCTTATTTCTTGTTCTGTCATTTTATCCTCCTTAAAAAAGAACCCTTTATGCTCTCGTCAACTCTGCCGCCTTGTCTCTCACCCACTTCAGCCTCTCAATGTTTATATCGCTGGGAACAGTACAATCCGCACCGATGACAACACCGGTAGTGCCGATTTCCTCAAGCAGTTCCTCCACGTATTTCTCGATTTCTTCACGGCTGCCAGAGTACAGCAGACCATCCTTCACGTTGTTGAAACCGCCGATTACTGGCTTGCCGCCGAAGTATTCCTTGCCCTTCTTTAAACTCAGCTCCTCTGCGGTAACAGCCCAGTTAATCACGCTGGCAGGATAATCCTTGTATACGGACAGGATGTTCTTGTTTCCTGCATAGCCGCAGATATGGAGAATATTGTCCTGAGCCAGTTTCTGTGCAGCCTCCAGGATTTTTACCTCGCTGGGAGCGATATAAGTGCTGTAAATCTGAGCAGGAATCTGACGGTTGGGATTGTTTACACTAAGATAAATTCCGTCCGCCAGACCGGGCTTTACCACTTCACCGATCAGCGCAATCAGATTATCTGCAATCACATCCAGCGCTGCCGACACTGCGGAAGCATCCTGCTCCAGGAAAGGGAGAATCTTGCGGACACCGTCTATCTGTCCGGGCGTTTTGAATCCCCAATTCATCTGGTTAAAGGGAGAAAATACGTTGAAGAAGAGTAGTCTGTCCTCGCCGAAAATTTTTCGGGTGCCTTTCACAAGTTCAATATTCTTTGCGAAGAAAGGATGCTCCTTGGAAATAGGCTTTAAGTCCTTCAAATCTTCCGCATTTTGAATACCGCTGTAGTCAATGGGAAGGGTGAAAAATCCATCCGTCATAATTTTTACGAAATCAGGATCGAAATCCTCAGCAAACTTTTTGTGTCCTTCCAGATTCTTTTGCAGAAGCTCGGAATCATTCAGACCGTTGTTAAAATCCTCTCCCGGAAGGAAATGAAACCAAAAGCCTACCGGCACCCTCTCTGCCTTTTCGTTATGAAATACTTTTGAGATCAACTCTCTCCTTGTGCTCATATTTTATTTCTCCTATCATTAACCTTGTTCCGGTCAGGTACAATTCTCTATTATTTTATGCCTTCACAATAATTCCCATGTGCATCTTCCCCCAGTGCTCAACTCTTCCGAACACAAGGCTGAATACCACACTGAAGATCACATACATCACGCCTACCAGAACATATGCCTCCACAAACCGATAACCGTCTTCCGCAGCCACCTTCGCCACAGACATCATATCCATCACGGAAATAACAAATACCACCGAAGATCCCTTCAGCATTCCCAGAACAAAATTAAAATAATTGGGCAGTGCCACAATAATAGCCTGAGGAATCACGATACGAATATAAGTCTTAAATTTTGTCATTCCTAAGGCATGAGCTGCCTCCATCTGCCTCATATCCACAGAACTTAACGCGCCGCGGATGATCTCACAGATAAATGCGCTGGCATACAAGGTCAGCACTAAGAGCGCAGATGCAAGACTTGGCAGACTACTGGGACTGACCACACGCATCCCTCCGTTAAAGGTAAAATTCAGTAATTTGGGAATACCGAAATAAGCTATAAACAAAAGCAACAAAGTCGGCACACTTCTAAAAAAAGACAAATACAAGGCTACCAGCTGGCTGAACACTGGGATCTTGCGGATTCGAACCAATGCGAGAAAAAAACCGACCACCGCCCCAACAATCACCGGAAAAAAGGTCAGAAGCATTGTTATCGGTACAGCCGCCAACACAGAGGGAAGCGTCTCCCATATAAAAGAAAATTTAAAATCCATACTGCATCCCTCCTATGCATTATGTGCTAGTAGATGAGGCGACCGTCTTCAAGCCACGGCCGAACCAACGTTCCAGCAATTTAAACAAACAAGTGATCACAAAGCTGAATGCCCAGTAGATCAGAGCCACGGCAATATATGCTTCCAGACTCTTCAGCCCAAACTCATTGCTGTTGATCTGCCTGGCCCTCCCCAACACGTCCATCACGCCTAAGGTGTACACAAGGGATGTTCCCTGAATCAATGCCAGCGCTGCACTGGACAGGTTTGGCAGGATCACATACAAGCCCTGTGGAAAAATAATGCGTCTAAACCTCTGTAGTCTAGTCATTCCCAGCGCATGGGCAGCCTCAAGCTGCCCCTTATCCAAAGAATTATATGCGCTGCGGAACATTTCACTGCTGGTCATGGCTAGTTCCAAAGCCATGGCAATGATAACAAAAGTCGTCTTCTCCCATTGACTGATCTCGATCCCTGTAGTTCCTCTAAGCAGATTAGGCAGGCCAAAATAGACCAGATACAATAGAACTACAGTGGGGATGCCCCTGATCACAGTGGTACACACACCTATAGCGCCGCTCAGCACTTTATACCTGCTGATACGAGCAAAGGTAAAGACGAGACCAAACAGCCAGCCAAAAATTGCTGACCACGCAGTAATATACAGAGTCGTGGGCAGTGCCTTCAACACTCTTGGTAAAATATCAATGATAAATTTTAAATCAAAGGTTTCCGCTACCACGGTCCAGTCCCTCGCCTTCCGATTTACTGCAGTTCAAATACATCGAAGCCAAAGATTTCCTTGGAGATTTTTGACAATGTACCATCCTCGTACAATTGAGCCAGGCACTTATCAATTGCTTCATACAGCTCTGTCTCATTCTTGTTGATAATAGGATAGGTATGAATAATATCCACAGGGTCTGAAACTGCCAAACCTGCTCTAGCCTCCTCGGAATACATATTGTATACCTGCAGAATATTGATAGTCAGATCATACTCACCGGTCTGAACCGCCGCCAGAGCATCTGCTGTATTCATGCTGGAATCCAGTTCAATCTCCACCTGAGCATCCGGATGAGCCTCATTCCATCTGTTCACCACCTGAGGAATACCACCGGCCGGTGTGGTGGGATAGATCTTTAATCCACGGTCATACACATCCTGAAAGCTGGTGATGGGCTCAGCACTCGCATTGTAGATCAGGCCGATAGTTGCATTACCCATATTGTGCTCCGGAATCAGATAAGTCTCTTCTCTCTCAGCGTTGCGGAACAGCATGTTGATGCCAACCTGGTAGGTACCGGTTTGTACACCCACATTTAAAGTCTCCTTATCAGCCAGTTCAAACTTAAACTCATACTGAGGCAACAGCTCATCAATGGCCTTAAAAACTTCTACATCATAGCCTGCTGCATTTCCATCGTCATCCGCATAAGTAATGGGAAAGAAACCCGGTGCTGCACAGACTGTAATGGTGCGGACATCCTGATCACCGTTTGCATTCGCATTGCTCGCTGTGCTGTCATTTCCGCAGGCTGTCAGCCCTATCGTCAATATGGCGGCATATGCCAAAGCTACTGTTCTTTTAAGATTTTTACTGTTTTTTTTCATTTTATCTCCTCCTAAAACTGAAATATGTGCGTTAAATCTGGTAGTCTAGCGGATATAAACGTTGAATGAATTGTTTCGTTCTCTCCTGCTTTGGCGAAAGGAAGATTTCCCTGGGCGGACCTTCCTCCACGATCACGCCGCCGTCCATAAAAACAATCCGATTGGACAACTCCCGCGCAAACTCAATCTCGTGAGTGACAATCAGCATTGTCATGCCCTCTTTCGCCACTTTCTTAATGGTATTCAGTACTTCTGCGGACAGCTCCGGATCCAAAGCCGAGGTAGGTTCATCCAGTAAAAGGATCGACGGCTCCATGGCAATGGCCCTGGCAATTGCTGCACGCTGCTGTTGACCGCCGGAAATCTGACTGGGATACTGGCTTTCAAATTCTGTCATACCCACTTTCGCAAGTTCCGTCCTGGCAATATCCAGCGCCTCCTTTTTCGGTAGCTTCTTCACCACTAAAAGCCCTTCCATCACATTTTCCAGAACTGTCTTGTTGCGGAAGAGATTATAGGTCTGAAACACCATTCCACTGCAACGGCAGATCCGAAGGATCTCTTTCTTGGAGGCATGTGCCGTGTCCACAGAAACATCATCTATCGTGATCGCTCCCTTCTGGGCCCTCTCCAAAAAATTCACGCACCGCAGAAGGGTAGTTTTACCTGTTCCGCTAGGACCAATAATAGTGACTATCTCGCCGTCAGACACCTGAAGGCTGACACCCTTAAGTATTTCCTTTGCGCCAAAGGATTTGTGAAGATCATTGATTTTCAGCATATTACGTGTTCCTCTTTGTCTCTGACCGTCATAAAAAAAGCAGGCTCACAAGCCCGCGCAAAACATCAACAATCTACTCAGACCTGCCATCATATCTTTATGGAATTAGGCACACAACAAAGAGATATGCAGCAACACATACAGCACCTAAAGTCATTGTTCATAATCTGAGTTCCAACAGAAGCCAATATTTTTGCTCTCATGACTATTCCTCCTTTTCCTTGTATTCCTACTAGAAAAGTATGATTTAACTGTTTAGTATGTTACTACTGCTGACATTATCTGTCAATACCTAATTTAAAAATTTGCAATTTTTTTTAAAACAAGAATTTTCAGGACCTCATTAAAGCTCTTTTAACGCCTTCTCAAGCTGCTCCAGCGCCTGCTGCAAAACCACCCTTGGACATGCAATATTGATCCGCTCAAATCCTTCGCCATCCACACCGAACATAGCGCCACTGTCCAGCCAGAGTCGGGCTTTGTTCACAATCAGATCCTCCCGCTGTGCCTCCGTGAGTCCAAGCCCACGAAAGTCCAGCCATATCAGGTAGGTGCCCTCGGGCTCCACCAACCTGATCCTTGGCAGATGCTCCTTCAGATATTCCCTGACAAAGTTCAGATTCTCCGCCAGATAAACCTTCAAAGCCTTCAGCCAGGACTCACCCTTCTCATAAGCCGCCTGACATGCCACCAGCCCCATCAGGTTCAACTGGCTGTATCCGGCTGCGTCCACAGCTTTCTTAAACTGCTTTCTCAGCTTCTGATTGGAAATGAAAATGTTGGATGCCTGCAGACCTGCCAGATTAAAGGTCTTGCTGGGCGCGGTACAGGTCACAGTAATGTCCGAAAACTCCGACGACAGGTTCGCAAACACATGATGTATATGACCTTCATAAGTAAAATCACCGTGAATCTCATCGCTGACCACCAACACGCCATGGCGCAGGCAGATTTCTCCCAGCTTCCTAAGCTCCCACTCCTGCCATACCCTGCCCACCGGGTTGTGAGGGCTGCACAGCAAAAACAGCTTCACATCGTTGGCTTGAATCTTCTCCTCCAGATCCTCAAAGTCAATCTCATAGTGTCCTTCTACCAGCTTCAGAGGGCTGTTGACCAGTACCCTATTGTTATCGCGAATCACTTCGCTGAAGGGATAATATACCGGCTGCTGTAAGAGGACAGTATCCCCCTCCTTCGTAAAAGCCTTAATCGCCATTGCCAGTGCGAATACCACGCCGGGAGTCTTGACCAGCCAGCTACTCTCCACCTGCCAGTCAAAGTGTTCTATGTACCAGCGCTGCACAGCCAGAAAATAGTCTTCCTTCCCCTCACTATATCCAAAAATACCGTGGCTTACTACATGCTGCAGCCGCTCTAAAATTTCCGGTGCAGTCTGAAAATCCATGTCCGCCACCCAAAGCGGCAGCACGTCCTCATGTTTACCGCGCTCTCTGGCAAAATCATATTTCAGGCAGTTGGTTCCTCTGCGATCTACTACCCGATCAAAATCATAACCCATATTAATCTCCATTCCGGAGCGCTTACGCGACGGGGCGACGCGAATATCAGATTCGCTTCTGCCATCAAAATGAACTAAAGTTCATAGAAATTTGTGACGCTCCGGCACAAATTTTTGCTATTAAGCCAGTGCCTGTTCCAGATCCGCCAACAGGTCATCAATGTGCTCAATACCCACCGACATGCGCAGGAAGTTCTCCGTAATACCGAGACTCTCCCTGATTTCCACGGGAACATCACCGTGGGTCTGAAGCATGGGATAGGTCAGCAGGGATTCCACGCCTCCCAGGCTTTCCGCATAGGAAATCAGCTTCACTCTCTCCAGCATCTCCCGAGCCGTCTGTTCCGTATCCGTCCGGAAGGAAATCATACTTCCAAAACCTCTTGCCTGCTTCAGGTTCACATCATAACCGGGATGCTCCAACAGCCCCACATAATACACATGGGTAATCTTTTTCTGCTTCTGAAGCCACTTTGCAATAGTCAGAGCGTTGCTCTGCTGGCGCTCCATCCTCACTGCCAGAGTCTTGATGCCCCGCAGGACAAGATAGCTGTCAAAGGGCGAAAGGCCTGAACCCACCGTCTTGTACAGGTATCGCATGGGTTCAACCAACTCCTCTCTGGCTACACTCAAAAACCCTGCAATGGTATCGTTATGCCCACTCAAAAACTTTGTTCCGCTGTGAGTCACAATGTCCGCCCCAAACTGGATTGGATTCTGAAGATAGGGAGACAGGAAGGTATTGTCCACGATCAACAGCAGATTGTACTTGTCTGCCAGCCGCTTCATCTCCGCCAGATCCGTCACCTCCATGGTAGGATTGCTTGGAGTTTCTATGTACAGCGCTTTAGTCTTGTCGGTAATAGCCTGCTCCACCTGCTCCTGATGGGAAGTATTCACATAGGTAAAGGAAAGATTTCGGGTTTTTCCTACCGTCTCAAAAATTCTCACCGAGCCGCCGTAGAGATCCTCTGAACAGACAAAGTGTGATCCCGGCTCGAACAGCTCCAAACAAAGACCAATGGCTGCCATACCCGAAGCGCAGGCCACTGTATCCAGCGCACCTTCCATGGAAGAGATAACCTGCTCAAGCTCCGCCCTTGTGGGATTGCTGGCCCTGGTGTAATCATAGCCTGTACTTTTTCCAATCCCAGGATGGGAAAAGGTTGCCGTCTGAAAGATCGGTGTTGCCACCGCGCCAAAGGGATGGGCATCACTCCTGTGTTCTTCTCCGCAGATACATTTTGTTTCAATCCGATATGCCATTTTAACCTCTCACTTATTAATTCCTACTTATTCTATAGGTTTAATATGTTAATGCAAAAAACAGTATAAAATGGTTTACCAGGTTTGTCAACTGTTTTTTCTGAAGGCGCGTACCGGCGTATACCCAGCCAGCTGCTCTTCAATCAAATACCACACAGCCAGCTGATGGGGTATCGAGATTGATGCGCAGCAGAGAGGAATTCCCTTTAGCACATTGGTATTTTCATCCTCCCGGGAACAAAAAGAAAGCAGAGGATTGATTGCTTCCTATGCTTTCTGTGATTTATTCTTTCCTATTATCTATGCATTTACTGCTGTTTTTTGTTCTGGAGCTGATTCAGTTCCTCAAATTGCTTTTTCACCTTACGGAAGCATTCCAGCAGCTTGGGTGAGAAGACACCGCACTCACCGGACACGATCATATGGAAGGCCTCGTCCTCGGAATATGCGCTCTTGTACACGCGCTCGCTGACCAGAGCATCGTAAACGTCCGCCAGACCAACCAGCTGGGCGGAAATGGGAATAGCGTCGCCTGCCAAGCCGTCCGGATAACCCTTGCCGTCGTAGCGCTCATGATGATGGCGACAGATATCATAGCTGGCTTTACTGTAGGCTTCATCCCAAACACCGACCACATTATTCAGCACATCACAGCCTCTGGTGGTATGGGATTTCATATATTCGTATTCTTCCTTGGTAAGCCTTGCGGGCTTCAACAGAATACTGTCGGGAATCGCAATTTTCCCAATATCATGAAGAGAGCTGGCAGACACAATAACATCAATCTTTTCCTGAGTAAGCCCATACTCGGGATAGTCAATCATCATCTGCTCTGCCAGGATTCTGGTAAAGCCCTTTACTCTCTTGACATGTTCGCCGCTCTCCAAGTTACGGCACTCTACCACGGTACCTAGAATATCGATGATATGAGTGTTGCTTTCTTTCAGCTTTTCGGCTTGCATAACCAGAAGCTTATACTGCTTCTTTAAAGTAGCTGTCTGTTTTTCGACCTTTTCCTCCAACTGGTTCTTATACGCAAACAGATCCACAATATTCTTAACCCGGTTCCTGACAATAGCATTATCGAAGGGCTTCTTGATAAAGTCGGATACGCCCATCTCAAAGCACTTGCTCTCTACACCTGCCTTGGATTCGGCAGTGATCACCAGTACAGGAATCGTCTTCAACCATGAATGGTCCTTCATGACCTCCAGCACCGCAAAGCCATCCATCTCGGGCATAACAAGATCCAGCAGCACTACTGCAATCTCATCCTGATGCTCCTGAATCATTGTGATGGCATTTTTGCCGCTGTCCGCTTCCAGAATAGGATACTCCTTCTCCAGAATGGCTGCCAGCATCTCCCTGTTCATTTCCAAGTCGTCAACAATCAATACCTTACTGCGCATATTTTGTTCCTCCGCGGCCTATCCCCAACTTAATTCCTGTAAACAGCCACTCTTGCATCTACTCTTTTCAGTCTCACGTTTCGCGCCTGTTTTGCCGTCCAGCGCTTACCATTTATCTCAAACACAGTTCCTTCGTATAAAGTATCATGTACCACAGCCTGCGCATTCCGCACGGCTTCGATTTCTTTCTCCATATCGAACTTATGCATCATCAGCGCATCCACCTCTTTTTCCTTGGCGAAAATGGCACGCTCAACTTTCAGGTACATCTCCATGGTATTTCTTACCTCGGGAGGATACTTCACATGGAAATCCGCATAGGCGTTTCTGAGAATTTCAAGCTGCTTGTTGGTCTCTGCAATCCGCTGTTCCACATCATCCTGTCGCTCAGAAAGCTCATCATTTTCACCAATTCGGATCATGGTCGCAAGACCGGCTCTGTTGCCGGCCGAGGTCACATCGATGGATATCTTTGCATAAGCCATGCCGCCTGCCAGCTGGCCATTCTTACCGGAGATAGTGATCTTGTTTTCCGAATACAGATCACAGTTCAGGCAATAGCCCGCACGGATCTCATTGCCTGCGTATACCCGGCAGGACTCAAAAAACTTGCCGGTCACATCAACAGCCGCCTTGATATAACCCACGGCATTTCCGTTCACACCCTGCTTGATACACACGCTGCCCTCACTGCTCTCAATGGTAGCAGACTCCACATAACCGTTCACCACCACGTCGCCCGTGGCCTGTATCAGGGCACCAACGCCCACATTTCCTGATACATATATATTGCCGTCGAAGGTAATATTGCCGGTGGCAAGACTGACCTCCTCAATAGACAGCGTTTTGTCTATATCAATCCGATTGCCGTCCAGTATGATCCGGCCGCTGACATCGGCAATATAAGTTCGGTCATCCTCCGTCAGCGAAAAGCCATTGCCAATCAGCACGCTTCTCTCACGGCCTTTCCGGGGCGGGAGTTCCCTGCCCGTTACTGTATAGCCGGCTTCTCCCATCTCTGCGTCATGATACACCGCAATACGCTGGCCGGCCTGAACGAACTCGTACCACTGTATCTCTGAAAAGTCCACAGAACCGTCGGGCAGAAGCTTTGGCTGTCTGTCCAGTTCCGTTTTAAAGAAATATTCATACCAGCCGTCGGGGCCATCTGTGGATGCTTTCCCCTTGGCCACCCTAACGGTCTTGTCCCTGAACCCACCTCGCAGAAGCTTGTTGATCTCCGGCTCCATAATGCCTTTTTTCACGCCGCTGAAGTTCAAGGCACTCATAATCTGAGCTTTCGTCAGCCTGCTGCTGTCTTTAATATAGATAAAGGCTTCCATCTCATCACTGCTGACCGTGACGGAAATATCCTGAAAGGTCTCAAAACGTGCCTGCTCTTCTGAGAAGAGAAGTGAGTTATTATTCTCCTGCAGCGCAAGGCGCATCCGCCTCATATCCGTGGCGGTATACATCAGCGTGTAATAAGGAGTAATATCGATGCCGTTCTCCAGGCCTAAGCGGATCTCATGCATCTGCTGCCAATCGTAGAGCGGATTGGCGTAACAGGATACATCGATACGGTTCTCCATGCCCAGACGGATCTCTCGCATCTGCTGCCAGCTAAAGTCTATCCTTGCATAGCAGGATACGTCCAGGCCCTTGTCAAGGCCCTCAACAATCTCATGTATGGAAACGCCCCGCAGCTCCTTATTGAGATAGGGCGTTATGTTCAGATGCTTCTCCAGCGCAATTCTGATCTGCTCCAGCTGTTCCGCGTTGTAGCCCTGCTGAATATATTCCACGATATAAATCTTGGACATCAGGGCTTTGCGCAATTCCCGGAGAACACCTGCATCCTGTTTCTTATATTTGGACAGATCCACGCCGCTGTTCAAGCCCAAGCGGATCTGGCGCATTCTGTCATAGGAAATAGACGGGTTGGCATATAAGGTTATATCCACCCCATCCTGAAGTCCGCTGCGGATTTCTTCCATCTGAAACCAGTCATAATCCGTGGAAGCATAGACCTCTACCGGAAGTCTCTCCATCTGCCCCAAACGGATCTGGCGCATCTGTATGGCAAAGAATTCCTTTTTCGCATACACAGAGGTATCGAGACCTAATTCGAGGCCTTCCTGTATTTCGTTGATTTGGTCCAGCGTAAAGCCGGAATCCAGATAAAACTTCTGCTCTTCCTTAGTCATACTACCTCGTCAGACAAAATATCATCCATTTTGCAATTCCTGAATTACATCTACCGTGCGCTGATATTCTTCCTCGACCTTACCCAAAAGAGTATCATTCTCTGGCTTTTCACCGGCTCTGAGAGCCTCCGTCAGCTCGTCGCTAACTTCAAACAGCTTTGTAAAGCCGAGGTTCAGGCTGACACCCTTTAAGGTGTGGGCCGCACGAAAGGCTTCATTGTAATTGCCCGCCGCCATGGATTCCTCCAGAAGGGCATAGCTGTCGTCTGCGAGAAATTTCAGTGTAAACTTTTCTACAAGTTTTTCGCTGCAGAGACGTCCAAGTGTTCCGTCATAGTCGGCTTGTAGTTTTTCATAACACTCGCGTAATGTCATATATCCTCCTTGGCAAAGTTGGGGTTATTGCCTTGAAAATAAAGTAGAAATGATGAGTTAATTATATTATATGGCGGCTGTGTATGGCAAGTATTTTATTATAATTCCTTGACATTTACAACCAGGGGGCAGGTAAGGGTTTCCGCGAGTGACGCCCAGACCTGGCAATGTGTCTCCGGCAGACACGCTCCCACTTGGAAAAACACGTACGCGGACACAAGCTCTGCATGACAGAGCTAGCTCGAAAGTACCTCGCTAAGTGCCGACGTGTTTTTAACATTCTGCCGGAGACACATTGCCAGGTCTGTGCTGTTTCTATACGCATATGAAAAACAAAAACTTTACAGCTTATTGTTAATAACAGGCGGCGGGGGGCGTGCTCTGGGCCAACAATGCAGAGGCGCCCTTAGCGGAGGTGAAATCCACTGCCTACGCAGACTTAGGTGCGGTACTTTCGCACCTTAATCGTAGTTGGCAGTTAGTTCACCGAAGCGCCGCCTCGTTGGCCCAGGGCATGCCTACCGCCCGCCGCCGTCACTCGCTGAAAATAAGCGGCGAATCGAAATGCATCAACTTTTCCAATGTAGTCTATGCAGCTGCCCCTCTTGTTCCAAACCCTCGAATCCTTGCTGACGCAGCGCTTCATAGAGTACGATTGCTACCGAATTGGACAAATTTAGGGAACGAATGGCTGGAAACATCGGGATGCGGATGCAGGCGGACTCGTGATCTACAAGAATTTCCTCAGGAATACCCGCGCTCTCCCGGCCAAACATAATGTAGTCATCAGGACCGTATGCGACCTCGGTGTAGGACTGCCTGGCCTTGGTGGTGGCCATCCATATTTTTGCACCGGGATTCTGATCCTGAAAGTCCTGAAAATTCATATATCTATGCACATCCAAAAGATGCCAGTAATCCATCCCTGCCCGCTTCAAGGATTTTTCGTCCAGCCGGAAACCCAGAGGCTCTATCAAATGGAGGGAGGTTCCTGTTGCCACGCAGGTGCGCCCGATATTTCCTGTATTGCCCGGTATCTCCGGCTGATGTAATACGATATTCATAATTATGCCTCTTGTCCGCTCCAGCGGGCATCAACTCAAGCTCATACCGCTGCCTGTTAGCGCGGGCACCAATTCAAACTCATATCTCTGCCATCTGCAGCATGCATCAATTCAATAGTGTAAAGTGAATTTCTTTCAGCCCCGCTCCTGCTGCAGCCTCTTCACAAACCGCTCCAGTCTGCCGATGGCAACCTTCAGATTTTCCAGAGAATAGGCGTAGGATATCCGGAGGAAGCCCTCCCCACTGTCTCCGAAGGCTGTACCCGGCACAACAGCCACCTTCTCCTCCTCCAGGAACCTGGTGGCAAACTCGTCGCTGGTCATGCCAAACTGCTTGATGCAGGGAAATACATAAAAGGCGCCGTAGGGCTCGAAGCATTCCAGTCCCATCTCCCGAAAGGCGTTCAGCAGGTATCTTCTCCTTTGGTTATATGCCCCGCACATTTCAGCAATGTCATCATCGCCGTTTTTCAGCGCCTCCACAGCCGCATACTGGCTGGTGGTTGGTGCGCACATGATGGCAAACTGATGGATCTTGGTCATCTGTTGGATGATGTTCGCGGGTCCGCAGGCATAGCCCAATCTCCAACCGGTCATGGCATAGGCTTTTGAAAACCCGTTGATCAGGATGGTGCGCTCCTTCATGCCCGGCAGGCTTGCGATGGACACATGCTTTCCCTTGTAGGTCAGCTCGCCGTATATTTCGTCGGACATGACAATGAGGTCGTGCTTCAAAATGACCTCCGCAATGGCCTCCAAGTCCTCCCGCTCCATGATGGCGCCGGTGGGATTGTTAGGGAAGGGCAGGATCAGTACCTTTGTCCTGTCCGTGACGGCATCCTCCAGCTCCTGCGCTGTCAGCCGGAACTCGTTCTCCGCCTTCAGGTCGATGATCACAGGCTTCGCCCCAGCCAGAATCGCACAGGGCTCGTAGGACACATAGCTTGGCTGGGGAATCAGCACCTCGTCGCCGGGATTGATCAACGCGCGCAGGCCAATGTCAATGGCCTCGGAGCCACCTACGGTAATAATCACCTCATGGGCTGCGTCGTAGGTAATTCCCTGCTTTCTGGACATGTAATTGCAGACCTCGCGGCGCAGTTCCATCAAGCCGGAATTGGAAGTATAGAAGGTCCGTCCCCGCTCCAGGGAGTAGATGCCCTCATCCCGGATATGCCAAGGAGTGTCGAAATCCGGTTCGCCCACTCCCAGGGAGATTACCTCAGGGTCGTTCATCTCGCTGACTATATCGAAAAATTTCCTGATACCGGAGGGTTTTATATCTACTACTATATCTGACAGTGGATTTCTCATGGCGTAATCATCTCTCTTTCGTCTTCTTTTTTCTGTACGATCTCACAGCCGTGATCTTTATATTTCTTCAGGATAAAATGAGTGGCAGTGCTGAGCACGGCATCTAAGGTGGAAAGCTTCTCGGACACGAAGGTTGATACCTCCCTCAGTGTCTTGCCCTCCAGGATTACCATCAGGTCAAAACCGCCGGAGATCAGGTACACACTGCGCACCTCGGGATACTTGTAAATGCGCTCCGCCACGCTGTCAAAGCCCTGTCCCCTCTGGGGCGCTACCCGGACCTCGATCAGTGCCGTCACCTTCTCGATGGAGGTCTTCTCCCAGTTGATCAGCGTGTGATATCCACAGATGACACCCTCGGCCTCCAGCGCGGCGATCTCGTTGACAACGTCAATCTCCTCCGCGCCCAGGATAATAGCCAGCTCCTTTAAGTCAATGCGGCTGTTCTTCTCTAGTACCGCCAGCAATTCTTCTCTCATATTTTCCTCACTTTCTGCCGCCCATGCGGCGCAATATTCTCACTTTACCTTGTTCCGTCAAGAATCAAACGGTAATTGACATCTTCAATCCATTCAAGAGAGGGGGCTTTCTCCGCTCAAAAACCGATACAGTTCGTCGCCAGTAGGACGATCCATATATCGGACCTCCTCCCCGTTTAACAAAAGCCTATCCTTGCTGTCTGTCACCTTCCCCACAATAACAGCGGGAATCTGCCTGACATGCAGGCTTTCCACCAGCTTCTCTCCGTCCTCCGCGGTCATGACCAGACAACCGCCGGAAAGCAGCTGGTAGGGATTCACATTACAGAACTCGCATACCTCCACCGTCTCCTGTCTGAGAGGTAATTTCTTCATATCTATTGTCAGTCCGACACCTGCCCGCTCCGCCAGCTCCCAGAGAGCGGCAAAAATACCTCCCTCCGAAGCATCATGCATAGCGCAGACGCCGGACTCCATGGCGGTTGCAGCCTCCGGCAGAATGGATAGGTAGCGGTGAAATCCCACGGCTTCCTCCACCAGATAAGCCGGATAGCGGGAGCGCAGCCTCTCTCCGCAATATTCCGCCAAAAAAGCCGTTCCCTCCAGGCCGATCCACTTGCTGACCACCACATCCTGGCCGGGCGCGGCGGCTGTGAACGAATGGCCGGAAAGATCATTTCCGAAAAGACACCTGCCAAATCCGGCTGCCACTGCCACCGGCGAGGCAATTTCCCCCATGACTCTTGTCTGACCCCCTGCAATGGCCATGGAAAGCTCCCGACATTTCTCCTCCGTCTCCGCCATCAGAGCCTTTAACTCCGGCTCCTCCAGTGTCTCTGGCAGGAGCAGCGTCACCATGGCTGCCACGGGCTCCGCCCCTGACGCGGCCAGATTATTGGCACACTTCTGTATCAGCTGGGACATTGTATGCGCAACAGTATGACGGCCGGGTACACAGCCGGCGCGGGTCTTCACCTCCACCGCAGCCTCCTGCATACAAGAAATGACACATGCGTCAGAAAACGAAAAAATGGCGCAGTCCTTCCCTACTCCTGCGCCACTTCGTATCTCTTTTCTCTCTGTTTTCAGCTGTCTCAAAACGGAACGTTTCAAAACGTTCTCCGGAACTTTTCCAGTCTTCATCCCAGTAGTCCTTATATTTTTTTTCGTCTGGCCCACGATTACCGAGGCTATTGTGGCGTTTCCGGAAGGGGAGAGGTCAGCAGCGCGATCACATTCTTCACATGGTCGATGCTTCCGGTTCCGATGGCCGCCATGATCTCCTCATATGCCTGAGGATTATCGGTAGCAGTCCCCACTGTGACGCTTCGGGGCACCATCTTATAGCTGCTGCTGTTCACCTGGGTCCGACTGATCTCCACACCATCCTGCGTCACAATTTTCCAGAGCTTCGCCTTGTAACCGATGTGCGCGCCCTCAATGGCAGAAACATAACCAATTGGTTGTGAAGCGTCGGCATAGATCGTATCGGAAGGCGGATTGATCACCTCCAGGATCTCACTCTCATAGCGAACCTTATAGCCTGCACCCCGGGTTTCCTTGCCGTAAATATTAAAGGTAATATGTTTGTTTTGGATGTAGCCTTCTATGTAAATGGGATAATCCAAATTATTAACAAATCTGAAATCCTTGCCGGAGCTCTCTGCAATTGCTGCGTCGGCGGAAGGATTCACATAGCTGACGATCATAGAGTGGTTATGGCGTTCCGTCACTTCCAGTTCCGCTTCCAGCACTGCGTTGTAAAGGGTAGTGGACACCTGACAGATACCACCTCCAAGGCTGTCAACCACCTTGCCGTTCATATAGGAACCCGCCATATAGTAGCCATTTTTCTCCGTAAAGGGAGCAACGGTGTTGTAGGCGGAAAACTCCTCGCCGGGATACAGGGTAATCCCGTCCACCAGCCTGCATCCATTGGTCACGTTGGCGCTTCTGTCTCTGTTAGAGGAGGTGAAAGAAGTGGTACAAGTACCCAGAATATCCTGGACAACGGACAGCTCTTCCGCGCTGCCCCTCGGCTCGTCAACTGCAATGTCAAGCTCAATGACACAGGGCTGATAATCCCAGCCATCGGTCAGATGATCATTGATCCTATCGATGGAAGTCTCCACATCCAGCTTATAGCCGGCCTGCCCCCCCATCACCTGAAACTGTCCGTTCTCGCGGACCAGATACGCATCCTCTGCCGCCACATCATATTTTGCGCACTCTTTGATCAGGATATCATTGATAGTCTGTAGGTCAAAAGCAAGAAGAATAGGATAAATCTTGTTTTCGTGTTCCAGGTCTTTCAGCAGCTTATAGCGCTCAATTATATTGCCATGGGTACCAAGCTGTGCTGCCGCGGATACCAGGTCAGGGTTGGCCCAGTAAAGCCCAAGCTCCCCAGCTGTCACCACCACCTGATTGCCCTCTGCGGCCAGCAGAGTAATTTCCACCTGACTTAATTGAGTGATAAATTTCTCCACCGCAGCGGACGCCTGGGCCTCGGTCATACCGGAAAGATCGATCTGTCCTGCATATATGCCGTTATGTATGGTCTTTTCACTCTGAGCCCGGGTCACGGTACTGAAAGTCAACAGACAGATGGCTGAAAGAGTGAAAAATATTCCTTTCAATGACCATTTTTTCACCATAATTCCCACTCCTTTCCACGACTTTGGAGTTAGCGGTTTACAGGTTAATTTCTTGAACTAAGACAAAAAATATGTTAAAGTAGGTATGATCATAAAGAGTACGAGAATCACAATGATCACAGCCGACAAGCGTCTTTTATTTTTGTTGCTGTTCATATTAAACATAGATCCGCTCCTAACTGCCTTTATATGGCTGTAAGTACATTAAAAACTCTGAAAGGATATTATAAATGAATATAGCTCTTTTGGCAAGTTCACTTATTATTGTAATACTCATCGCCCATAATGTAAAGCGTCAGAACAAACTCAAGTCCCGGGTGGAGTCTGAATTCTGGGCGCGGGAGCATAGGGCTAACTCTGTCCGCCGCAAGTCCCTGGATGGGCTGGAGTATATCACCATCCCCCTGGAGTCCTTTCCCACCCACATTCTTCAGCAGGATCGCGTAGTAACTGAGTGCATTGAGACATTGGAATCCCTTACGGCACAAAAGATCGTGAACCTGACCGGCTATACCAACACGGACCTGAAGCTGGAATACGGCACTGCCAACATCACTGCTCTGTCAGAATATGACCAAAATTATACGGTACTGGTCCGCACATTGCAAAAGTGGGCTGATGTGCTGATAGAGGCGGGATATCCTGAGGAAGCCTGCGTCCTGATGGAATTTGCAGTGGACACCGGCACCGATATCAGCCACACCTACTATAAGCTGGCCGAATACTATTCCTCCAGAGGCGAGGACGACAGGATCCGGCGCCTGAAGGGCCTTGCCGGCGCCCTGCGCTGCTCCAGCCGCGACATCATCCTGAAGCATCTGGGCAGAGAGTATCCCCATATTTGAATGGCATTCGTGTCCCATATCATATTATGCGGCAATGTCATGAAATATGACCGCCGAAGAAAAGCTCAAAGTTCAAATTCATCCTCCAGCTGCTTCCAGAAACTTTCCGGCACCTGCCCAAAATCACGGACTCCCATTCTTGAGGCTTCTCCCATTACTTCCATCACACATTGATAGAAGTAATTGATGCCTGTGACAAGGCTCTTTTGGACGGCCTTGCTCAGAGTCATCCCCATTTCTTCCACACCGCTGTCCTTGAAATCCTTCAAATATCCTTCCACATCATAGGAAATGGAGAAAAATTCGGTCTGCCACTCATGGGAGTCCTCTGTGAGCATTGCAAACTGTGCACGCCTGCCCACCCCATCGATGGCAAGACCCAGGGAACCAGGATTGATATATGTCTTTTCCCCCTTGCGGTACAGCTCCTGGTGATGACTGTGGCCCCCCAGAAGATAACGACCGGGAAGCTCCCCCAGAGCCCGATCCCGCAGCCCCTGCTCCGTCATCACATTTCCCCGGACACGGCCGGGGACGCCGTGGCATATGTACAGGGTGGGACAGCCCTCGATCAAAATCTCCCGCTCCGTGGGAAGAGAGCCCAAGAAAGCCAGTTCCTCCTCACTGAGGTGCATTAACGTATAAAGCAAGGCACCGGTATTGGAGGAGGGCTTCCACCCCCGATGATTATCCAGATTATCCAACAGGTAATCCTCCCGGTTGCCCCGTATCAAATAGCATGGCCAGCGCTCCTGCATCCTGCGGACCAACGCAAGAGTGCGGTCTGGATAGGGACCGTCTGTCACATAATCCCCCAGACAGATGATACCGTCCACAGGATTTTCCTCCAGAAAGGCTAGGAACGCCTCCAGCGCTTTGTAATTACTATGTATATCGCTGATGAGAGCCAGCTTTTTTCTGTTATGAGCAAGTTTTGCCAACATGGTTACCCTCATTATCTATATCGTATCTGACAGATCATTTGCACCTGCCGGATCATTCGCGCCTGCCGGATCATTCGCGCCTGCAGATCATTAGCGCCGGGCAGTCATTGTCAGCAACAGGCGCCGGGCGCCGGGCGTGCCCTGGGCCAACAATACAGAGGCGCCCTTAGCGGAGATGAAATCCACTGCCTACGCAGACTTAGATGCGGTACTTTCGCACCTTAGTCGAAGTTGGCAGTTAGTTCAGCGGAGCGCCGCCTCGTTTGCGCGAGCATTGAGCCGAACGCAGGCGCTTGCGCATGCACTCGGCGAAAGCCGCGACAGCGA